>JAGCDD010000142.1 GCA_017651345.1 Bacteroidales bacterium | reverse complement strand
CTAACTTAATTATAATTAATGTTTGTTATCATTTACAAACTAATAAAAAAGTATTAGTTTTTAACTTTTTATCCCCTTATCTGGGTAGGTTACATATTTCTAATCCGGAAACTTCGCCTTTGTTGATATTAAAACGCAGCGCTGTACGCACCGTATGAAAGCCTTGAATACCTGAGGCACCGGGATTCATTACAAGCATGCCATATTTTTTGTCGTACATTACGCGAAGAATGTGACTGTGACCGCATACGAATACTTTGGGTGGATCGGTTTTTAAGAGGTCTTTCACCAAGGTAGAATAATGTCCCGGATAACCTCCGATGTGGGTAATAAACACGTCGGTGTCTTCTACATAAAACCGCTGATTCATAGGGTATACCAGACGAGTTTTATAATCGTCGATATTTCCGCTAACAGCCACAAGGGGTTTAAAAGCAGCTATTTTGTCGGCAAGAGCGAGCGAGCCAATGTCGCCGGCATGCCATATTTGATTACACGGCTCAAAAAAGTTGAAAAACTGATCGTCGAGATGTCCGTGAGTGTCAGAAATCAGTCCTATAGTAATCATTCTTGAGATGTTTTGGTGACAGTAGAATTAGCAGAACCATTGCTAAATACAGTTGTAATGGTATCGCCCTCAGCAAGTTGCGATGCCGAAAGCACAATCTTACCATTATGCATTGTATACGAATAGCCCTTGCGCAAGATATTTGCAGGATTGTTGAGTTCGATTTTGTTGCTGATGTTTTCTACATTTAGCTTACTTTGTTGCAGCTTGTGATTCATTTTCATAGCAATGGCATTAACGGTATAATTCAACTTGTTGCGATGTTGTTGAATGTTAAAGCGAATGTTTGAAAATATTTTTTGCTGCAAACGATCCAAATCGGCTTGCTTACGATTGAGATAATTGTGTATTGAGGTTTTTATTTGCGCAACTTTTTCATCCACAAGGCGTTCGCACATATTTGCACGGTCGATAATAAACTGCGCCACAGCAGTGGGAGTTTTTAATGGAGTGTTAGCCACAAGGTCGGCAACCGATTCGTCGCGGTCGTGTCCGATGCCTGTAATTATTGGCAAAGGCATCTGGCAAAGATTTGCGCAAAGATTATACTTATCAAAACAACTTAGGTCGGCTTTGCTTCCGCCTCCACGTATCAAAACTATGCAATCAAACAGATGGGCAAATTTGGCAATACGTTCAAGTTGAATGATAATTGAGTTTTCTGCCTCATCGCCTTGCATCGATGCTTCAAAAAGGTATGTAAAAAATCTATATCCGTGGGGATTGTTTTGCAACTGCTTTGTAAAATCACCATAACCCGCTGCCTGCGACGACGAAATAACTGCAATTTTAGAAACCAGCATTGGCAGTTGAAGCGATTTGTTCATATCAAAAACGCCGTCGGCATTAAGTTGGTCGATAGTGCGTTTGCGTTGCAATGCCATTTCGCCAATGGTATATTCGGGTGTAATGCTTACAATATTGATACTCAACCCATAAACCTCGTGAAAAGAGACATTACCGCAAGCCATAATTTTAATACCAGCACGGAGAGGCTCACCTGTTACGGATTCAAAATAGGGTTTGATAGTGCGGAAAACTCCCGCCCAAATGGTAGCCCGAAGTTGTGCTATAATGCTGTCGCCGTCGGAAGATTTTTCCACAAGGTCGAGATAAGCATGTCCGCTGCGGTTTACCGAAAACGAATTGATTTCTGCTATAAAATGCACGGGCTCGCAAAACGAGTTACTTATTTCGTTTTTAATCAGTTTGTTGAGCTGATTAAGAGTAAAGACGGGAGGCGTTAGTGACATTTTATTTATACATTAAAACATATACATCCTCCTTATCGCCTTTCATACGATAAGCCTCGCGAGCAAATTTTATTAAATTGTTGTTGTCGGTTTTAAGGTTGTGAAGTTTGAGAGAATCTTCTTGAATTTTATTTTGATAGAAATTATATTCTTGATTGAGTTTGCTCAAAGTGGATTTTGCCTTATACATATCGTACACTCTGTATTGATTTGTGATACAAAGGTGCAATACCACAAGTATAAAACCCACAATATAGGGATGATTGCAAACAAATCTTCCAAAAGCAGTAGCTTTAATTTTCTCGTAAATCTTGACGGCGAAGTTTTTCATAAAGTAGTGATTTTTGAAGCAGTATTAAACGGTGCTAAATTAGCAAAAAAACTTTACATTATCTACTTTTTTTGAATAATTTTTTCAAAAAAGATTTCTTTTTTGATTCGCCATCGCTGTAATAGCCATTATAATAATTATTGTAGCGGTAACTATATTTTCCGTATTTGCCAAGTTTGTTTACAATACCATTAAAAACAATATTCATTTTGGGATAACCATTATCGCGGAGTTCGTTGTAGAGTTTCAGAACAGATTTGAGCGAATAATTCTGCCTGATAATATATATAAACGCCGAGACATGGTTTTTGAGCATAAGGGCATCGCTCACAATGCCAACAGGAGCTGTATCTATGAATACAAGGTCGTAGTTTTGCGATGCGCGGTTGAGATATTCCGACATGGCAGCACTACCGATAAGTTCGGATGGATTAGGCGGAATGGGTCCCGGAGGAGCAAAATCTAATCCCGGATGTTCGGTTTTAAAAATGGTATCTTCAAAACTACATTCGCCTATAAGATAAGAACTTATGCCCAAATTAGAGTCGATATTAAAATACTCTTGAATACGTGGTTTGCGAAGGTCGAGACCAATCAAAAGCACTTTTTTGGCATTGGCAGCGGTAATAATCGAAAGGTTTACCGAAACAAAAGTTTTACCTTCGCCGCTAACGGTTGACGTTATCAACACTATCTTGTGTTTGTTGTCGGCATCAATAAATTGCAAATTGGTGCGCAAAGCACGAAAAGCCTCCGCAATAGAACTTGCAGGATGAACGCTTACGGGTATCGGCGAATGATGCAGATTCTTAGGTATATGACCAATTGGTGTTTGCTTGGTAGCCTTTTCGATTTCCGCCTCATCGGTAATTTTGTTTTCTAAAAATATCATCAAGGCAATAATCAAAGCCGGAATCGAAAGACCTATAATAATTGCCTTTGAGTAACTAAAACCGCCAATCGAGGCTATAGGATAGCGAGTAATCCATGTGGCAGCATCCACAATTTCGGCATCAGGTTGATTTGATGCATAGGTGATAGAAGCATTATAACGTTTATCTAACAAGCTGTTGTACAATTCGTTATTAAGATCAAACTGTTTTGTAATCTTCATCTCGTACCATTTGTCGGCGGGGATTGTGGTTACAGATGCACGTATTTGAGCTATTTGCGAATTAAGTTTTTTCTTATTGATTTCAAGAATGCTATCGGCAAGTATAACGTATTCGGTACATTGTTTTTTAATTTCCGAAATATCATAGTCCACACGATTGTAAGGAGCAATATTGTCGCCATCGCGAACTGAAAATTTTAGTCCCGTTTTTTCGGAGACTTTTTCGTTGATTTGTTGCAGATATCCATCCACCACAGGATCGGTAACATTGGCAAGTGATGGCGGAACAACCGACGAAAGCGAACTATTATTTTGCAATGCGTCTTTTAGATAGCGGTAATAATTTTGACGAACGATAGTTTCTGAAATTTCACTTTTGAGATTTTTGATAGTTTCGTCAATATCCTTGAGTTCGTCTTCGCTGCTTACACGGCTGTTTTGCTGCATTCGCAAAATATCTTTTTGTGCAGTGTTGATACTGTCGCTCAGCGAAATAAGCATTGTATCTATAAACTGAATAGTTTGCAAAAGTATACGGTTTTTGCGTTCGAGACTATAGTCAAGATATGATAGCGAAAGTGTATTAATGTAATCTTCGAGTTTTTCTGGCACTTCGCCAAACAAGGTGAGATAAACGATAGAACTTCCCGAAGATTTTTGCTGAACTTTGAGATTGCTGGAATATTTAGCCACCATTCCCTCAAAATTATTCTTGATGAAATAAAAATTGTTTCCTTTGGCAATTTGCGGAGTGCCTTCGGTGAGCTTCAAACAAAAACGCATATTATCACTCTCAATCCATTCGCCTACAGATGCTTTTCGCATGGCTTTATCGTCGCCTATAGATAATTCAAAAATATTATCGTCGACAAAACGCACATGAATCTTCTTGCCTTCGGGCTGAATATGGGTAGAATCAAACTCCACCACAAAAGGTTTGTTTCTATAAAGTTCGCGATCGGCAGAATAATGACCTTCGCGATAATATGTAACTTGAAAATCGAGTTTACGGAGAGTCATACGGGCAAGGGTATTACTCTTGAGCTGACCAATTTCGTTTTCGATATCGGTAGTGGGTGCAAGAGCGGTAAGACCCACCAAACGTTGTGGGTTGGCATTGTTTTTAAGCATTACCGTGGCATTGCAACTATATTGCGGAATAATGTGGAGATTATTGTAATAGGCATAGCACAAACACACCACAAGCGACAACACAAACCAATACCACCGAGGTAGTACTTTCGACAATATTGCTTTAATGTCGAACGAATTTTGGTCGTTAGTTGTAATGTTGTTGTCCATATTATTTAAGCCGCGAAATCAGATAGTATGTTGTTAACGCACTGCTTACAATGCTTAGTATAGTGGTGTAATTTTTAAGTCCGTTGGTGATGGCGGCAAAACGTCGGGGTTCGATATACACAATATCGTTCGGCTGCAGATAAAACTGCGAAGCCTCTAATATGTTACGGTCGGTAACATCAATTTTATAGAGCTTGTGTCCCGCTTGAGTTTTGCGTATTACAATAATTTTGCGTCGTTTTGAATCGTAATTAATACCGCCAGTTTGAGCAATGGCTTCAAGCACATTGACACTTGTTTTGTCAAAATTGATGCGAGTATTTTGCGATGCTCCAATAAAATAGACATCAAAATTCAAAAGTTCTACCGATACCACAGCATCAATAAGTTTGGTATCGGCTTGACGTTGGATATCGCTGCGAATTTGATTAATAGTTTTGCCCGAAGCTTTTACGTTTCCAAAAATAGGCAGCAACACATATCCCGAATCGCTTACAATGTATCCACCTCTGCGATTACTGCCGTTGCTCGAAGAATTTTGCTGACGATTTTGATTATATTCGGTAAACATCTCGTTAATTTCTTTGTTGGTAGAAATCAATGATATGCCAATAATATCGCCCGCAGCCACATGATAATCTTGAATAGAATCGGTATATTCGTGAGGAAGAGGGGTTTTATCGTCTACCACATACCTAATATTGCGATAGCAAGATGTATTGAGCAAGGCAATCATCAAAAATGCATATATATATATAAGGTGTCTCATGGCTATTGGTTTTTGTTTTGACGTTGGCGGCGGCGTAGCATAAAGAAACTTTTTAAAGCTATAAACAGCCAACCAATTACGGGCAAATACATTGCCAAGACTATCGGACGGCGGAAAATTGTTTTAAAACAATTTTTCAACGAGAATTTAATTGTGCCTTTGCCGTCTTTTTCTTTGTAATTGACATCAAAATAGGTCATTGTTAGAGGCCAAAATGCCGGGAAATATCTAAAAAACGACCTTTTGTTTTTCCACATAGCTTTTAATAAGCTACGCAAGTTGTAATATTTTTTGCCGTACTGCTGCGATAGAGATGTAAGGTTTTCTTGCATTTTTACGCGGATTTTTTCGCCAATGAGTTTCAAATCTTTTTGCGACAGTTGGTCGTAAGGTTTGTCGGTCATTTCGTAAGCCTTGATACGGTCGCCAAGCACAAATGTAAGCTGTGATGGCAGAGATGCGTAAAAAATCCAAGGTTGAAAAATTGCAAGGAAAATCACCGGTCCCACAGGGAAAAACGGCAGCCCAATCTTTTTGCAAAGTTTGGTAAGCGGACGGATATTATATGCCAACGGATTGTTGTATTCGCCGTTGATGGTATAAAATGGAATAATATCAGTTTGATAGCGTATGCTCATACGCAAAAAAGATGTTTTAAAGGGTTGGAACTGATATTTTTTGTCGAACCCTTTGCCAATGCCTTCGATACCTTCGGGAAAAATAAGTATGTTGCTCTTATTGAGTTTCATACCAGTTTCAAAGTTTAAGAAAGTGGCGTTGATACAACCTGCCTTCCACCAAAGTCCGTCAATCATGTAAGGACACATGTTTGGAAATTTGGTCAACATTGGCGATATTAATGCCCTAATGCTCGAAGCCGAATCTTTAAGTTTTTCGATTCCGCGGCTGATAAATGCAATAGCATCCCACGGGAAAGCCATTCCAGAATGGTTGGTGGCAAAAATAAGTGGCGATTCGGGATTGTTGCGCAATGGGAAGTTTTCAAACCCGATAAACTTAGCCCTATACCATACTTCGCGTATAGGATTGAGTATTTTTTCGCAAAACAGTTCAGCGTATTTAAAATCAAAACCCATAGTATAGTTTTCCCGATTCTCCTCAATTTGACTTTCGGTTATCAGGAATCTATTTCTTGGTACTGCTGCCGATACTGCTGTTTGATTATACATTATTTAAAGTTTGTTCCTTGTTCGGGGTGCAAAGTTAGCAAATTAGAATAAAAAAACAACTTTAAAGAGTAAATCCTAAAATTGTAATATCATCGCTAAATTCGCCGTTGCTCCATTCTTCAAAAAATGATTTGAGCTGTTTGCGTTGTTCGCTCATAGAGTAAATAGCGTTTTTAACCAGCAATTTTTTGAAGTTAACAGCCATAATCTTATGATTATTAGGACCGCCGACAAGACCTGTGCATCCATCGGTATAAAGATATATTTTATCGTCGGGACGGAGAGTAATCTCTTGACACGAAAAACGGAATTTTTCAGGCAACTGACCTATCGACACACTGTCGCCAAAAAACTCGTTTGAATCGCCTTTTCGCACAATTACCACCGAACGACGCGCACTTGCAAAATAAGCTGTTCCTGATTTGATATTATATACAAATAAAGATATATAGATGCCATCATCGCTAAGTTTGCTGTCTTTGGCAATAGATTCGATAGACATAGCCATTCTATTAAGCACTTTATGCGGCATCGGGATAGATTCTTCGTCAAAATAGTTGGTAATAGTTTTGTCTAAGGTATACATAGCAAGGCTCGAAATAATAGCTCCGGCTGCGCCATGTTCGTTAGTTTCGCCAACGGCAACAAGAATATAGTTTTCGGTATGCTTTACAAAATAGAAGTCGCCACTAACTTGTTTTTTGGCAAGCGAAAGCGAAAAGAAATCAGAAAATACCGATTTGGTAGGCATTGCCGAAATGGTAAGCGTGTTTTTGAGCGAAGTGGCATAATCGAGACTTTCGGTCAAAAGTTTGTTGGCATTCGACAAATGCTTGTTGCTGGTCATCACTTGATGATAAAGCTCTTCGAGTTGCGATTTGTGCAATTGTAGTGCAGTGGCTTGCTCTTCGATTTGCGATTTCTGAACAAGAATTTTGGTATTTTTCATCTCCATCTCCTTGTTGCGGTCAGAAAGCTGCATATTGAGCACATTAACGTTTTCTACCTGAATAGCAATTTCTTCCTTTTGTTTTTGAAGTTCCTCGTTCTTTTTCTGAACCTCGTTGTGCTGCTGCTCCAATAGCTTGTTGAGTGTGCGCAACTCGTTTTGCTGAGTAAAAAATGTATCAATCTGATTAGACAAAATACCAAACTCGGTAGGATTCTTCATCATTGGCTTCACGATTTCGGAATCTTTGTCTTGAAAAGCAATACCGATTTTTTTCAACGGACCCGTAACTCGTATCTTAACATAGAGCAAAATCAACAAAAACAAAAATATACACAAGCCCGACACTCCAACAAACACAGGCACAAAGTTGTCGAACAGTTTTTTTACCTCATTGTCGGATACAAAATACATAAACGACACGGGGTTGCCATAGATATTATTTAAAGGTTTGGATGTGATAACAAGGTTTTGATTTTTGCGGATATTCTGCGTTTGAAGGTCTTCAACAGCGGTTTTTTCTACCACCTTGCCCACACGTATACTACCAAGCGACTGACTATAATCTACTAAAACAGAGTCGTTAATCTCAATAGCCATTACAAGGTATCCAACCTCTCTTTCTTGACGAGTAAGAATATCGGCACTACTTACAATACCAGCGGCGTAATACTGAAAAAGGTTGTCTTCTTCGTCTATAAAGTAAAATTGATTGAAGCACGTATCTTTAAAAGCAGTTGCCAATTCGCTCTCTTTAAAGGTAAAAAACTGCGTAAATTCAAAAAATGGGTCGCGACGTTCGTAACGAACCCTACCTTTAAGGTCAACAACTTGCAGTAATGCAGCGTGATATGATTCAAGCATGTAACCAATTTCCTCTTCGATCCACTCCTCGTCGGGCTCCGACATATAAGATTTTAGGTCATCCCACGCAGAGTTTTCCATTATCACTTTGTGATTAACATCTTCTTTTGAAGCAATAATACGCTCAATAAGATTATCGCGCGATTCAAGCTCCTTAGCATATAGCTTGTCGTTATTATCTTTTTGATATTTGTAATAACCCACAAGTATAACAGCAAGCAATACTATGCCTGAAAGAGCAATGGCCATAACGCCTGTTTGTACCGACCTGTATTTCATTTTTTATCTATTAGTAACATGTTAAAAAAATACACCTAATATAATAATGGTGCAAATATCTCGCCTTTTAAAAATACAAATATACAAATTTTTAATCTTTTTTCGCAAATAATAACAAAATATTCCAAAAATAAACTTACCTTTGCCACTGATTAATTTGCCTAAAGGCGTATTTAATTTTTATAACTAAGCGAAACATAAACTTTTAACATAAAATGGGTATACTTACAGGCCTCTTAAAAAAACTTTTCGGAGACAAATCAAGTAAAGATATTAAGAAGATTCTGCCGATATTGGAGCAGATTAAACAGGAATATGCGTCGTTACAATATCTCGACAACGACCATCTCCGTGAGCGCACACGTCAATTGCGCCACCAAATTGCTAAGGCTGTTGAGCCGGTAAACCAAAAATTAGAATCCTACCGCAAAGAATTAGAGAGCCCCGAACCACTGAGCGTTAAACGTCAGGAGCAACTCTACGACGAAATTGATGCTTGCGAAAAACAAATTGACGAAATTATCAAAGAGCAATTAGACCAAATATTGCCTCAGGCTTTTGCCATTATCAAAGATACAGCTCGCCGTTTTAAAGAAAATGAAACTGTTGAAGTTACGGCTACTGATATGGACCGCGACATTGCCGCTGTTAACGAAGCCGTGGTTATCGAAGGCGACAAAGCCATCTACCACAACCAATGGTATGCCGGCGGTAACCTCCTTAAATGGGATATGGTTCACTACGATGTGCAGTTGATTGGTGGTATTGTGCTTCACCAAGGCAAAATTGCAGAAATGGCAACCGGTGAAGGTAAAACTCTTGTGGCTACATTGCCGGTATTCTTAAATGCACTTACAGGCAGAGGCGTACACGTGGTTACTGTCAACGATTACCTTGCAAAACGTGACTCGGAATGGATGGGTATGCTCTATCAATTCCACGGTTTAACAGTTGACTGTATCGACAAACACCAGCCAAATACTCCTCAGCGCCGCAACGCATACGCTTGCGACATCACATTTGGTACCAACAACGAATTTGGGTTCGACTACTTGCGCGACAATATGGCTATCACACCCAACGAACTTGTTCAGCGCAAACATATTTTTGCAATCGTCGACGAGGTTGACTCGGTACTTATCGACGATGCCCGCACACCTTTAATTATTAGTGGTCCCGTACCAAAGGCTGGCGACGATATGAAACTATTTATGGAACTCAAACCCAAAGTAGTAGAACTTTATCAGCACCAGAAAGAACTTGTTACACGCTTGCTAATCGACGCTAAAAACTATATCAAAAACGGCGACAAAGAAAAAGGTGGAATTGCACTTTTAAAAGCGTGGAAAGGTCTTCCTAAAAACAACGCACTTATTAAATTCCTCAGCGAAGAGGGCAACAAAGTGTTGTTGCAAAATACCGAGGGCATCTACATTGCCGAAAACAACAAACGCATGCCCGAAATCACCAACGACCTTTACTTTGTAATCGAAGAAAAACTCAACTCGGTAGACCTCACCGAAAAAGGTATCGACTTGATTTCGAAAAATGCAGCCGACCCACAATTCTTTGTACTCCCCGATGTAGGAAGTCAAATTGCCGAAATAGAACATTCGGATCTTACTGAAGACGAAAAAATTGCCAAGAAAGAGGCTTTGATGACAGATTACGCTGTTAAATCAGAACGCGTACACACTATCAACCAATTGGTAAAAGCCTACACAATGTTTGAACGCGACGACCAATACGTTGTTATCGACAACAAAGTAAAAATTGTAGACGAACAAACAGGACGTATAATGGAGGGTCGCCGTTATAGCGACGGATTGCACCAAGCCATCGAAGCTAAAGAAAACGTAAAGGTAGAAGCTGCTACTCAAACTTTTGCAACCATTACCTTGCAAAACTATTTCCGTATGTACAAAAAACTCGCTGGTATGACTGGTACTGCCGAAACAGAAGCAGGCGAGTTTTGGGACATCTATAAATTAGACGTGGTAACAATTCCTACAAACGTTCCTACAAAACGTGTCGACGAAGAAGACCTCGTTTATAAAACCAAACGCGAAAAATACAAAGCCGTAATACAAGAAATCAAACGCCTTCACGAACTTGGCAGACCTGTGCTTGTGGGCACAACATCGGTGGAAGTATCAGAACTTTTGAGCAAAATGCTCACCATGGAAAAACTCACACACCAAGTGCTCAATGCTAAGCAACACGCACGCGAGGCTGAAATTGTGGCTCAAGCTGGTTTAAAAGGTACTATCACCATTGCTACCAACATGGCAGGTCGTGGTACCGACATCAAGTTGAGCAAAGAAGTACGCGAAGCAGGCGGTTTGGCTATCATAGGTACAGAGCGTCACGAAAGCCGCCGTGTAGACCGTCAGTTGCGTGGTCGTAGCGGACGTCAAGGCGACCCGGGTTCTTCGCAATTCTTTGTATCGCTCGAAGATAACCTTATGCGACTCTTTGGTAGCGAACGTATTGCTGCTCTTATGGACCGTATGGGTATCGAAGAAGGCGAAGTTATTCAGCACTCAATGGTTACCAAATCTATCGAACGTGCACAACGCAAGGTAGAAGAAAACAACTTTGGTATTCGTAAACGCCTTCTCGAATACGACGACGTAATGAACAAACAGCGCGAAGCTATTTACAAACTTCGTCGCAGCGCACTCTTTGGCGATGGCATTGATATCGAAATCAACAACATGCTCAACGACGTGTGCGAAAACATCGTGGCAAAATTCCACAACGATGGCGATTTTGCTTCGTTTAACTTTGAACTTTTGAAATCGCTCGGAATGCAGAGTCCTATTACTGAAGACGAATTTTTGCAGCTTACCGACGAAAAAATTGCCGACCGCATTTTCGATACCGCATACACCAATATGGCTAACAAGATGAAGGTGCTCCGCGACCAAGCAGCTCCCGTTATCAAACAGGTATACGAAAACGCTGGTAAACAATACGAATATATCGTTGTGCCAATTAGCGACGGAAAACGTATTTTCCAAATTCGTGTAAACCTTCAAAAAGCATACGAAACCAACTGCCGCGAAATCACCAAGGCTTTTGAAAAAATTGTTATGCTTGTAACCATCGACGAACATTGGAAAGAACACCTTCGCGACCTCGACGACCTTAAGCAGTCGGTTCAAGATGCACGTTACGAACAAAAAGATCCGCTTGTAATATTCAAGATAGAGTCTAACGGCTTGTTCGACAAAATGCTCGACAAAAACAACACGGCGATTATTTCTACCATTATGAAAGGCCATATCCACGTGCCCGATCCTGAAAACATCCAGCGTGCACCCGAGCCATCGCAACAACAACGTCAGCAAAATCAGAAATTACAAGCCACCAAAGCCGATGCCGATGCACCCACACAAGAAAAAAGTCAACAGCCACAGCGTCCGCAGCAACCCAAAGTTCAGCCGGTGAGAGCAGAACGCAAAATTGGCAGAAACGATCCTTGTCCCTGCGGCAGCGGCAAAAAATACAAAAACTGCCATGGCAAAAATTTGAATTTAGATTAATGAAGATGAAATTTTCAAAACGTATATCGATTCTATTAGGTACAGCGATATTAATTATCGCTGTATTGGAATCGTGCGGCAGGGAGATAAAATTTCAAGAGGACACCCTCGGGCCATACACAATTGTATGCGTAGAAAGTTATCAACCATATACCGAAACTTTCAGAATAATTGATTCGCTCAAAAACGAGCTCAAAACCATTGATGTAAAAACCGAAAAAGATTTCGGAATTTTTTACGAGCGCACTGCCGACCGCTCGCAATTCAAATTTCACAGCATAGTGGGATGCATTTTACCACAAAACAACGACTCTTCTGATGTAATAAAACTTGAACGAAACAAGTTTATGGTGCGCACCATTGGTGCCACTAAATCGATGCACACTCGTATTCCTTTTCAAGATTTCAACTCACAATTGCGAATTGAGGTACTAAAAGCAATCGATGAATATATAAGTCAAAACAACTATCTACCAATACCAAACGGCGTAAACGGAATTATGGAAATTTACGACGGCAGCGAAATTGTTTTCTCTGCCGAAATTCGTCCCAGCAGATAATTTCGTCGTAGCCGATAATATCCAATAGATATGTCGAACATAAAGAAATTTCTTCCCCTATATGGCACAAGCGTATTTGGCGTAATCAACGACAATGCACTAAAATTTCTCGCCGCATTTGTTGCAATGAAATGGGTTAGCGCAGAACAAGGTGCCAATATTGTTAATATCACAGCTGCAGCCTTAGTGTTGCCATACGTACTTTTTTCGCCATTGGCGGGCAAGTTACCCAAATATTTTTCTAAAATACGGATTATCCGCACCGCCAAACTTGCCGAATTTGGTATTATGTTGGTTGCCCTAATGGGAATCTATCTGCAAAATGTGTATATCACAATAGCGTCTGTTTTGTTGATGGGCTTGCAAAGCGCATTGTTTTCTCCATCAAAATACGGATTGATTAAAGATATTGGAGGAATCAACGGCATATCCGAAGGTATGGGCGGCATGGAAGCATTCTCGTTTGTGGGAATGTTGGCAGGTGCTGTAATTGGTTCGTTTATAAGCGAATACGACAACATTTTAATCTACTTTGGAGTACTTGTTGGCTTTGCTGCTTTGGGCTATTTAGCAAGCCTTACTCTCAAAGCCGACGAACAAAAATCTGCCGAAGATTCATCGGCAAACCCAATCAAATTTATTATTGAGGCTTCAAAAATTACCCGCAAATACAAACGTTTGCCGCGAGCTATCCACCTATTATGTCTGTTTTGGTGGTTGTCGGCATCGTTGCAAACAATATTGATGACCTATTGCCCCGAACGATTTGGAATGAGCAATTTTCAAACAGGTTGCGTGTTGGCACTGATGGCAGTAGGCGTTTCGCTCGGATGTGTGATTTGTGGCAAATTAGACAAAAAACACTTTATGCTATCTCACATCTACAAGTTTGGCATTGCATTGGCTATTATTTTATATGCAATATACAAATTTGAAATGTCGGCAACGGTATTTACCATTTTGGTTACTGCTGTGGCTTTTTTTGGTGGTATGTTTAAAATTCCGCTCGATGCCGAAATTCAAAAACGTGTAGATACCAAAGAGTTAAACATTGTTTTGGCATATTTCAACTTGCTATCGTTTGTCTATATCTTCATAGCATGCGTTACTAATATACTTGTAATTAAATATTTAGGCACGTCATACGTTTTTGTAGTTTTAGCTGTGGTATTTGGCTTGGCATCGTTTATCTTTACATTTGTATACAAAACGGTGATAAGCACATTTACCTTACGCAAAATGAAACTGCATTACCGCCTGCAATTTGAAGGCGACGATTGCTTGAATGTTAAAGACGACGAAAATATACTCTTATTGCCCACACACCGCGCAATTATCGACCCGCTTTTGCTTCTCGGCTCATTGGCACACACCAACATACGTCCTTTGGTAGACGAAAGATTTTTTAAAATTCCTTTGATTAATGGTGTGCTCAAACAGTTTAACGCAGTAAGCGTGCCGAATTTACGCAAAAGTCGCAAGGGTGTGGAACAGGCAATGCAACTTGATTCAATCATTTACAAACAGTTGCAAGAAGGAGGCAACATACTTTTCTATCCTTCGGGACACGTTACCACCGACGGAAAAGAAACCATTGGAGCGCGTCGCCTTGCCTACGATATATGCTGCAAGCTTCCCGAAAAAACTCGCGTTATAGGTCTAAGAATCTACGGATTATGGGGAAGCCAATGGAGCCGCTACCAACGCAACTCTACGCCCAACATTGTAAAACTATTGGTTAAGAGTTTCTTCTTGATTTACTCTGGCGCAATTTTGTTTATGAAAAAACGCGATGTAAAATTTGAGTTTGCCGACATTACCGATCAAGTAAAAGAGTGGTGCAAGCTTCCTAAGATGGATTTTAACCACAAGATGGAAGAATATTACAATGTTTATCCCGACGGCGAACCTCCGATTGTGCTCTAAACCATTGTTACAACTTCAACATCGGTAATCATACAAACTACTTTGTAGATTTTGCCATAATAGTTGCTTACAGGATTGTAGTTTTCTACTATATTGTAGTGAGTGTCACCAATTTTCACCTCTTTTTTAACCACTTTTTGGCGACCATGGCGCATTTGCAACCAGAAATCATCGGTACCAGTACGGTCGGTTTCGTGAACAGTAATGTACAAATCTTCGCCACCTTCCACAAAAACATTTTTGGGACGCTGGAAAAGTTCTAACGCTTTAGTATTTACGTCAATAATTCTACCTTCGGGAGTGTAAGTTACCAACGAAATTAGTTGATTGAGCACCTCGTAGGTTTGTTCGTATTCTTCGTTGCGCTGAGTCATAGCTTCTTGCGAGGCTTTCATTGCTTCCATATTCTGGCGCATCTCTTCCTCTTGCGATGCAAGCTCGTTAGACTGTACTTTAAGTTCTTTGAGCAGTTTGTTGGTGCGAACGTTGATTTTAACAGTTGCAATGGTAGAGGCAATACTGTGACCAACCTCTTCTACAAATTGCTGTTTGTATTGATCAATTTCGTTAAACGAGGCAATCTCTGCCACTGCGTAAATATCGTTGTTGAATTTAAACGGCACAATCAAAAGGCAATTTGGAGATTTTTCGCCCAAACCTGATGTAATGTTGATATATTCTTCGGGTAAGTTGTTGATATAGATACTTTCTGCCTCAAGAATACAACGTCCTACAAGACCTACTCCGGGTTGAACTTTCTTTTTCAACATCTTGCGAATATTGTAAGCGTATCCGGCTGTAAGTTCAAAATATACGTTGTCTTTATCATCGTCGTTGATAACAAAGAGTCCGCCTTGGTTTGCGCCAACATATTTCACAAGGTTTGAGATAATGTTGAATGAGAAATCCTCCATATCGTTGTTGTACTGACGGAGAATATCACCGAATTTGGCAGTACCAATGGTAATCCAATTTTGCTTAGAGTCCATATCCTTACGCTTAGCATCCTCTTCAGATGCGGCGTTCAAACTGTCGCGCATACCCAGAAGCGAAAGACCAAGTTCGTCGATTTCGCTCATAGGTTCAAAAGTGGCATTAAGATTACCTTTACCGATTTCCTCAGCAAATGTTACCGCACGTCCAAGACCCGTTTTTAATGCGTTGAGCGAATGGGCAATATTGCTAAGCTCGCTGAGTTTAGAAGCCTCGATATCAGGAATGGCATTGAAGTTTCCGACCGAAAGCTGACGGAGTATCGAACTTGTTTTGGTAAGGAAGCTTACTACACCCGAAGTTAATACCCAAACCACAATACCAATGGCGATAAGACCTAACAAAATAATCATCACCTCTATCACCAATTGCGACGATTGAATAGAATCGTCAACATATTTGGGCATAGCCGAAACAAAAGTCCATTTGCGATCAAAAACATTATTGTCGACACCTACTGCGCAGATAGTAATTTCTTTGCCGGTAGAATCACTCTCGGTATACATGCAATATCCCGACGAATCCACTTCGGATCTAATTTCGTAAGACGAATGATAGATAGTTTTTATCAAATTAGTTTGGTCTTCGTAAGGATTAATAGACGAACCCGCAATTTGACCCATATCGGTAAGAAGTACCGATGCAAAACTTTCGTAGCGGACGGTTTTCTTTACCAAATTGTTGAAATTTTCAACATCGATATCTGCCGACACAAAGGCACAGAAATTATCCTCATTATCACAAATAGGGATATAAACTGTTGATTTATAAATAGGTGTAATGGTAGAACTTTCGGGATTATCGTTGGTAATTTGGGTAAACATCTCTTTCATATTCACCTTTACCTTATAATAAACGCTCGAAAAATCATCACCCTCAGTATCTTCTTGCGAAACGGTGTGGCGGATATTGCCATCGCCGCGTTCAAAGGTGTAAACTCGCCGTCCAAAAGATTTTTGCCATTCGGGGTCGAGATAATGAAGTTCCCACGAAATTTTTACATTATTGAATACAGGATTGTTTTCTAAAAATATATTCATAGCGCTGCGGTAAATAGCCACACGCTGTTTTTCTTCTACATTATTAGTGCCCGACACAGTGGCGGCAAGCGAACGCAATGCACTAATATCGGCATCTATCGACGATTGAATTTTCAATGCCGAATTTGAAACCGATTCTCGCACTGTGCGACGGAGAGCAATTTCCACCTCAGTCTGAGTGCTAAAACCAAGGTAAAGCACAGCCGATACAAATACCAATAACGCTGTAAACAATATGTACAGCACAAGTTTCTGTTGTATTTTGAGTTTCATCTCTTTGCCTATTTCGTATAAGAAAATCTGTTAAAAAATTACCGCCTAAAATTACAAAAAATTTTTTGATTTACAATTTTTTTTAACAAAAGGTTTGCCATACTGCAAAAAAAAAGTTGCCCAAAACAAAAAACGGGAGCCGAAGCCCCCGTAAAAAATAACTATAATAGTAATTAACAATTATTATGAACTGCTAAAATTTAACTCCAAACGTAGCCATTATATAAAGGTGCTTGTTGTCAAGTTTGTAAGCTGTAGGATTGTTGCCTTCGTATAAATAACGGTCGGTTTTGTAGATGTGGTAAGTGCCAGTAAGGTCGATATAAAAAGATTCGCCACGGAATCCAACACCACCGCTAATAATCTGACGCTGAATATCATCTACAACACTCTTGTAAGGATTGCCATACATTGCGTATCCTGCGCGTAACGAAATTTGACCTGCAAGACCTTCAACACCTACTCGGATGTTTTTGGTGGCTTTAAACTTATCTTTCATAGCTTGATTTTCGCCATAGAAATCATAATTATCCTCATCGTTGGTTTCAAAACGTGCATGTTTGTAATCAACATATTCGTAATCAACGCTAATCAAACCATAATTTGGAACGATGAAAGCTGCACTCAAAATAGCTTTTGAAGGTGTGTACAAACGATATTCGTAATTGCTCATATCGGGATAGCTGTCGTATACCTCATCTTCGTTATCAAGTTTTGCATACATGTGAGTGCGGTATTTGTCGGTAAGAGAGTATAAGGTAGGAGTATGAATTGCAGCACCTACTCGTAAGTAATTCAACGGTTTGTAGATGATACCAGCTTTGAGGTTGATACCTGTGCCGCGAGTTTCTTGCTCTTCTTCAAAATCGTAATAGTCGTAACCAATGCCGGGAACATTGTTTCTATCCTCTTCTGAGAATGTAGAGTGGTTTTTGTAATTAACTGTTTGAATACCGAGGCTTGCACCAAAGTATATTTTTTCGGCATAAACACCCGATATTGCAAAATCCCAAGAATTAATGCCGCCCTTAACTGTCTGTACAAGTTTTTGATACTGACCGTAAGTGGCTCGGTTGCCTTGATGGTGAAGGTTGGTATAAGTCCAAGTAGCAGAATCGGTAACATCCATAAGGAAACAATCGTATGCGCGAAAATCTGCATAATCATTCAGATCATCGGTATGTAAACCTTGCGAGCGGTCGGTCCAAAAATCAAGATGAGAACTTACATCGTTGCGACCGTCAACAAGAGTATTGGCGCTAAAATCGTTTAAGCGGTTGAATGTCATACCCAAAGCAAATCCCGAAAAACCGTTTTCGTTGCCATTGTGGTAAGATGATACAAAACCGATGTTGCCCATTTTGAAATTAAACTTGCTATCCTCTTTTTCAAACCCGTTGAGATTTGAGGTAGAGGTAATATTACCGAAACAAGGAGTTATTGAAAACTCGCCGTCTTTGTAAACGCTCATACCTGCCGGGTTGGTAGAGAGAACAGAGAGGTCGCCGCCTAATGCACCGAATGCGCCACCCATTGCTGCCGAACGTGCTGTTCCTTGCTGATATGTTTGCGAAAAACGGAGAGCATCTTCTTCGCTTTGCGCCATAACCGCCGATGCTGCGATTACTGCCGGTATAATAAGAAATAACTTTTTCATAGTAGTATACATTTTGTTAAGATTTGTTAAAATATAATGTTTTAAGTATAAAAAAGGCGGAACAATATTTCTGTGGTAAACATTCCGCCCTTTGAAAATGTCATCTTTTATCTGTGCGAGCTTCCGCTGTGGCTGCCTCCGCTATGGCTGCTGCCTGAGTGACTTGAACCGCTATGGCTGCTGCCCGAATGGCTTGAACCGCTGTGGCTGCTTGAGGAACCACTATAGCTTGAGCTTGATCCGCTGTGAGAATAGCTACTTCCTGAGTGGCTTGAGCTTGAACCGCTGCGAGAATAGCTGCTTCCTGAGTGGCTTGAGCTTGAGCTTGAACCGCTACGAGAATAGCTGCTACCTGAGTGGCTGTTCGAAGAACCGCTGTGATTGCTATAAGAGCTTCCGCTGCGGCTTGTGGTTGTTCCGCTGTGGCTATTTGACGAACCACTGTGGCTATAAGAATTTGACGAACCGCTGTGGCTGTTTGATGAACCACTATGGCTATAAGAGCTTCCGCTATGGCTATTTGACGAACCGCTGTGGCTATTTGACGAACCGCTATGGCTGTTTGACGAACCGCTGTGAGAGCTTGAACCGCTATGCGATGAGTAATAGCTTGAGCTACGGTTAGTTGAGCCATTATAAGAGCGCGATTGAGCATTAGTATTGCTATTGCTTACATTATTGCCACTTGTAGAACGGTTGCGATTAGAATAGTTGCGATTGTTGGAACTACCGCTGTGAGCCGAAGCATGATGTCCGTAATTTACATGACGGTAATAATCAGAGCGCGAGGTAGAGCGGTAATAATCGCTTGCATAGTGACGGTCGATAGCTGAGTAGTGATAATGTCCGTAGTAACGGCTATCGTAGTAGTAGGGGCTGTAATAGTGGTGATGATATCCCCACCAAGAGTATCCGTAATAGGGTTCGCCCCAGATAGAATAGTGGTAAGGATGACCCCATCCAAAGCTCCAATAGGGGCTGTGATACGAGAATCCGAAGCTCCAGTACCAGTTGTAATACCACGGATCCGAAACTACAACATCGTAATAACCTCCGCCACGGTAGGGACGGTGAAAACGGTATATACGTCCTGCGTATGAATCGTCGATTACAATTACGTCGGTGTCGTCGTAATAAGTATCGGTGTCGTCGTATACATATACATTGTCGTCGGCAGAGAGATTGCCATTCTCGTAATTCTGTTCGTTGTTGTCGGATTGCGCTTGTGCTTGAGCAGGAGTGGTAACGGTTTGTTTTTTGGTTGAGATTCCGTAAACGTCGTCGCCATTACCGTTGCTTGTTCCGTTAAGTACCGAACAGGAGCTCAAAACGGCTATCAATGTAGCCATCAGTGCCATTCCTAGTTTTGCGTCTAATCGTTTCATTTTATGGTCCTCCATTTATTTTGGTTGGTATATTATCTTTGTTTGTTTGTTAATTTGACATCCAAAAATAATACATCCCCCAAAGAAAAAGAAAAAAAAACTCATTTTTTTTTGAAAAATTCTCACAAGGCGGTATATTTGCGGCAACTTTTAACTAAAAAACCACACTAATAATAAATAAAATCTTAAGGCAATGTTCGGAATATCAGACCCTTCGATTTGGATTGTTTACCTTCTTTCGGTGCTATGCGTTATTGGCTCGATTGTATTTGGTATTAAAACTTGGAACAAAAAAGACGAAGACGAAAAAGACGAAAACAAAAACAATAACATTATTAACCCTAAACAGTAACACGAATTATGGAAAATTTTTGGATGTACCTTATAGTAGTAGTCTATTTTTTGTCGGTGGCTTACCTCGGATATTTAGGCTACAAAAAAACTAACGGCACAAAAGATTACCTCATCGGCGGAGGTAAAATGAATTCTGTTGTGATGTCGCTATCGTATGGAGCTACTTTTATTTCGGCTTCGGCAATAGTAGGCTTTGGCGGAGTGGCAGCAACATTTGGCATGGGCATACAGTGGCTCATGTTTTTAAATATGTTTGTAGGAGTGGTTATTGCCTTTATCATATTTGGACGACCTACCCGCAAGATAGGTGCAAGACTTAAAGCCAACTCGTTTGCTCAGTTTTTGGGTTCGTATTACCGTTCACGCCGAATAAGAATTTTTGTAGCGGCTGTAATATTTATATGTATGCCATTGTATGCAGCGGCAGTGCTCCGTGGAGGTGTTTTTTGCATGCAAGAGGTTTTTGGCATTAGTTTCGACCTCTCACTTTTAATATTTACAATAATTGTTGCATCGTATGTGATGGCAGGCGGCATGAAAGGTGTGATGTATACCGACGCTCTTCAAGCTGTGATAATGTTTTTCTGTATGGCAATATTGGTAATAGGTGTTTACAAGGCTCTCGGAATGGGATTTTTTGAAGCCAACGAAGCTCTTACATCAATTGCCGACCAAGTGCCCGAAAAACTCGCAGCAATAGGACACCAAGGATGGACAGCAATGCCGGCATTTGGCAGTCAGCAATGGTGCACACTTGTTACATCAATGATTATGGGCGTGGGCATCGGCTGTTTGGCTCAACCTCAATTAGTAGTACGCTTTATGACAGTTGATAGCACTCAAAAACTTAATCGCGGAGTGGCTATCGGATGTGTATTCTTGCTTATCACTGTTGGTATTATCTACCACGTAGGCGCAATCAGCAACCTCTATTTCTTCAACACCGAAGGCAAAATTTCGAGCCAGATGGTAGACGCAAGCGACAAAATAATACCATTCTTTATTGGCAAAGTAATGCCGGCTTGGTTTGTTACAGTATTTATGCTTTGTATTCTTTCGGCAAGTATGTCTACCTTAAGTGCACAATTCCACACAATGGCAGCTGCTGCAGGCAACGACATTATTGGCACAGTTAGCCGCAAACTTCGCAACAATCAAAAACAAATGACCTCGGTAATACGTCTTGCAGTATTGTTGTCAATACTCATAAGCTTTATAATTTGCTTTATTTTAGGCGAAAGCAACGATTCGCCAATTATTGCAATCTCTACAAGTTTGTTTATGGGTATATGTGCATCGGCATTTCTCCCTTCCTATTTCTGCGCACTATATTGGAAAAAAGTTACCAAACGCGGAGCATACGCAAGTATGTGGGTGGGCGTAATTGCCACAATTCTACTCCTTATATTTATACATGCTAAAGAGGCTACTGCAATGGGCATTTGCAAGGCGATATTTGGAACCGACGTGCTTATTACCGACGGACTTATGAAATTTATCGACCCGATAATGTTTGCATTCCCGCTGTCGGCAATTACTATTGTGGTAGTGAGCCTGATGACACAACCTAAAAACAAAATCGAAAACGTTTATCCTCATGCTTAAATTTAAATACTTGATATATTGCGCAGTAATAACTGCTTTTTTGGCAGCTTGCACTGTAGAAAGCGAAGTAAAGCCCGATAGCAGCAAAGAGTGGGATTCTATTTCGTTTCGCATATTTATCACCGACACTAACAAATACGACCTCTTGGATACTACTTCTAAAAACTATGCAGGAGGTCAGGTAACAATTATCCACGGATCAAAAAAATACAAGATAGATTTTCCGAAAGATACTACCAAAAAATTTAAATACGAGCCGCTTAAAGTAGAAAAAGCCGCCGACAGTGCCAAATTCTGTATCAATTTTGGAAAACTCAACGGTGCAAAAAATTACGACGACGACTTTATTATCAGTTGGAAATTAAAAAAGCCTGTTGCCAATCAACCTGCCACATCCGAAGACATTGTGCATCTGCGTCATATTATTTTTGGTGACCAATCTTCTACACAATGGCTCCTCAATGGGAATCCAATTGAAATAGACTCTACATCTGCATCATTCCAAATTAAAAAAGTTGTAAAATAATTTTTCTGCAAAAAAGTAACGCAGATATAAAAATAATTTTATAACTTTACATTTTGCAGTAATATAAACTATAATTGCAAAAAAGAGAATTATGCGCATTATTAAAACCATATACATTACCGCTGCGTTGTTGCTATGTGCTGTTTGTAGCATGGCTCAGAATTATTATGTATATGGAGATTTGCGCAACGATGCCGAACATAAAATGGAATTTAAGCTAATGCTTGCCGATACTATTATTCCCCAAGAAATAATACGGGCAGCCATTCGCAAATATACCGATACCCTTGTCTACGAAAAAGATTACCGCAAAATAATAGGTTCGCTAAGCCGAATTTGCACATTCAGCCAAAAACTTAACGATACATCTTATTGCTCAACTCTTATAGCCAAAATTGATAGCATCGGAGCAGAAAAAAACGACCGAAATGCCGAAATTCAAAGTTACCTGCTTCGTGCTTCGGTATATCAACACATTGGAAACCACAACAAAGAGATTGAATGTTTGCAAAAGGCAAGTTTTATTGCCGAAAAAATCAACAATATAAACGCTTTGGCAGAAATTTATGCCGAAATTTGTAAAGCATTCTCTAATGCCAAAGACCTTTACAACAGTACAAAATACCTTCTCGATGCCATTCACTTAGCCGAAGGACTTCGCGACCCAGATCTTATTGCCGATATTTATTATACAGCAGGAGAATTTTATTTTCTCAACAACGACGACCATCAAGCTTTGGCTTACGAATATGCTGCCGCCCAATATCTGCAATATGCCGGCAAAAACGAAAAACTCGGCAAGGCAAATATCACTCTCGGCTACATCTATCTCAATCTAAAAGAGTATACCAAATCGCTTACATGCATTAAACGTGGTATCGATTTTTTGCAACCCACACAAAACAAACATTGGATGGCTCGCGCTTACAACTGCGCCGGATACATTGGTTCGCGCACTGGTCGTCAGGATTTTGCCGAAACGAACTATCTCAAAAGTTTAAAAATCCGCACCTCAATCGGCATGGAAACCGAAATTGCCGAAGCCTCAGCCTCTTACGCCGAATTTCTTTTGGCTACTGGTGGCAACAACGACACTATTATCAAATATCTAAATCAAGGTTTCGTAATGGCGGACAAATATGGTCAAGTGTCGCAAATGGTACGCATTACCCGAAACCTTGCTAAAACTTACGAATCTATTGGCGACTACGAAAACGCCTACAAACACGCGATGCTTATCAATAGTATTGAAAATCAAGATTTCAGCACACAAGATATTGATAAACTTCGGGCTACTCTCGAATATAATTCAGACCTCGACAAAGAAATAGCCACCGAATTAATTCGCTCATCTTCTAACGAAACTATTCAAAAACAAGGCAACGAAATCCTTATCCTCAACATTGGCATCGGATTAATTATTTTATTGCTGACAATAACCATTTTAGCATTATTTGCCAGAACAAAACAAAACAAACAGCTAACAGGTCAAAAACAGCAAATTCAAGAAAAATCGCTCGAACTCCAAATCAAAAATATGGAACTTGAGCGAATATCTTTTGTGGCTCGATACACCAACAACGGAATTTCTATTCTCAATAGTTCGTATGTGATAGAATGGCTCAATTTAGGCATTATCAAGCAACTTGGTGGCAAAGGAAATATTGAAGATTATCTTCACAAACCAGCATCAAAACTTCTTACTCCAGCTGTAATGAAGTATTTTGAGCAATGTTTCAAAGAAAACCGAGGCATTGAGTTTGAATCTAAATGGAGCGACCATAAATGTTTTCAAGTTACGCTTACTCCTTACACCAACCAAATAGGACGAAAGCAGATTATTGTCGTCACCACCGACATTACTCAGCAAAAAACCGTTGAGGAAGAAATCGAAAAACAAAAACGCGAGCTTGAAATGCAGTCGGAGATGATGGTGGTAATCAACTCCGAACTCACCGCGCAAAAGGCTGCAATATCCGAACAAAACGAAGAACTTGAAAACAAAAATCACGAAATTACCGAAAGTTTGGAATATGCCCGCAAAATTCAAGACGCTATTCAACCATTGCCGGTATTTGTAGAGGCAGTGCTCAACGAATTTTTTGTAATCAATTTCCCAAAAAATATTATCAGCGGCGATTTCCATTGGATTGATCATCACAACGGAAACACTTACATTGCCCTTGCCGACTGTACTGGACATGGCATTCCGGGAGCAGTTATGAGTATGCTCGGCACTGTAACTTTATCTAACGTTATTTCAACTATTCAAGAAGATAATGCCGCTGCTGTGCTCAACGAAACTCGTAGCAAAATTATTAAGATGCTTCATCAGCGTGGCAAAATTGGCGAATCGCAAGACGGCATGGATCTTAGCCTATGTGTCTACAATGCCGAAACTCATATTTTGCACTACGCCGGAGCTTATTCGTACACATATCTCGCAAGATTTGGACAACCCGACCAAGCCACTATTGATGCCCTAAAAGAGAGCGAATCAAGAATTGTGAAAGAAGAGGACGGAAGCGCTTTCCTCATCTGCTTTAAACCCGACCGTATGCCCATTGGAATACATACCAAAGATTCTATTCCATTCCGCGATGTAGAATTAAAAGTTAACCCGGGCGATATTTTATATATGACTTCAGATGGTTTTGCCGACCAATTTGGAGGAAGTAGAAACAAAAAATTTCGTACAGCCAATTTCGAAAAACTTTTGCTCTCGGTAATTCCGTTCACTCTCGAAAAACAAAAAGAAATTCTCACAGAAACATTCCTCGATTGGAAAGGTATCAACGAGCAAGTAGATGATGTTCACATAATTGGCGTAAAATTATAAGACACTAAATAATGGATCCTTTACAAACAACCATTGCCGGAATTAACATTTGGGAACCTCCCACCGCGCTTACCGACCTGATTGTTACTATTGTATGCGCTATTTCGTATGTAAAACTATACAAAGGTCTGCCCCGCGACAAGCGATACGAAAGGCAGTTTTTGAATTTTTTCCTCTTTATGGGACTTTGCACCCTTTCAGGAGCATTGATGACGCACGCTTTTCCATACGCTTTTCACAACGACGGAGTGCTGCGTCCCGACCAATATCGCGACCTTCCGTGGATTGAGCGTCTCACCGCCAACTATCACAACTTACCAAATTGGATTTGCAACATTATTTCGGTAACGTTTTTTGCTTACGCATCGGTAAACCGCGCCCACAGCATACTCTCAAACAAGAGCATCAAGGCTATCCGCATTGCTATCGCCATTGAGTCGCTCGTGGTGCTCATAGCCACACTTTATAAATATACGTTCCTTTTTGCCGAAATTCATATCGGAGTGGCGTTGCTGATTTTCTCTGCTCCGCTGCAAATTCAGGTTTGGAAAAACTTCAAACGCAAGGACGCTCCATTTATACTTTTGGCAACTTTTATAACTCTTTTTGTGCCAATGGTGCTGATAGGCAAAATGCAGTTTTCGGAATGGTTTAACCACAACGATATCAGCCACATACTTATAGCCTCGGCAATGACGGCATTCTATTTTGCAGGTCGCCATTGGATAAGGGAATACAACAACGAAAACTTAGAAATCAAACCTGTATTAAGTTAAGAATCAACAAATTATCAAGGAAAAACAAAAGTGGAACAATATATACCATCAAAACTGCTGTCAAACGCAGTAGACCAATTTGCC
Organism: Bacteroidales bacterium; assembly: GCA_017651345.1. Taxonomy (GTDB): domain Bacteria; phylum Bacteroidota; class Bacteroidia; order Bacteroidales; family UBA3824; genus UBA3824. The sequence continues at coordinate 723 of JAGCDD010000142.1, read as the reverse complement.
AAACTGCCCGGTGTTGGCCGTAGAACTGCGCTGCGTCTTGTGCTCGAACTCCTCAAACGCGACGAAAACAGCGTTACGGCGTTTGCCAACTCCATCACCGAGTTGAAACAAAACATACGCACCTGCAAAATCTGCGGTAATCTTTCCGACAGCGAAATCTGCTCGATATGCACCAACCACAGCCGAAACCATTCGCTCGTGTGCGTGGTAGAAAACATCCGCGACATCATTGCCATTGAGCAGACCGGCACATATAGAGGCACTTATCACGTTTTGGGAGGATTGATTTCGCCAATGGACGGCATAGGTCCGTCGGAATTAAATATCAGCAGCCTCACCCAGCGCATAGAGCAAGGCGGCATTGATGAAATTATCTTTGCCCTGAGCGCAAATATGGAAGGCGACACCACGTGTTTTTACCTTTCGCGCCTCATCAGCGGCAAAGGCATCAAGATAAGTCAAATAGCGCGAGGAGTGGCATTTGGCGGCGATCTTGAATACACCGACGAAATTACTCTCTCGCGCTCAATAGAAAACCGTACAGAATACGGTCAAGGCAATTAATTATTTGACATTGCCTTTACTAATGTCTTTATCATCTGTTCCGAATAGTCGTTCATCCATTCGCCTGTGCTGTGGTTAAAGTATCCGTGACACTCCTTGCCGGCGGTAGCCACACCATTGTCCCAAAGAATGGCGGGAATACCGTTGTCGTGCATACAT
>JAGCDD010000141.1 GCA_017651345.1 Bacteroidales bacterium | reverse complement strand
TATCAAGCGCATGTTTAATGGCATCAACGTGTTGTGAAGTTGGCAATGCTAATTCTTTTGGACGTAAGATTCTTTTATAACCACAATCTTCCGCCGCTTTCAGTATTTTTTCATCATCGCTGCTGACATAAAAATCAGTTATCAGTTTCACTTTTTTTGCAGCCATTGCAGGATAATATAGTAACGGTTTCCCTAATACCAAACGCACGTTTTTATTTTGCATCGTGTTATTTCCACGCCCAGTAAGTAAAGCTGTAATCTTCATTTCTATTAAAATCAGTTTATTATATTATTAAGTATAACACAACTAATTGTTTGTCGTATAAAGTGTTCCATTTTTATCAGCAGATTCCGCTTGTTATCACCTAGAATTCTTTGTGTCAGTTGTTTATAGCAACGGAATTATTGTACATTTGCAATACGTCAATAATATGTGTTCTTTCAAGCCACCCATGCTTGTTGTGCCGCAACAGTTGATGTTTTCGGTATTTCCGTTAAGACTATCTTCTGTCATAATGGAAGCGCAGAGAAACGAATCGTATTTAGTGAATGTATAGTCGATATGTTTCAAAGGATATTGCAAATCAAAATCGTCAAACAAATACCTTCTTGGCAAAATCAGACAGAAGAATTGCTCCACTGACTATTGTTTTGGAAGGTAAGGCTTTCCATTTGCGAAATATACTTGTCAAGAATATAAATCTTCGACTGCGACAGTACCACAAAGTTAATCCGTTTTGATTGTTCTCCGCATATCTATTATTATTTGAATTATCGGTTCAATATTATTCAATTTTCTTACTAATAGACTCTTTAATACTGTTCCGCCAGTAAGTAGAAAAATTTCATATTTTTCTCCACCCAATACAGAGGGACACCCGCTTAATTAAGGGGTTTATTTAACTTGGTACAATATTTTGTTTGTCAAGTTTTTATTGATGTCCAATAAAATTACTGAAAACATTTTTTATATTGTATATATGTGCAAGATACGTGCTATTTGTTATACCGTATCTATAAATTTTTGTTCCACTTTGTTGAACAATATCAAGCCAATGAATAGCAGCACTATAGTTACTCCAATTGAGTATAGCAACATATTGGCGTTGAAGGTGCCTACACCGAGTATCGAATATTTGAAGCCCTCTACCACTGGGGCAAGGGGGTTGAATAACAGTAGAAACCTATATTTCTCAGGTATGAACGACACCGGGTAGATTATCGGCGTGCAGTACATTAGCAACTGTATACCAAAGCCTACAAACATACTCAGGTCGCGGTATTTGGTAGTAACCGAACTGATTATTATGCCCATTGCCAAGCCCATTACGCCCATAATCAGGCACATAAGCGGTATCGAAAACGCCCAGGCGTTGAGGTGTATGTCGGCACCTTGGCAATAGTAGTAGATGTACATGGCAATGAGTATGATGCTCTGTATCAGAAAGGCTATAAATGCTGTTACAATGGTGCTTAGCGGCACTATCATACGCGGAAAGTACACTTTGGAGAATATCTGCTGGTTGCCTACAAACACGCCTGATGTAGACTGAATACACTTAGAGAAAAATCCCCAAATGAGCGTTCCTGTAAAGTAAAAGAGCGGGGCGGGTATTCCGTCGGTGGATATTCCGGCAACATTGGCAAATATCACAGTGAATGTGATAGTGGTGAAAATTGGTTGCAGCACGTGCCAAAGCGGTCCGAGAATGGTCTGTTTGTATGCCGCCACAAAATCGCGGCGCACAAGTAGGAAGAGAAGGTCGCGGTATCGCCAAATCTCCTTGAAATGAAAGTCTAAGAGGTTGCGCTTGGGCTTTATCACCTCGGTCCATTCGGTGTCGGTTGCTGTATCTTGCATTTTAGTCTTTTCTGTTTTTCAAGTTCAAAGATACAAAACAAAATTAACACCGCAAAGATTTTTGGAGAGCATTTTTTTTAATGTTTTGTTTTGTATTGATTAATAGTGTCTTAGAAAAACTCGCAAAATCTGTTGTAAAAAAATTTGCAAACCTCGTTTTTTTGTTTTTACCTTTATAATCTGAAAAAAACACATTATTAAGATGAAACTCAAAACTATACTAATGACCGCCGCTTTATCGTCGGCACTGTGCGCAACTGCACAGCAGCCCAAAAACATTGTTTATCAGGCTATTGAGGCTATGACCTCCGACCCTTTTTTCTTTAATGCCCAAATTGGCGTTCTTGCTGTGGATATGGCTACGGGCAACACTATTGCCGAATACAACCCTGATATGAGTCTTACGCCGGCAAGCAATATGAAACTGTTTTCTACCGCAGCTGCTCTCGAAATGTACGGTCCTGAATACACTTTCGATACTAAACTTGCTTACACTGGTTCTATCGACAAGAATGGCCGTTTGCGTGGCAACCTTTTTATTATAGGTGGTGGCGACCCAACGTGGGGTTCTAAATATTTCGATATTGACGCCACTTACAACGACAAACTTGTGCAGGCTATAATCCGTGCAGGCATTAAGCAGGTGTCGGGCAACATCATTGCCGACGCGTCGATATATCAAAAAGAGATGGTGCCCACCACTTGGAGTTGGGAAGATATGGGCAATTATTATGGTGCTGTACCGTCGGGACTTTGTGTCAACGACAATGTGGTAACACTTCATTTCCGCACAGGTGCTAAGGGCTCTCTCGCTCAGTATGTTAACAGCGAGCCGTATATTCCCGGAATGACAGTAATCAGTTGTGCCACAGCCGAAAATATCCGTCGCGAAAACACCAACGTGTTTGGCAAGGCTTATCAATTGGAGAAAATGATTGCCGGACCAATGCCAATGAACAATCCTGATGTAACTGTCCGCGCCATTATGCCAGACCCCGCCCGTTTTGTGGCTGAAAAACTCAAAAACACTCTCGACGATCAAGGCATTCCTGTTTATGGTAATGTGTATACCACTTTCGACACCACTTATGTGCCTGATGAACGTAAACCTAAGGAGTTTTTTACTCTCAAATCACCCACTCTCACCGAAATTATCAAGATGACTAATCTGTATAGCGTTAACCTTTTTGCTGAGCACTGCCTCTGCCTTGTGGGATTAAAGCAGGTAAAAACCACCGACGTTACCACAGCTGCCAATTCTCTTATGTATTGGTGGAATACCAAAGGTATGGATATCAAAGGCTTATCTATCAACGACGGTTGCGGACTTTCGCACTACGACATTGCCACGCCCCGACAACTTTGCTATCTGCTCACATACATGAAAACCAAGGGACAGTATTACAAAGAGTTTAACGAGAGCCTGACAATGTGCGGCGGCAAAGGAACAATGGGCAGTATGTGCCGCAATACCCGCGCCTTCAACAATGCACGTGGCAAGAGTGGCACTATTCGCCGTGTGAAATCGTATTCTGGCTACGTTACATCGCTGTCGGGCAAGGAGATTGCGTTTTCTATCATCACCAACAATTTTACCTGCACTGGCAACGAGGCACGAGTACGAATGGAGAAAATTATCGCTGCTTTGGCTGATTATAACGAATAATCTTTTTATAACTTCCACAAACAAAACGTCGGCGATATGTACCCAATTGAACAAATACTCGACGAGGTATACTATAAATATACTAAAAATCAAGCAATTATCGTATCTTCGCCAACTGCTACGGGCAAAAGTACCATTCTGCCGTTGGATATTCTAAAACGTATTGGCAGCGAGGGCGGAAAAATTATTATGCTCGAACCACGTCGCCTCGCAGCCAAAACCATCGCAATCCGTATGGCCGACCTCTTGGGCGAAAAAATCGGCGAAACTATCGGTTACAGCATCAGGTTTGAATCTGTAAAAAGCGAAAAAACTCGTTTGGAGGTGGTTACAGAAGGGATTCTCACACGGATGATTCAAACCGACAACGAACTTGCGGGCGTTTCTACAATAATATTCGACGAGTTTCACGAGCGAAACCTCAACGCCGAACTCGCACTCGCCCTTTGCCGCGAATGTCAGAAAATTCTCCGTCCCGACCTGAAAATCATCATAATGTCTGCCACGATCGACACTCCAACACTTTCGGAAATGCTTTCTGCGCCGGTTATCACGTGTCAGACCAAGATGTTCAATGTGGAAACCATTTACGAAGGCAACGCCGACGAAACCACTATAACAGAATCTGCCGTTGCCGCAATACGCAGAGCATCAAAACAATACAACGGTGATATGCTAGTGTTTCTTCCCGGCGAGGGCGAAATCCACAAGTGCGAAGAGGCACTAAAAAACCTCGACCAAAACCTATTCGCCGTTCATCCGCTCTATGGAATGTTACCTCCGGCACGTCAGACGGCAGCAATTCTTCCCGACCGCACCGGAAAACGCAAAATTGTTCTTGCCACATCCATTGCTGAAACTTCGCTTACGATAGAGGGCATCAAAATAGTAATAGACAGTGGATTCGGCAGGGTGCAAAAATTCAATCCTAACACTGGTCTTTCGCGATTAGAAACTGTGCGCATTTCGCAAGATATGGCAGACCAACGCAAAGGACGTGCAGGACGATTGAGTGAAGGCGTTTGCCTAAGACTTTATAGCAAAGCCGATTACAGTCGTATGGACACTTGCCGACGTCCCGAAATTGAGTATGCCGACCTTGCGCCGCTTATGCTCGAACTTGCCAAATGGGGCGAATCCAACCCCGAAAACCTTCTTTGGCTAACTCCTCCGCCAAAATTCTCCATTGCGCAAGCCAAAGACACTTTGCTTCAACTCGAAGCCATCGATCAAAACGGCAAAATCACCCCAAAAGGCATTGAATTACAGAAAATTCCTTGTCATCCGCGAATTGCCAAAATGCTTGTAGAGGCGCAAAAAATCAACCTCTTACCACTTGCCGCCGACATTGCAGCCATTCTCGATTTTCGCGACCCGATGCCCGATTCCGGCACCGACATCAACCTGCGTATCGAAACCCTCCGCCGTCTTCGCGCACAAAACCGCCATTCGCGTGCCTTCGACAATATCGAAAACAGCGCGTTTCAATACCGAAAAATGTTTTCCGCCACCACCGACAATGCCGAAATCGACCCTTACGACACGGGGTTGCTCCTTGCCTACGCATTTCCCGAACGCTTTGCCTCTGCCAAACCGGGCAACAATGCTCAGTTTATGCTCTCAAACGGCGCTATGGCTATGACCGACCACAACGACACCCTCGCCCACGAGCCGTGGATTGCCATTGCATCGCTCAACGCCCGCGAAGGGATAGGCAAAATCTTCCTTGCCTCGCCACTCGCTCCCGAAAGTCTAAAACCAATGCTCCGAGAGCACAACTCCATATCGTGGAACACCAAGAAGGGCGGCATAGTGGCTGTTTCGCAACTCCGCATAGGCAACATTGTGCTTCGCGAGCAAAAAATCAAAGATGTTGCTACGCAAACTATCGAACACCTTATAATTGAGGCAATAAAAAAAGAAGGCGAAAACATTCTCAATTTCGACACCGCTACCGAGCAACTTCAAAACCGCATACTCAGCCTCCGAATTTGGAATCCCGAGCAAGAATGGTCCGACGTTTCCACCGCTACTCTCACCGCCACTGCCGACAAATGGATAACACCGTATCTCAACGGCATCACCACGGTAGAGCAACTCAAAAAACTCAATCTTTCCGAAATCCTAAAATACACGCTCAACTACCAGCAGCAAAACGATTTAGACCGTCTTGCCCCCACCGCCATTGCCGTTCCCTCGGGCAGCCACATCAAAATCAAATACCATCCCGACGGTGCTCAGCCCATACTCGCGGTACGTTTGCAAGAGGTTTTTGGCTTAGCCGAAACTCCCAAAATCAACAACAACCGCACCCCTGTACTGATGCACCTACTCTCACCCGGCTACAAACCCGTTCAGATAACCTCCGACCTAAAAAGTTTTTGGAACACAGCCTATTACGAAGTAAAAAAAGAACTCAAATCTCGCTACCCCAAGCACGTCTGGCCCGACGACCCTTGGAACGAACAGGCTGTGAGGGGAGTGAAGAGGAAATAATTTTTTGCATTTTTCCCCGAATTACTTCAACAATCAACAAAAATATTTCGTATATTTGTAATGCATACCAATAGCCAGAAGCCATAGGCTGAGGGCGGGTAGCAGACATATAAAATAAGGCGTTACTAAACGCTTTGTTCTTGACGTTCAAGAATCTCGCAAATTCAATACAACCATCAAGGCAAAGCAGCGGTGATGTCTACGGATTATGTATACAGTGCATATTGTATGTATGCACATACATATACGTGGGCTTTCGGCGTTGCTCGTTTCTGATGGTTAGGCAATGCGAGAGCCTTTGAACGTGGAACGGGCAATAAGTAAGTTCCCACGTTTTTGTTTTATATGGGGTAATGATAATGGTATTAATAATTCTGTTCTGGGGATTGACAGAGAATAAAAACTGATTAATAGATGGAACAGAACGACGAAGAAATGTTATTTAAACTAATCTTAGGGCTTCCCTCAGATGACAAACCAAACCAACCGACATTCGACCCCCATAGGAGAAGTACACTCCAAATGGGATTACAAGTAGCAAGATTTTTATACCATTGTTCATCGGAAAAAACAGATGGAAAACTCTGCTACTCAATAGGAAGACTAAGACCAAAGCATAAAAGTATGATTCCAAGAGATGAAAGTTTTATAATGTGTTCTCTATTGTTATACCTTAATTGTCTTGAACAAGTGGGAACAATTTTCGGTGATAAAAGCAATTATGGCAGCGATAATGCTATTGAACTATTCTTCAATCAAGATAAAAACAACAAGTCATATAAATTTACGGAGGAGGAGAAAATAGCAATTCGTAATCTTCGCAATGCTTTGGCACATAGTGTAGGATTGGTAAATGTTGAGCCTCGTAATGATGAGCCCATACAAAAATTCTTATTGTGTTTTAACCACAAAGAAATATTAAATAAAGTGGCGGAAACTCCATCCGAAGAAAATAAATGGCACGGAGACTATAAAGATAAAAATCCAAAGTCAAGTGTCAAAATATATGTTGTCAATCTCATTGATATGATTGAAACCATAATCGCTAATGCCCAAAGTCAATATCAAAACGGAGATATTACATTAAAAAGAAGGTTTGATGAAGTGCAAACGAGGTATACGATTAGAGTATAAATAATGTGTAACCATCTCCACGAAATATACACTAAAACAAAATAATCGTTTAATTTAAATTTTATAACATTATGAAATTTAGTAAATTATTATGGCTCATTAGCCTATCAGCAGCAGTAACGCTCAACTTTACATCGTGCAAAGACGATGAAGAGGAACCTAAAAAGGAAGATCCTCAAAATCCAGTAAATCAGGAGCAAGAACAGCCCCAAGATCCTAATACCGCTTTGGTGAAGATCACAGTACTCAATGAAGAAAACGAACCTCAAAAAGCAACCGTTCGTATGCGCAAAGAAGGTGAAAGCAAAGACTTAACCTACGAAGATACCGATGAAAACGGTGTTGCCAAATTTGTAATTAATGCTAACGACTTAGAAGGTACATACAAAAAAACATTTGATTTTATAATTGATGACAAAGACGAAATTCTTACTATTGATGGCAAAAATTTCATATCTCTTGTAAAAGGAAATAAAAAATCAGTCACACTAATCGCAGGTGATTCGAAATCTGAAACATTGACAATAAAAGAATTTAGAGCAGAAGAGAAAGTAGAGGTTGAGAATCCCACCATCAAAGTTAATCCTAATGGAACGATTAGTATTAATATGAACATTACAACCAATTCTACAATAAAAAAAATGTTAGTAGTAGATAAAGATGGTAAGATATGGTACGATTTCCAAGAACAAAATGAAAGTGGGAGAGGCCTCAATAAAACTATCGCTAATGATAGAAGAAATTATAATATAAAAGATATAACTCTTTCATTAAGTACTAATGAATTACCAGTTGACTATTACCGTATAACCGTTACTACATCAACAGGAGAAAAAGCATCATTACCAATAGCAGAAGAAGTTGAATACAAAATTGGTGCTGCCAAATCAAAAATAGGATCGTATTTATCAATAAGCAACAACAAAACTTTATTATTTGCCGAAGCAAAAGAAGTAGGCTGTGAGGTAATAGCACAATCTGACGAATCAGGTATTAATGTTGTCGGGTTGATTAAAGGTACAAATGCCAAAAGTTCAGATGTCGCAGTCCATTCTGGTAAAGTGGCTTTTTTTCAAAACGGATCGGCTGTTGCTACTATAAAAGAAGGAGGGGTAATTGTTACAGAAAGTGGAGTTATATTTCGAATAAAACAAATAAACAATACTACATCAGGCGAGGCGACTATTGAAGGCGTTACCATCAAAAAAGGATTAGAAAGTATACAATCGGTAGACATATCGAGAGTTTTAAATTGGTAAAAAACTATATTGAATAAAAAAAGCACACCTTGCCACCGCTTCGTGTGCTTTTTTTAATTAATTATTTTTTACAAGCCAATAAGATAATGCCCATACACCCCATCAAATTCCGCCACCATTCTAAGTTGGTACAAAAACTCGCCTGGCATTTCGTCTTTGGAGCGCCGACCGTTATAAATTTATGGGACACCTTATTATTAGGTATCCATCTGAGGATAAAACCGTGGTGCGTTTTAGATTTTTTGTAATCATAGATGATACCAAACGCGGCAAAGGTTACGGCAAAGCAATGATGAATATCTTAAATAAAGTGTACCTCCAAACATTTTGGGCGAAATCTAACCATTTTTAGGTACATTTCGCCCAAAAACTGAGATTTTGGGCGAAATCTATGCTTTTTGGGTTAGATTTCGCCCAAAAAATTGGGCTTCTGGTTATTCATTACCGCCAAATATTTACAAAAAAAACTCAAAAGTATTTGAAAATAGCCAACAAGTTGCTATATTTGCACTATAAAGGTCAAAAGAAGAAAAATGGTCAATTTACACGACATATCAGAATACATAGTTTTTTTTATTGCGTTGTTTGCTGCTCGCTATTCACTTACAGAAACACAGGCATACAAGTATCTCCAAAAATACGACGCAATAAAATTTATGCACGACTTTTACGATGTAATGCACACACAATCATTTGACGATATGATAGATAGTATTGCAATGTATTGCAGAAGAAAAGGAGGCGACCTATGATAAAACTGTATCACGGCTCCACAGTAGACATCAAAGAAATTGACCTGTCGAAATCAAGACCCAACAAAGATTTTGGCAAAGGCTTTTACCTCTCGGCAGACAAAGAGCAGGCTTGGAGAATGGGGGAATTTAAGTCCCGTACAGAAGGTGGCAGACCAATATTAAACACGTACCTCTTCGACGAAGAATTATTAAATACAAACCAACTTAAATATTTGATATTCAGCGAGTATTCAAAAGAATGGGCAGAGTTTGTGTTCCTCTATTGATGTGTTTCTTGAAAACTTAAAATATATGGGAGGCATAACCTTTCAATATTTTTTTGGAACTGAATTGGCAATTTCTAAACTTCAAAAGATATGAATGTAACCGAAAAAGAGTTCAACTATATAAAACGGCACTTAACTATACAAATCATCAACACACTTATGGATGAAAATGGTTATAACATAGAAGATGCCATCAACAAAGTGTATACATCACCGATATACGAAAAACTATCCGACCCTGAAACTGGCTTATTTATCCAATCCCCAAGATATATAATGTCGTATATGACGATTTAATAGGGCTGTAACAGCCTCTTTTAATAGTTACGCCCAAAAACAATCGCCTTAACCCTTGCTTATTTGCCGCCAACCCATTACCTTTGCCCAAAATTATTGCCACTATGAAACCTTATACACACCGAAATTTCTGCGACATCAACCCGCTGTTCTACACCATATCTAAATACAAACAAATTGTAGGGCGGAAAATCAAGAACGTTTTCGGCAAGGAGAAATTCGCCAAAGCAAAAGAGGACTTCAAATTACCTGTCGTTATTTCAGAATACAGTTCGGTGCTGATTAAAACCGGCAAAGGCATCGACCCCGTTACCCAAGAAAACAAGGCGGTGAACATACGCATTGCCGCAAAAAAAATTTCAAACATAATTATCCGTCCCGGCGAGACATTCTCGTTTTGGCGCACCGTGGGCACTATCACCAAGCGAAAGGGCTACAAGGAGGGGCGCATTCTCAAAAACAACCGCCTCATCAAGGGCACAGGCGGAGGACTATGCAACCTTGCCAACACCATCAACAACCTGATTCTGCGCAGTCCGCTCACAATCACCGAGTTTCACAAGCACACCGACGCCCTCGTCAACGACATCCACAACCGGGTACCAATGGCAAACGGCACCTCGGTGAGTTACAACTATATCGATTATAGGTTTAAAAACACCACATCGGAACCCTTTCAGATAATACTTTGGTGCGACGACACAAAACTTTATGGCGAACTCCGCGGAACTCGTGAATATGCTTATATTTATAGAATAGTTGAAGAAGACCATCATTTTGAACGTGAAGGCGATACCTATTACCGAGTTTCCAAGATATACCGCATCACCTTCCGCCGAAGATACTTTAAGCAAAAATCCAAAGAACTCATTTGGGACAACCATTCCGAAGTAATGTTCGACCCCTCTGAGATACCATCAGAGATGATAAGGTAATCGAGTTTTGGCGTAATCGCAATATTTTTGTAACACGGCATACATCACCCCCCAAGGCCTCTCCGACAATATGTACTCACGCCGTGCAGGACGACAAATAACAGCGGAGGAGTTGTTTGGGTAGAATGGAAATTGCATACTTTCGGGCTAAATCTATCAAAAAAAATACGATTTAGCCCGAAAACTTGCAGAAAATAAAATTACAAAAAAATAATCCTATAATTCCGAAAATTATTTTGGAATATAGGATTTTTATTATACCTTTGCAAAAAGAATCAGCCAATGAGAATTTTTACAGAGGAAACATTAAAAAAGTTTACGGTAGAGCATCCCGAATCAAAAACTGCAATATCAGAATGGTCGTGCAAGGTCAAAAAAGCAGTTTGGAATAATTTTGCCGACATAAAAAAAACTTTCAACAGTGTGGATTCAGTTGGAAATCAGCATTATGTGTTCAATATTAAGGGCAACGATTACCGAATTGTAGTTGTAATTCAGTTTACACCACAATTTGTTTATATACGATTTGTAGGCACACACGCCGAATACGACAAAATATCAGATTGTTCAACCATTTAAAAATTATCTAATTATGACAAAAATTGAAAACGAAACACAATACCGTCGTGCTGTGGAGCGCGTAGAAGAACTTCTTCCGTTGGTCAATGATAATACACCAAAAGATGACAAAAATTATGTGGAACTTGTGTTATTATCAAACTTAGTTGCTGACTATTCCGACGAGCATTTTGCCCTTGAACCGCCTAAACTTATTGACATAATAAAACTTCGTATGTACGAAATGGGGCTCAGCCAAAAACGGCTTGCTGAATTAATAGGTGTAAGCACATCGCGTATAAGTGATTATATGACAGGCAAATCTGAACCCACACTCAAAATTGGGCGTGAACTTAGTATCAAACTCAACATAGAGCCGCAAATCGTTCTCGGCGTATAAAAAACACAACATTTTAACCATCACTAAATTTATGTTATCATTTGAATCGGATTACAACAACGGGGCGCATCCTGTTGTATTACAACATCTTATAGAAACCAACGATGTTACAAGTCTTACTTATGGCTTTGATCAGTGGTCGGTGTCGGCGCGTGAAAAAATACGCATTTCCACTGAATGTCAAAATGCCAATGTGTTTTTCTTAAACGGTGGCACTCAGACCAATATGACGGTGATTGACGGTTGTTTGCAGCCTTACGAAGCAGTTATCGCTGTGGAGACGGGGCATATCAATATCCACGAGGCGGGCGCGGTTGAGTTCACCGGTCACAAGGTTATCGCACTATCGCACCACAACGGCAAAATGTCGCCCGACGACCTTGCCAAATATATGGAATGGTTCACCAACGACCAAAGCCGCGAACACCTTGCTCAACCCGGTATGGTTTACATTACATTTCCTACCGAATTTGGAACAATCTACTCAAAAAGCGAAATCGATGAAATATATAATATCTGCAAACGATTTGATTTACTGCTCTTTATCGACGGCGCACGTCTCGGCTACGGACTTATGGTAGAGGATACCGACGTAACGCTGTCGTGGCTTGCACAACATTGCGACGTCTTTTACATAGGCGGCACAAAAGTTGGCGCTCTATGCGGCGAGGCGGTAGTTTTTCCTCGTGGAAATGCCCCTAAGCACTTTTTCACCACAATAAAACGTCACGGCGCACTGTCGGCAAAGGGTCGCACAATAGGTGTTCAGTTCGACGCGCTCTTTACCGATAATCTCTATCTCACTATCGCTCAGCACGCTATCAAAATGGCGATGAGATTAAAAAAGACTTTCCCCGCCAAAGGCTACCAAATGTACATCGATTCGCCTTCTAATCAGCAGTTTGTGGTGATTCCAAACGAAAAAGTGGAGAAACTTGCCCAAAAAGTTGAGTTCTCTATTTGGGACCCTTACGACCAAAACTCCAAAATCTGCCGTTTTGTAACCAGTTGGGCTACAACCGAACAACAGATGAAGGAATTAGAATCGCTTCTCTAACCGCTATGCAATACTTTATTTCAGACGATAGGAATATAGAATTTGTTGTCACAGAGAAGATTACAAAAGATTTTGCGCTCCACAACCATACGCACCATTATGTGGTTTCGTATATTTTAAAGGGGAATTGCAAACTTTTTTACAACAATGTGACGATGGATTTACATAAGGGCGACGTGTTTATTGTGCGTCCTTATATGCCTCATTCTGTGATGGTTGATCAAGAATCCAAGATTCTCTCATTATGTATTCACAAGAGTCTGTTAAACAATAAAGTATTAGATGAATTAAACAGCATTATATCTTTAAAGTTTAATCAATTATCTAAGGATATATTTTTAGACAAAGCCGTTGAACAAGAACTCTTAGACGGTGTTAGCCTAATAAAGCAAACTATCAACGATGAGCGTTACAAACTGCCGTCCGAGATAGAATCCATTGCCGAAAAAATTGCCGAAAAATCCTCAGAACCATTTTCGCTGAACCAACTTTCGTCGGAGGTTTATGTAAGTAAGTTTCATTTAATCAGAAAGTTCAAATCAAAAATTGGTCTTACCCCACACCAATTTATGATACAGGTGAGGGTTCGCAAAGCACAAAAATCCATTGCCGAAGGAGAACGCCTTATTGACGCCGCCATCGACAACGGTTTTTACGATTCGAGCCATTTCGACAAGTGTTTTGAAAAGATTGTGGGCATTGCGCCGAGTGATTTTTCTAAAAAGAGCAATTTTTTACAAGCATATCCACATAGCGAGCCATAATTTTGCGTCGTAAAACAAATTAAAAACGACACAAAGATGGACACATTTGATCAATTTAACCAAGGACGGCTTGTGCTGCCCGGCAAAACAGTAGATTTCAAAAATCTGCCTTGGAACGCTCACCCCACATTTAAAGGCGTGGCTCTCAAACACATAGTTACCGCCGCCGACACCAACGGACAATTCTCTTACCATTTGGTACGCATCAATCCCGGCTGCAAAATCGGCAACCACATCCACGCCACCCAACTTGAAACTCACGAGGTAATCCGTGGCTTTGGTAAACTCATCAACAATGGCGAAACTATTAATTACCAACCCGGTACAATCACCATTCTCCCCGCCACCATTCCCCACGAAGTCACAGCCGGCGACCAAGGGCTATACCTATTCGCCAAGTTTATGCCTGCGTTGGGGTAACCTCAAAAGAATAAAAAAGTCCGCAGAAATCAATCTACGGACTTTTTTTATATTATTTCCCTCCAAAAGGCAATTAATCATACATCGCAATCCTCTTCTCCTCAACCTCTTGACTTACAGAAGTAAGCATAACTTTTTTATCGGTTTCGCGGTTGAAGCGGTAGAAGGTTTCTTTGGTGCCGTCGTATTCTGAGAATACAAACTCGTTTTTGGATACGATGTCGAAACTAAACATCGACGACGAAATCTGTTGCAATCCTGAGCCGTCGTATTCCGACACGTAGAGCGACACGTTGTCCATACCGTTGAGCAACTGATCGCCGTTGGTATCTTGGTTTACCACAGCGTAGATGTTGAAATCGTGCGACAATGGATAAACATTCTCGTCGGTATTGGCAAGCGAATACTTGTAAATCAGTGCGTTCTTGTCGAAAAGGCGTTTTTGAACACCGTCTTTTACAAAGATGAAATTGGCAACGGCAGAGTTGAAACTCTTGACTGAGTTTTTCATCGAGAATCCGCTTTCTGCGGTCATCTCCACAAGGTCGTCGCTATTGATTGCGGTGCTGCTTACCGAAAACACATACACATCCTTCACTGACTTATAGAACGTTACGGTCTCCTTAACCTCAACTTTCTCGTCGGGATCATTACTGTCGGCAACGATTATTTGGTTTGGCGGCTCTTCGTACCATCCGCCACCGAACATACTAAACGCCGAAACTATCAAAAAGATAATCACAGCCACGCACGCTATAAGAATCAGCACTGCGTCAATTTTCTTAACTGTCTCAATAAAACGATTTTCCATATTCAAACTTTTAAATTATTTACACCGCCAAACTTAGCACATTTGCACCGCCAAAACAATATTTACACCGCCAAATAGAATTAAAATAAGTTAAGGATGGTTAACAATTCAGACCAACGGATAGTTTTTATTGCCATAAATTTTGCCATAAAAAATAAAAAGAGTATATTTGCACTAACTAAAACGAAGGAAAATGGAAGGAACAATCAGTATCGATAAACTTTGGACATTTATCCAGTCGATGTCGTTAAGTGCTGACAATCAACGTTGGCTCGCCGACCGTCTCATTGAAAACTCTAAAAAAAACGAATCAGCAAGTCAATATACATTCGACTGTCCATACACACAAGAAGAAATCGACCGTAGGCTCGACATTGCAGAACAACAGGCTGCCGCAGGTCTGAGTATCGACAATGATGAAGTTTTTCGTATGCTTAATGCAGAAGAAAACGAAGATAACCAATTAATGGAAGTGGTACAATAATAGTCTAAATCAAATGAAGGTAAAATGGACTCCATTGGCGTTGGCTGAATTACAAAAGACTACCCGATACATTAGTAAGGAATTTGGTAAAACCGCAAAATCAAAATTTATTAACGAGGTTTCATCTATCACCCAAATGATTGGTCGCGAACCATTTGCCGGTAAAATTGAGCCATCATTAGAAAAACGCGCCAAAACTTACCGCTCCTTTGTTGTAAGTAGACTCAATAAGATAATTTATTTTATAGAAGGCAATCATATTGAAATTGCTGATTTTTGGGCACTAAGGCAAAATCCCGACAAACTGACAAATAGAATCTAAATACACAGCCGCAGAACCCTGCAACCGTGTAGAAATCTTTACACTCGAATCTCTTAATCTAAGACATAACATTTTGCTGAAAAATGCAAAAAAAAAACTCAAACAGAGATACAGCAATCATTTTTTTTATTACATTTGTAATGCTGACTTCTACCGAAAGCCGTAAGGCGGGTGGGACAGCAGACATATTAAACAAAGGCGTTACTTAACGCTTTGTTCTTGATGTTTCGGAATTTGGTCGTTCAGAACATCCGTCGAGACAAAGCAGCGGTGATGCCCTCGGACTATGTATTTAGGCATATCCAAATATGCTTATACATATACGTGGGCTTTCGGCGTTGCTCGTTTCTGACGGATGGGCACGACCAAAGCCTCGAAATACGGAACGGGCACTAAGTTAGTTCCCACGTTTTTTGTTGTATATGGGGTAATAAATAGATAATTGAAAACATCTGCTTAGGGAATTGGCAGAAGAATTAATTAACAAAACAAATGAAAATCAAATCATTATTAGGGCTAATAAGCCTGTCGGCAATGCTGACACTCAATTTTTCGTCGTGCAAGGATGACGACAACGACGTAAAAAAAGAGCCAGAACCCGAAAAAATTACCGACGTAACATCGTCGAATATGTCTGACTACCTAAAATCGCAAACAAGCGGTTCTACTATTACGGTGGCACTAACAGAAACAAATCCCGATTTCGCCAAAATCCGTGAAGCACTCAGCAACAACGCCAACGTAAATGTAAAATTAGACCTTGCCAAATGCACCGACCTCAAAGAAATACCAGAAAACGCCTTTTATAAATCAGACAACAGCCTTAAAAAAGTGGGCGGCGAAAACGGTTTCAAAAACCTTGTGGCAATTATTCTGCCCGAAACAGTGGTAAAAATAGGCAACAACGCTTTCCGCGACTGCATTCTGCTCGCCGAAATCAACCTTCCCGACAAAACCGAAGAAATTGGCAGCTACGTATTTGCCAATTGCCAAAGCCTTACCTTGATAGTAATACCCAAAAGCGTATTAAAAATTGGCGAAAACGTTTTTGAAGGTTGCACACAGATTGAAATTAAAAACAACAGCAATGTAGACCTCAACGGCAGCAACCCTCCCGACGAAGAAATCACAATCCTCCCCAACAAAATTACCAAGATTGTAGGACATTGGACAGAAGATGGGAAACATGACGATGGAGACACCTATTATTTTATTTACGATTCGGAAGGCAGAGTGCAATATGTTATCGAAGAGTCAACCCAGCCATCTGAGTATGACAAAAGAAGGACTATTTCCTATACATACACAGCAACTTCAATAACATCAGCAAACCATAATTACACTTTAAGTGATGGTTTGATTATCTCATACGAACACAGTGATGGTAAATATTCAGATAATTATAGTTATATTTACACAGACGGCTACCTCACAAACGTAACAACTGGTGGATATGAAACTGATGATTTAGAGATTATTGATCGTACTTTTAAATACACTTATAATAACGGATTAATCACTACCAGCGAAGATAACGTCGGTAGCAAATACACCTACGAATACACCAATGTTAAAAACAACCTTAACATAGATGTTTTCGCTATGATTGATGAAGCAGGTTATACAACCGAATGGCTTAGCCCATTTTTCGGCAAACGAAACAAATATCTTCCAAGTAAAATGACAGAAGTTTGTACCCACGAACCTGATGATGGCACATACGAATACATCATCGCATACGAATTTAATGGCGATTACATTACCAAGATTGCAATTCAATGCAGCATGGACGGTAAGTACGTTTACGACGAATGGTACGAAATCTATTACGGCGATGTAGAAATTCCGCCTGCACCAGAAATTCAACCGAGCCTGAGCGATGTAAAAGTTACCGCACAAGCCAATGGTCAAATAATTATAGACGCACAATTAAGTACCAACGCCGAAATCAAAACATTGGCAATAACCAACGACCCCGAAGGAAAGGAGATTATTGCAGATCTCTTGAAAGATGGCGACCAATCTATGGTAACAGCAATAAAAGAAGCCGGTAAAAAGCGCGAAGATTACACTCTCCCGATACCAACTAAGGCTGTTGATGTACAAGAAATGTATCTTTATGTAGAAACAGAAGGCGGAAAGCAAAAAATATTAGAAATTGCAGAAGAAAGAAGATATACGATTGGCGGGTCCAAATCTACGTGGGGTTCATATTTATCAATAACAGATAATAAGTTATTTCATTTGGCGGAAGCAAAAGATTACCCAACCGAAGTAATTTCAATTTGTGGAGAAGATGCAGAGGTAATAGGATTAAAAAAAGCTTCAAAAGCCAAAAATGCTGATATAGCGGCTAAGGCAGGCAAAGTGGCATTTTACCAAAACCAAAAAGCGGTAGACGAAATTTCGGAAGGTGGCTTAATCATAACTGCAAAAGGAGTTATTTGTTTAGTAGCCAAGATTAAATCTATTGAAGACCAAGGAGAATATTATTACAACACATACGAAATCGAAGGCATAACTATTGCTGATTACAATGTAACATCCGTAGACATTTCGGCTGTTACAGCTGATTTATCTAAATAATAAAGCATCAATTATTTATCAAAAATATCCGCCGGAAAGATAAATTCATTTCGGCGGATTTTTTATCTAAATAAATAACACTCAATAATAAATTTCATTATATTTGCACCAATAATCAACGCAAACAATTATGGAAGCAACATCCAATATACAGTTTTTAATAGACATTGATGATATTTCTCTTCTGAAAGATATCAAGAAGGCTTTTTCTATGGTAAAAGGCGTGAGAAAAATACGCATTCCTGAACTAAAAAGACTTACTGAATATGAGCAATCTGTAAAAGAGGCAAGAGAAGGCAAAGTTAACCGCTATGCCACTCCGGAAGAGTTCTTCAATAAAATGGGAATATAATGGCATACGAAATTATCACTACCAAACGCTTTGAAAAAGAGGTTAAAAGGTGCATAAAGCGTGGATATGACATGTCGAAACTTAAAACAGCCATTAATATTTTGGCAAAAGAAGGTCATTTGCCCCCAAAATACAAGCCTCACATTCTCCATGGCAATCGCGATAATCAATGGGAATGTCATTTAGAATCAGATTGGCTTCTAATTTGGGAACAAAATGATCAAGAACTTACTATGCTAATGCTTAATACTGGAACACATTCCGATGTGTTTTAATCTTTATTTTGTGGGTAGTGCGGTCGTAGCGGTAAAAGATTTCAGGACAAAATGGATTAGTTTCTATACGCCATAGGTCGATTATATTTTGCCAATTCCCTACATAATATAGCAGAAACGGCAAAAAATAATATACTATATTCTGCCGATTCTCGTGATTTTTGTCAGAATCGGCAGAATATAATGCAATATCTCAATCTGCATTATCATCCAACAAAGCATTTGCCATTTTGGGGTCTTCTGTCGTCACAAACTCATAACGCAATTCCTTCTTTCATAACGTTTTTGTAAAATGGTGTAAAACTCTTGCCTTCCCATTCTGCCATTGTGTACATCACAGGGTTAATCATAGAGTCTATTGCCCACCCCAGTTCGCGCACAGGATAACTCACCTTGTCAACATCATCAGAAGTAATACTGGGTTTGTCTAAGAGTATAAGCACATCCCAGTCGCTGTCGTTACGGGCATCGCCACGGGCACGAGAACCGAAAAGATATGCCTTACCCTTGACAGGCGCAATACTAACAAAAATATTGTTAAGGCAATCGCTGATAACTTGTATGGTATTGTTAGTCTTATCCATAGCAAACACTTTTATTTGTTTGCAAATATAAGAAAAAATATCTTACTCCGCCACCAATTCCTTTATCTTATTCTCCAACGCTGGGCCTCGGAGGTTTTTGGCGATGATGATGCCGTCTTGGTCGATTAGGAAGTTCATCGGGATGGCTTCTAATTCGTAAACGGTGGATGCCTCACCATACCAGCCTTTGTAGTCGCATACGTGCGATGCCCAAGTGAGTTGGTCTTTTTCGATTGCCTTGGTCCACGCGCTCTTGTTGTTGTCGAGCGAAACAGAAAAAATCTCGAAGCCGTCGCCCGATTTAAATTTTTTGTCGTGGTAAGCATTGTATACAGCCACCACGTTGGGGTTCTCTCTACGGCACGGACCGCACCACGATGCCCAAAAATCTATCAGCACAAGTTTGCCTTTGAGCGACGAAAGTTTCAGCACTTGGTCGTCGGGAGTTTTAGCGGATATTTCGGGAGCCTTGTCGCCGATATTAAGTCCCACGTTTTGAGCCACTCCCAGCATAGGCAGCAGTAGAATTGCAATTACAAAAAAAATCTTATTCATAATACTATATTATTAAGGTGTTTTGTTATTATAACGGATAATGCCGATAAAAATTGCAGGGCTCGTTGATGTAAAATATTATCCACTATTATTCAATTAGTTACAAAAAAAATCGAAATTTTATTAAATTATTTTTAAGATTTAATGCCGTATACGAGATTTTTGACGTACTTTTGTTGCTTGAAAAATACTTTATTTGTACAACGATAATTAAAAAACAAGTAATCTGCTATGAAAGGATTCTTTAAAAGTTCTATCGGGAAAAAACTGATAATGAGTATATCAGGTTTGTTCTTGATATTGTTTCTGCTATTCCACCTGTGTATGAACGCGGTGGTATTGTTTAGCGAATGCGCCTACAACAGTGTTTGCGCGTTCCTCGGCTCCAACTGGTATGCCGTTGCCGGCACGGTGATACTCGCCGCCGGATTTTTGGTGCACATCGTTTACGCGTTTGTGTTGACGATTCAGAACCGCAAGGCTCGTGGCACCGACCGCTACGACAGCCAGAATCTCCCCAAAGATGTGGAGTTCGCTTCGAAGAATATGCTCGTTCTCGGCATCATTATCTTCTGCGGACTTATCACCCACTTTGGTCAGTTTTGGGCTAAGATGATGTTCGCCGACCTTATTGGCTGCGAAGAGGCTGAGAGCCTCTCTACCAACGGCGCTTATTGGATCAACTACTATTTCCACGAGTGCGGCGCGTTGAGCATCGTGCTTACAGTAGTTTACCTCATTTGGTTCGCTGCCCTCTGGTTGCACTTGAACCACGGTTTTTGGAGCGCATTCCACACCGCTGGCCTTAGCAACAAGACTTGGATTCCTCGTCTCAAATGCATCGCCAAATGGTTCAGCACTATCGTTTGCTTAGGTTTTGCAGTTATCGTAATCTACGCTGCTTGTGGCGGAATCAAAGTTCCCCAAGGCTGCTGCAAAGACAAACAGGCTGTTGAATGTCAGCAAAGCACTCAGACTCCCTGCCAACAAGAGTCTAACAAATAATCTTAATCCATCATCTTAAAAAGAAAGAAACAATTATGGCACAATTGGATTCAAAAATACCAGAAGGCGATTTGAAAGACAAATGGAAAAATTATAAAGAACACCAGCATCTTGTAAATCCCGCCAACAAAAGAAAAATAGATATAATTGTAGTAGGCACAGGCTTGGCAGGCGCATCGGCAGCCGCTTCGTTTGCCGAGATGGGCTTTAAAGTAAAGGCATTCTGCTATCAGGATTCGCCCCGCCGTGCTCACTCTATCGCCGCTCAGGGCGGTATCAACGCTGCTAAAAACTATCCCAACGACGGTGACTCGGTTTACCGCCTTTTCTACGATACTATCAAAGGTGGCGACTACCGCGCACGCGAAGCCAACGTTTACCGTTTGGCAGAGGTTTCTAACTCTATCATCGACCAGTGTGTGGCTCAGGGAGTTCCGTTTGCTCGCGAATACGGCGGACTCTTGGCTAACCGCTCTTTCGGTGGTGCGCTCGTATCACGTACATTCTACGCCCGCGGTCAGACGGGTCAGCAACTTCTCCTTGGTGCATACTCAGCACTCAGCCGTCAGATTGGTTTGAAAAACGTGGAGATGCACACCCGTTGCGAAATGATGGACCTCGTAATGATCGACGGCCGTTGCCGTGGTATCGTTGCCCGCGACCTTCTCACTGGCGAAATTTCATCTCACTTTGGACACTGCGTAGTATTGGCAACAGGTGGTTACGGCAACGTTTACTTCCTATCTACCAACGCTATGGGCAGCAACGGTTCTGCCGCTATGAAGGCTTACCGCAAGGGCGCATATTTTGCTAACCCCTGTATGGTGCAGATTCACCCCACCTGTATTCCTCAGCACGGCGACTTCCAGAGCAAACTTACCCTTATGTCGGAATCGCTCCGCAACGACGGCCGCATCTGGGTTCCCAAAAAGAAAGAAGATGCCGAAAAACTCCGCAAAGGACAAATCAAGGCTTCTGACATTAAAGACGAAGACCGCTACTTCTACCTCGAAGAGCGTTATCCTGCATTTGGAAACCTCGTTCCCCGCGACGTGGCTTCACGTAACGCAAAAGAACGTTGCGACGCAGGTTTCGGCGTTAACTCTACCGGCAACGCTGTATTCCTCGACTTTAAATACGCTATCGAACGTCTTGGAAAAGATGTTGTTGAGCAACGCTACGGCAACCTCTTCCAGATGTACCAAAAAATCACCGACACCGACCCCTACAAAGAGCCGATGATGATTTACCCCGCTATCCACTACACAATGGGTGGTCTTTGGGTCGATTACGAACTTTCTACCACAGTTCCCGGATTGTTTGCAGCAGGCGAAGCCAACTTCTCCGACCACGGTGCCAACCGTCTTGGTGCTTCGGCACTTATGCAGGGTCTTGCCGACGGTTACTTCGTATTGCCTTACACTGTTCAGGAATACTTGGCCGACCAGTTCAACGTTCCCCGTATCAACCCCAAAGAAAACGACGCGTTCAAGAAAGCCGAAGACGACGTTAAGGCTTACATCAAGAAACTTATGGACGTTAAGGGCGACGAATCGGTAGACTCATTCCACAAACGCCTCGGACACATTATGTGGAACAACGTTGGTATGGCTCGTACAAAAGAGAGCCTCGAAACCGCCATCAAACAAATTCAGGAACTCCGCGCAGAATTCTGGAAAAAAGTTCACATCCCCGGCAAAGCCGACGAACTCAACAACGAACTTGAAAAAGCCAACCGCGTGGCCGACTTCCTCGAACTTGGCGAACTTATCGCTCGCGACGCACTCCACCGCAA
The DNA here is from genome assembly GCA_017651345.1 of Bacteroidales bacterium. Lineage (GTDB taxonomy): Bacteria > Bacteroidota > Bacteroidia > Bacteroidales > UBA3824 > UBA3824. The sequence continues at coordinate 4,250 of JAGCDD010000141.1, read as the reverse complement.
CGAATCGTGCGGCGGCCACTTCCGCGAAGAGAGCCAAGACAATGGCGAGGCAAAACGCGACGACGCTAACTTTATGTACGTTGGCGCTTGGGAATACAAAGGCGAGAACCAAGAACCTGAACTTCACAAAGAAGACTTGAACTATCAGTTTATTAAAGTTCAGACAAGAAACTATAAGACAGGTAAATAGTTACCGCATCAAAATTTTCAAACAAACTTAAATTGAATCAAAAATGTCAGAAAATAAAGGTTTGAACTTGACTTTGAAAGTTTGGCGGCAGAAAGACCGTCATTCAAAAGGTCAATTTAAAGAATACAAAGTGGAGAACATATCCACCGAGGCATCGTTCCTCGAAATGGTAGACATACTCAACGAGCAACTCATCAACACCAACGACCCCGACGGCCCTGTGGCATTCGACCACGACTGCCGCGAAGGTATCTGCGGTATGTGCTCGCTATTTATCAACGGCCGTGCTCACGGACCAGACGATGCTATCACCACCTGCCAGTTGCATATGCGCAAATTCAAAGACGGCGAAACTATCACCATCGAACCTTGGCGTTCGGGCGGTTTCCCCGTAATTAAAGACCTTATGGTAGACCGTAGCGCATACGACAAAATTATGCAGGCAGGAGGCTTTGTTTCGGTATCTACCGGCGGAGTTCCCGACGCTAATGCAATTCCTATTCCCAAGGCTGATGCCGACGAGGCTATGGATGCTGCCGCTTGTATCGGTTGCGGTGCTTGCGCTGCCACCTGCAAAAACGGCTCGGCAATGTTGTTTGTTTCGGCAAAAGTTTCGCAACTTGCACTCCTTCCCCAAGGCAAAGTTGAGGCTGCCAAACGTGCCAAAGCAATGGTTGCCAAGATGGACGAACTCGGCTTCGGAAACTGCACCAACACAGGCGCTTGCGAACTTGAATGTCCTAAACAGGTATCCATCTCGCACATCGCCCGCTTGAACAGAGAATTCCTCAAAGCCAATATCAAAGACTAATTCTCTTTAAGAATTGAAATATAGACAGTTGGCAATGAATGTTGTCAACTGTTTTTTTTTCAGACATTATGGAATAAAAAAATTCCCCTACTATTAGCAATCCCGATAGCAGCAATAGTAAAAAACCACAGCCACTGTTTTATTGTTAGCCAAATTATCACGAACTTTGCCAAAAATTTGAAGCACAATGGAACTTAGACAATTAAAATACTTTGTTGCAGCGGCAAAATCGCTCAATTTTTCAACAGCGGCAAAAAGTCTGAATATTACACAAAGTACTCTTAGCCAGCAGATTAAACAGTTGGAGAACGAACTTGGCGACGACCTTTTTTACCGCACAAGTCACGAGGTAACACTCACAGAATCAGGCAGTGCGCTACTTCCGTATGCCATCAAAACCGTGAGCGATGCCGACAACTGCCGCCAGAGAGTAGACGATATCAAATCTATATCCTCAGGCAGCCTGAATATCGGCGTTACATATTCGTTTGGTCAGATACTCATAGAAACCATTTTCAACTTTACAAAACTATATCCAGGCATCAAACTATCAATCTATTACAAAACAATGGAAGAACTCACCGAAATGCTCCAAAAACGCGAATTGGATTTCTTCCTTGCCTTCCGTCCTGCCGAAAACAGCCGCGACATTGAGCATCAGGTATTGTTCAACAATAGTCTCGCAGCCATAATGCGCTACGGACATCCCCTTGCCCAAAAAGAATCGGTAACATTCTCCGACCTTGAACCTTACACATTTGTAATGCCGTCAAAAGGACTTCAAGCACGCAACACCTTCGACGAAATATTCCGTTACGAAGAGCGCCGCTTGAAAGTAAACATCGAAATCAACGAAGTGAATATGCTTCTGAAACTTGTGGAGAGCAGCAATCTGCTATCGATACTCTCAGAATCTACCATACACAACTACTTAGACCTCAAAGCCGTGCCCATCAATTCGCCACAAAACGAGATGCAAGGCTGCATACACTTCCTTAAAAACGACTACCGCAAGCACTCAGCCGTAGAGTTTATCAAAATGCTCCGCGAAAGCGACACCGTAAAAAAATACTGTATGATTGGCTAAAAAAACAAAATCCATCATTGACGGCAACGATAGCGGCTATTGAAACAAACCTCAGCCAAAGTTTGCACAACGCATTTTTAGCCCGTACCTTTGTGTCATAAAAATTAAATGCAATAAAAATGGCACAGATATTAATTTGGACACTGATTGCGGCCGCATTGATAGCCGCCTTTGTTACCCGCGCAGCCGAAAAGACTCGCAAAGCAGAACACTATTTTAACCACGCCCGCCACGGCGAAAAAGTTACCAACACAGGCGACGCCGGTATCGACGAGATTTTCCAACCTGTCAACCGCTGCGAAAACAGCCGTACCACACCTATTGCTTCGGCGGTAAAACGCACAGCAGCGGCATAACTCTTCTATATAACATAGCCAGCGGGGATGGATTTTTTTCTGTCCCCGCTATTTTTTTTAAATATCAAAAAAAAATTCCATATTTGCAAAATAAACAACTAAAAATATGGAAATACGTCAACTAATCTATTTTGTAGAAACTACACAAACTCTCAATTTTTCGGAAGCGGCAAAAAAACTATGTATAACAACTAAACTTCTCGTTGTGTCGGTGTTTGTATGCCTCTTTGCGTATACAGCTTCGGCACAACTTGAATTTTCTAATTGGATTGTGAGTAAAAATACCATTATGCACATAGAGCCGGATGGAAATACGAGTCTTTTTACACACAATGGAATCTGTGGTGATGACTATAATTACATGTTTTATCATTTATTATCAGATTATAATGGTAACCCCATTGTCAAAACAGGAAGAAAATATTATAGAGAAAAAAATGGTATAGCCGCCAGTGACCCAGTGTGTACCCTTAACGATTTAGAGGGAGATTCGATATATGAAAATGATGCCATGATATGGACTCCTCCTCCTTTTATGCTCAAAAGTCCAGATAATAAATATTCGTATATTCTTCATAGTTCATTTAATTATGATTGGGGGTACGATAGGGATAATGATTTACTAATACGTTACGGCAAAACACAAATTAGATGCTTTTGTAAAGATAACTTTGATGATTCAGATAAAGGACATGATATTATTATACACGAATACACTCGTACCGATACATTCAAAGATGTTATTTATGGAAGTGCTACAGGAGGCATGCAAGAACCTGATATTGAGTTACCTTTATTTGCTGGAATGTCGCATACTGATGGCAAAAGTATTTGGGTAATAATCAAAAGAAACGATAAAGACAGCATCGTAGCAATCAACTTAAATGGTTCAACAATACAATCTAAAAAGAAATCAAATCTCAATTTAGGAAACTATGATTTTTGGGTTGTTCCACTATTAAAAGCGAATTACAACGTAACTGATAATGGTAAAATATACGCTAAAATACCTAATATTCCAAAGACACTATGTATCTCTTTCGACCAAGATAAAGGCGTGATATCCGACTATTGTTTTTATGACCTCAATTATGAAAGCGAATGGTGTGAAATCACAGCAACCGGTCAATATTTATATCATACATACATTGTTAGTAACAATCCAAAGAAAAATAGATTGATTCGTCTAAAAATCAGCGACATAGAAAATGGTATTTATAATGAAGAAGTTATAACACCAGCTCAACAGGTGAGTAACGAACTTTACACTACCCTCCGCATCGGCATTGATGGCAATATTTACGTCCGCAATGGAAAATCCATAATGGTTGTCTATGATTCCGAAACCGACAATCCTCGCTTTGAAACACTATACACCGAAACCGATATTCCCGATTTTGACATAAATTTCCCTAACTACCTGTACACTTACGACTTATTTGCCTGCAACTCCGACTGCGACCGCAATGCTACATTCTCGTTTACCGACCCAAAAAACGAAATCATTGCTTACGAATGGGATTTTGGCGACGGTTTTAAATCAACCGAAATCACACCTACACACCAATATGCGGCATCAGGCAATTATACAGTTACCCTTGAAGTAACCCTTAAAAACGGTAGCCACAAAATATTGCCAACAAGAAAGATAATTATTTTTGATCAAAAGCCATCAGCCAAATTCGATAATGCTCAAGTTTGCGATGGAGAACAATTAAAAATAACTCTCACAGGCACTGCCCCATACCAAATATTTTATACCTTTAACGGCGAAAACAAATCCATTACCACCTCTGATAATGAGTA
>JAGCDD010000140.1 GCA_017651345.1 Bacteroidales bacterium | reverse complement strand
GGGGCACCACCTCTTCCCATCCCGAACAGAGAAGTTAAGCCCGCTTGCGCCGATGGTACTGCGCCACAATGCGGGAGAGCAGGTAGCCGCCCTACTTTTTTGAATCCTTCATAACAATGTGTTGTGAAGGATTTTTTTTTGTATCTATATCGGACTGTTTTTTTTTATATATCTATATTGTTTTTTTGTGTATATCTGTAATTATTTTTGTATATCTGTATTGATTTGTTTTTATATCTATAAATGCTTGTTATATTTTTGCTTATAATTGTTTTTGAGCCTTTATTTTTTTCTATGCTATTTCACCTGCTTTTGTTGTAAACATTATTAACCCTCGCAACAAATATTACAATCCTATTCTACAATTTCATTCTTAAAATTGGTAACAATGAATACGATTATTTTCTGTTACCAATCTGGAAAATATGGTGTAAAAATTGTCAAGAAGGCATATTTTAATGGTATGTGGATGAGTATTATCCGATTATGTAAAGCCTTATTTAAAACTGAAATATCGCTCGATCTTTTTTAATTCGTTTTTGTCGAAACGGTTGAGCGAGCGGAGGTCTTCGATATGCATAAGACGTCCTTTTTCGTTGCGGTATTTTATTACAACTTCGGCTTGTTTGGCGTTGAATAGGGGATGAGATTTAAGGTCGTTGTCGGATATGTCGTTGATATTTATCTTTTTGATTTTGAAACTTGGTGCTACAAAAAGGTATTTGGAGTATTTTTTTGCCAAGTTGAAATCTATCCCGCAGTCGCTCAATTGATACACTGAGTAAAATCCGCCCAACGCTGTTCGCATTTCTATTATTTTTTGAGCATCTTTTTCGGGAATATCTATTTTAGACACAAGTTCTTCGGTGGTAACGGTGTTGAGATTATAAGCCTCGTGTCCTAAAAGTTTTACTAAATCGATATCGATGTACGGTTCTAATTCCTTGAACTTTTTATCGTTAACGAAATACAAATCGGCAAAATCTTGCTTAACGTAATATTTTTTGCCTTCGTGTCGCATTTTTATAAAGCTTTCGATTTGTTTGGTGTAAAATCCGAGGCGGTACATATCTTCTTCGGTAATAAAATTGGGGTCAAATTTAAAAAGTGTTTTTTTTGTACTGTCGTCGGTAGGCGAGGATGAGTTTTTAGTAGAACTGTTTGTAATAACATTCTTAGACTCTGTTTTAATTGATACTGTGTATTTTATTTCGTCTATATCTTTTTCTGGAAGGGATATGAAAGGACGGAGTATTTGAAATTGACGAAATCGAATACCATATAGTTTTTTGAAATCGTCTTTGCAGGTAAACTTGCCGCCTTTTTTTCGATAGTTGAGCAATGTATTAATTTGTTTGAATGTTAATCCAAGTTGTTCTAATTCGTCAGCATCGGCAGTGTTGGGGTCAAAGTTGAATAGTTTGAGATTTTTGTATCGGTTAACGATAAACTTGTCTAATCGGTTTAATGTATCAGCATCTTTGTCGTCATCGGCTGTATTCAAATTGTTGACAAGAATATCAGAATTAATAATGTAAACACAATTGTGAACCGAAGAGTATATTTTGTTTCCGATAAGAAGAATAATTGAAACTATCAATAATGAAATAACTTGCCTGCGTTCGCGTTTTGTAGAATCAAAGAAGTAATTGTTGTTGATATAGCCTAATGATCGTTTTAAGCGTTTCATAAATAGGAAGTTAGATGCTGTGTTTTGTAATTTTAGTATTTTATTTCCAATATGCAAAAATAAAACAATTGTTTTGTATTTATCCTCAAAAAAATATATATTTGCAAACATAAAACGAATACATCAACGATGTCTCAAAAAGGAAACATAACTGGTAACACGGTAATTCCGCATCACAAATACATAAACCCTGCAACGGATTTTGGATTCAAACGAATCTTCAAAGACGAGGAGATAACGCGAGGATTTCTTAACGCACTTTTGAAAAAGTACGACCCGAAGACACATATCAAAAGCGTAACCATCACCGATGGCGAACTTGATGAAAATACAGATGCCGATATACAGAAAGATGAAAGAATCAGACTGCAAAAACGACATCGACAAATGGATATTTAACCTTTCAAATATGGAAACTATGGAAACTACATTATCATTTACCAACGAGATACCGCTATTTAAGCAATTAGGCAAAATAGCATCATATTCAGAGCTTTCGCCCGAACAACAAATACAATACGACGACAGTTTCAACAACTACCTCGCCTTTATGGGTCAACAGGAATACAAACTGAAAGAGGGAATTAGAATTGGCATAGATAAAGGCCGCGCCGAAGGCGAAAAACAAGCCAAAATATCCATTGCCCGTCTTATGAAATCTGCGGGAGAGCCTATTGATAAAATTGTACTTTATTCCGGTTTAACCAAAGACGAAATCTCAAAACTATAACCACCATGCCCACAATCAATCATACCACACTAAAAGTAAATAATACTTTACGGGGGGGGTAAAACTCACTCTCTCGTTTATAGATATTGATAATACAAATCCCTTGTAGAAAGCCAACTCGGTTTTCTGCAAGGGATTTTTTGTTGTTAGAAATTTTTAATAACCATAATTGTATAAAAAATGAAAATCAAAAATTTAATCTCAATTTTTGTTGTACTGATGCTCTTAGCATCCACGGCATCGGCACAGACCTCCGGCTCATGCGGCGAAAATGCCACATGGTCTTTCGATACAGAGTCACAAACACTGACAATCAGCGGAACAGGTGCGATGGCTGATTATAATTCTTCTACTATGCCTTGGAATGATATCAAAGACAATATTCAATCCGTTGTTATCAATCAAGGCATCACAAGTATTGGTAAATATGCTTTTTACGGATGTGCTAATCTTAATTCTGTTATCATTCCCGATGGGGTTACAACAATTTCTGGTTATGCTTTCCGTTCTTGTTCAAATCTAACAACAGTTACCATTCCTGCAAGTATAACAAGTATGGGCTTTTGGGCGTTTGCGGGTTGTAAACGCCTTGTGCTTACCATACCTGATGGTGTTACTGGTATTGATAAATTGGCTTTCGAGAATGTTGCCAATATAATATACAAAGGCAGTGCCACAGAAAACTCTCCTTGGGGTGCCAAAACACTCAACGGATGTGTAGACGGTGATTTTGTATATAAGGATGATTCCCACAAAACGCTTACCGCATATATCGGCAATGGCGGTGATGTAGAGATACCACAAGGTGTCAGCACAATAGGAGAATCTGCATTTGCAGGAATTGACATTACTTCTGTAACCATCCCTTCGAGTGTTACTGCTATTGAAAGATACGCTTTCCATACTTGCAAAAGCCTCAGAACTGTTACCATTCCTAATAGTGTTACAAGCATAGGATTAAACGCTTTCGCAAATGTAAAACACATAATTTATTATGGCAATGCAAATGATCCTAATAGGGAAGACTTTTGGTATTGGGGGGCTCAAACGCTTAACGGTTTTGTGGATGGAGATTTTGTGTATGAAGACGATTCAAAGACGAAACTGATGATGTACCTTGGTAAAGGTGGTAATGTAGAAATTTCCACAAGTGTAACAGTTATCAACGATTATACATTCAGTAATTGTACCACACTTACCTCGGTCTCCATTCCCAATAGCGTTACCAATATAGGAAATGGTGCTTTGTACGGCTGTACAGGGCTTGAATATGTCACCATTCCAAATAGCGTTACTAATATCGGAACTTATGCTTTTTATAAAGTTCCTCAGATTTTTTATTATGGTACAGCAACTGGTAGTCCTTGGGGTGCATTAAATTTGAACGGTGAAGAATGGTTGTATGAAGATGATGCACATACAATAATAAAACAATATATGGGTGCAGGCGGTGATGTCTCTATTCCCGATGGCGTCACGGCAATTGCTGGGTCTGCATTCGCAGGTTGTACCTCACTTACCTCTGTTTCCATTCCCGATGGCGTTACGACAATTGATGGGTCTGCATTCGCAGGCTGTACCTCACTTACCTCTGTTTCCATTCCCGATGGCGTTACGACAATTGGTGGGTCTGCATTTAAAGGCTGTACCTCGCTTACTTCTGTCACCATCCCCGAAAGCGTTGCGGAAATTAAAGATTGGGCGTTCGATGACTGTCAAAGTGTTACCGATGTTTATTGCTACGCCAAGTTTGATAAAATTCGTATCACTACTATGTATTCCTATTTTAATACCGATACCAAGTTTCACGTTTTTGTTGATGAACTCGACAAATGGAACGAGGGATACAAGAATATCAAGTATACCTTTGTCGGCGACATCAAGCGAATGTCCGATGAAAGTATCACCATCCCCGCCCAAACCTACACCGGCTCGGCACTCACCCCCGTGGTAAAAGACGGCGAGAAAACGCTTGTTGAAGGCATGGATTACATCATCACCCTACCCGAAGGCGGCTGCATCATCCCCGGTGAATACACCGTAACGCTTGCCGGCAAAAATCCTTTGTATTACAAATCGGCTGAGAAAACGTTTACAATCACCGCCAAAACACTTGTATCAAGCAATATTGCTGATATTGCTGCACTAACCTACACCGGCTCAGCATTTGAACCCGAAGTTACTGTAACAGATGGTACAAAAACACTTGCAGAAGGCACGGATTACACCGTTGAATATAGCAACAACACCAACGCCGGAACATCTGCAAAAGCCACCATCACCGGCAAAGGAAATTACACAGGAATGGTAGAAAAAACGTTTACCATCAATGCCAAAACACTTGTAGCAAGCAATGTTTCCAACATCGCCGCACAAACCTACACCGGCTCAGCCATTGAACCTGATATTGATGTTACCGATGGCAAAACCACACTCGTAAAAGGTGTTGATTTCACCGTTACTTGCAGCGAAAATATCAACGTCGGCACTGCCACCGCAATAATCACTGGCAAAGGAAATTATGCTGGAACGATAGAAAAAACGTTTACAATTACCCAAGCCACACCCACCTACACCATTCCCGAAAACCTGTCATTAAAATGCAATCAAACCCTTGCGGATATTACCCTTCCTAAAGGCTTAGTATTTGATGATATAAAAGCGGCTCTTACCCTTGGCAAAACTAACACTGTAACTGCAACCTTTACACCCGAAGATACTAAAAACTATGTGGTAGTTAAAAATATTGACATCAAAGTTGCAGTAACTGACCATGTTCACGCCGAGGCTGTAAAAGAAAACGAGGTTGCCGCCACCACAGAAAACGCCGGTAAATACGACGAGGTTGTTTATTGCTCGGTTTGTCATAAGGAACTCAGCCGCACCCCAAAAACGACACCTCAGTTAACACACGATAATCCCAACAATCAGGACAATCCATCAACCCCTGTATTATCAATCTCAGATAATCCCGTTGTAAAAGTATGGTCATTTAACCACACCATCTACATCGAAACTCTCCCCGACACCGAATACAAAATCATCGACCTTAATGGACGTGTTATAACAACATCAAAAACAAAATCTACCAACGAACAAATCAAAATTAATAAATCGGGAATATTGATTGTAATAATTGATAACCAATCGTTTAAATTATCATTGTAAGGGCGTGGTGCACTGCGCCCTTACCTATTCGGCAGGAATAATAAAAAAAATCCGAAAAAATCTTTACCATAATCCAATTATTTCCATACCTTTGTATTTTGAAAAACTGAATATTAATGGAACTTCAAAGTATAAAGCAAAGGTTTGGAATAATCGGCAATGATGAGCAGCTCAACCGCGCACTTGATATAGCGGTACAGGTGGCTCCAACCGACATTTCAGTGCTTGTTACCGGCGAAAGCGGCGCGGGAAAAGAGTTTATTCCGCAAGTGATTCACGCTATGAGCGCTCGTAAGCATGGCAACTATATTGCTGTAAACTGTGGAGCAATTCCCGAAGGTACTATTGATAGCGAACTATTTGGACACGAAAAGGGTTCGTTTACAGGTGCAAACGATGCTCGTAGAGGATATTTTGAGGTTGCCGACAAAGGCACAATTTTTCTCGACGAGGTGGCAGAGTTGCCACTTGGCACTCAGGTTAGACTTTTGCGCGTGTTAGAGAGCAAAGAGTTTATTAGAGTAGGTTCGTCGAAGGTTCAAAAAACCGATGTCCGTGTGGTGGCTGCCACAAATGTGAATATGGTAGAAGCCGTTAGCAAAGGGCGTTTTCGCGAAGACCTTTATTACCGTTTAAATACCGTGCAGATAACAATGCCTCCACTTAGAGAGCGTGGCGAAGATATAATGCTTTTGTTTAGAAAGTTTGCAGCCGATTTTGCAGAGCGTTATCACATGCCTGTTATTCGCCTCGACAGTGATGCCCGACACATGATTCTTTCTTATCGTTGGCCAGGAAATGTTCGTCAGTTGAAAAACGTTACCGAACAGATTTCGATTATAGAGCAGAATCGAGATATCACAGGAGATATAATATCAAAGTATTTGCCTGATTATCACGATGTAAAAGTTCCTGCGCTGATGTCGATGCCAGAAACCGATGGACAGTTTTCGTCGGAACGCGAGATATTATATAAGGTGTTGTTTGATATGAAAAACGACATCAACGAACTTAAAAAAGAGATGCGTCAATTGATAGGTGGTACTCCGGTGCATACTTCGGTACATACTCCCGTGCATACTCCTGTGCCGCATATCGACGAACATATAGTAGACGAATCGCACATTTTGCGCGACGATTCTGATGAGTCAATTTTTCAGCAAACCGAACTTGTTGACGACTCGCTTTCGCTATCTGCCACCGAAGAAGACTTGATACGCAAGGCATTAGAAAAATATTCGGGCAAACGCAAACCCGCTGCCAAAGAACTTGGTATTTCGGAGCGTACACTTTACCGTAAACTTAAAGAATACAAATTAGAAAAATGAGAATTTTTAAAATAATATCGATTTTTGTATTGCTAATGGCGGCGGTTTGGCAAGGTTGTGGCATATATTCGTTTACCGGAGCTTCGTACGGAACGGCAAAAACGGTGAGCATCGATTATTTTCAAAACCGATCGAGTTATGTAAATCCTACTCTGTCGCAGAAAATTACCGAAGACCTCAAAGACCGCTTTATGAGTCAAACGCCGCTTAACCTTGTAAAATCAGGAGGCGACCTTTCGTTTGAAGGCACCATTACAGGTTACAAAATTTCGGCAGTAGACATTAAATCAACAGGTCAAGCGGCGAGCAACCGTCTTACTATAACGATTAAGGTATCGTTTACAAACTCTACCGAACCCGATAACGATTTTGATAAAAGTTATTCGAGATATGCCGACTACGATGTAAAACAGCCGTTTGCAACGGTAGAATCCGCGTTGGTAGACGAAATAACAACACTACTTATCGATGATATTTTCAACGATTCGGTAGTAAACTGGTAAAACTAAAAAAGAAAATATTAAGGAAAAACAATTATAGGCTTAGGCCCTCTCAAAATGCAGACATTATGATTACATCAAAGCAATTTATCAAGTACTTACAGGAGCCCAACCTGATCAACGAAGAAAGCGTAGTAGAATTAGAAGGGCTTATTAAACAGTATCCGTATTTTCAAACTGCGCATCTTATGTACCTCCTCGCGCTCAACAAGATAAATCCCAAGGTGGTGCAAGAAAAACTGCCAGTAGAAACGCTCTACGTGTCAGACCGCTATGTTTTGTACAAGGATCTCAAAAAAGAATTTGCTAACGACGCTTCTAAGTCAAAAAAAGACGATAAACCCAAAAAGGCTGTTCGTGATATGTCGGACAAAAAGCCTACTTCAATTGAAGAACTCAAAAAACATCACGACGAAATTGCCAACGATATGTTTGGCCTCAATGATATAAAAAATTACAACATGGTGGTTACTAACGTTGAGTCTGATGGCACTGTTAAGTCGCCTCTCAACGAACCCGAACCTGCGTCGGCTGCATCGGCTGCCCCTGTTCGCGAACGCCGTGTTCCCCGTCCTGAACCCAAAGTTGAGGTTAAGGCAGAGGTAAAACCCGAACCCAAACCAGAACCAAAAGTTGAGGTTAAGGCAGAAGTAAAACCAGAACCCAAACCAGAACCAAAGGTTGAGGTTAAAGCTGAGGTAAAACCCGAACCCAAACCAGAACCCAAAGTTGAAGTTAAGGCAGAGGTAAAACCCGAACCCAAAGTTGAGGTTAAAGCTGAAGTAAAACCCGAACCCAAGGTTGAAGTTAAAGTAGAGGAAAAGAAGCCCGAAGAGAAAAAAACTACAGGCAAGGTAGACATCCTCACCAAAATTGCACAGTTGAAAAAAGAGAGCGAAGAGGCCACCAAAAAACGCACAGCTACAGTTATTACCGAAGAAAAAACTGTTACCACTACCACAGTTACTGAAACCAAATCAACAAAAACTGAACCTGTTGCACCCAAGCCCGAACCTGTTGTTAGTCAGCCTAAGCCTGAGCCTGTTGCACCCAAGCCAGAGCCTGTTGTTAAATCTGTAACAGTAGAAAAAACAGAGCCTAAGGTAGAAAAAACAGTTGAGGTTTCTAAAACTCCCGAAGGTAGCAAAGTGGTTACCGAAAAAACTACTGTTACCACTACCGAAACTAAGGTTGAAAAACCAGTGGTTGAAACTAAGGTAGAACAACCCGCAGGAGAAAAACCTCTTACTGCTGCCGAAAAACTTAAAATGCGCCTCAATAAATACAAAAACACCAATATTGAGGAAGAAAAAAAAAATGACGGAGCAGCCAAAAACGACTTGATTGACAAATTTTTGAAAGAGTCTCCGCATATCGACCGCAACAAAGAGGTAGCCGAAGGCGACATGGGACAAGCAAGCATTATCCCTCCTGAGGGTCTCTACACCGAAAAATTGGCTGTTTTATACACCGAACAAAAACTTTATGATAAAGCAATTGCAATTTATAACGAATTAATTTTGAAAAATCCGGAAAAAAGTGCTTACTTTGCAGCCCGAATCGAAGAGATAAACAAGTTAAAATAAAATAATAAATAAACGATTATGTATCAGTTGTTAACAATAGCAATAATAATTGCGGCCCTTTTGCTTATACTCATTGTATTGGTGCAAAATTCAAAAGGTGGCGGACTTGCCTCTAACTTTGGTGTTGGAAACCGTTTTGGCGGTGTGGCCGAGCAGAAAAGCAAACTCGAAAGTTATACTTGGGGTCTTGTAATCGCCATCGTTGTAATGAGTATTATCACCAGCGTGTTTGTAAATCGTATCAACAGTGGTGCCACTGAATCGCACGTTAAAGAGCGTCTTGTTAATCAAAACAACGTTCCTGTTATGCCTACACAGCAGGTGGCTCCCGACAACAAATAATTTTGTTTTTTATTTGTTAAAAATCCGGATTCTCGATTGAGTATTCGGATTTTTTTTGTACCTTTTGTGCATAAATAATATTCAAAAAACTCTGATATTATGGCACAGAACATTATTACAATAAAGTGCGGCACGTTCAACCTGATGAACTTGATGCTGCCCAACGTAGAGATGTACGGATCGATGAAACTCTCGCAGTACGACTTTGACCGCAAGGCGGAGTGGATCAACTTTATGCTCAATCAGATGAACGCCGATGTGATTGGTTTTCAAGAGTGTTTTCATCTTGAGGCAATCGAACGCATTATCAGTCAAAACAAAAACTACCAGCACGCCGAGGTGGTGATGCCAGGCGAAAACGGCGAACAGCCCCGTGTGGCACTGCTCTCACGCTATCCTATTCAAGATGTGCAGCTGATTGAGTTTTTCCCAAAAAAATCGCTCATAACATTCCAGCAGCGTGGTGAATTGCTTACCCTGCCTTTCAAAACTTTCACTCGTCCTGTGCTTAAGGTCAAGGTGTTGATTCCAAACTATGGTATTATCACATTCTTTGTGGTGCACTTAAAATCCAAACGTCCAATCTTTTACCAAGGCGAATCGGATACTAATCCCATCGACCTCGCCCGTGCTCAGGTGCGTTCGTTGATGCTCCGTGCCGCTGAGTCGTCGGCTGTAAGAACAATTCTTTGCGATTATCTGCAAGGACGCGACAATCCTGTGGTGGTGTTTGGCGACGTTAACGATACCGGCAACTCTGTTACCACTCGCATAATTTCGGGCGAAGTGCCACAGCACAAACTTCCCGACGATGTTAAACGTAATGTTTGGGATGTGCTACTCTACCACGTTAAGGATATTCAGGCTCGACGCAGCTATCAGGATTTTTATTACACTCATATTCACAACGGTATGTACGAAAGTCTCGACCACATTATGGTGTCGCAAGAACTCGTTACCGAAAATCCACGCTACACAGGTCGTGTGGCTCAGGTTAAGGTGTTCAACGACCATCTTATCGACCAGACATTCTCTACCGACAAGCCCGACAAGTACAAGAGCGACCACGGCATTGTTGTCTGCTCGCTCGAACTCGACACCGAAAGGGCTCAACAGTTCAGATAATTTTTTTTCTCACAACATGAAACACATTATATTATACACACTTTTTCTTTTAATACTTGCGGGATGCAAGGGTAAAAAACAAGGCGTTGACAATCAAAATGTTTCGCCAATAGATTCTTCAAAAAGCGAGGATGTGGCACCTGCTCCACAGCCCAAACCGCTCCCCGTGATTGTGGCAGCCGAAGACACCGCCGCATATTTCAACTTATTAAAAAACAAGCGGGTAGGACTCACTGGCAACGCTACCACAGTGGCGTTTGGCGGTCATTTGGTAGATTTGCTTTTGGATAAAGGCATCAAAATCGCAAAAATCTACTCGCCAGAGCACGGTTTCCGTGGCGATGCCGAGCCGGGCAAACGTGTGGTATCGGGCAAGGACGAGAAAACTGGCATTGAGGTGGTGTCGCTCTACGGCAAAAACCTCAAACCATCGGCAGAGCATCTCAAAGGCATCGACATTATGGTCTACGATATTCAGGACGTGGGATGCCGTTTCTTTACCTACATCAGCACTATGCACAATGTGATGGAGGCGTGCGCCGAAAACAATATTCCTGTTGTGGTGTTAGACCGTCCTAACCCAAATATCGACTATGTGGCAGGACCTGTCCGCGACAAGGATGCCGTTTCGTTTGTAAGTCTCGACCCTCTACCCATTGTCTACGGCACTACTGCGGGCGAACTTGCCAATATGATTAATTTTGAAGGTTGGCTCAAAAACGGCGTAAAATGCGACCTCACTGTTATTCCTGTAAGGAACTACACCCGCCACACCCGATATGCGCCCCCTGTAAAACCGTCGCCAAACCTTCCCGACTACCTCTCCATAAGGCTGTATCCGAGCCTCTGCTTTTTTGAGGCTACCCAAGTGAGCGTGGGACGTGGCACCGAGCGTCCATTCACCTCAATAGGCTATCCCGACAGCACTATGGGCGCATACGTTTTCACGCCCAAGGATATGCCCGGAATGCAGACCAATCCGCAGCACAAGGGCAAACGTTGTTTTGGTATGGATTTTACCAACCTCAATCCCGACAGCATAAAGTTTACGCTAAGTTACTTTATTACAATGTACAACAAGTTTCCTAAGCACGATATGATTAACCGCAAGGATTTTCTCAAACTGCTCTACGGCAATGGTTCGCTGCCCACGATGCTCCAACAAGGCAAAACCGAGGAGGAGATTATGGCTACTTGGCAGCCCGGACTCGACAACTATCTGAAAATCCGTGCAAAATACCTTATCTACGACAATTAATCATTACCCAAAAATGTCAAAAACCAACAAACTTAAAGTTATCAACGACCCTGTATACGGGTTTATCAATATCGAAAACGAGATTGTTTTCGACATTATGGAACACCCTCTGTTTCAGCGTATGAGGCGTATCAAGCAACTCGGACTAAGCTGCTACGTATATCCGGGCGCAATGCACACAAGGTTTCAACACTCTGTGGGGGCTACATTTCTGATGCAAAACGCACTCAATGTACTTGAATCAAAGGGTCTTCAACTTACCGATCAGGAACGGAGCGCGGCACTCACAGCCATACTTCTTCACGATGTGGGGCACGGTCCTTTTTCGCACACTTTGGAACACTTCTTTTTCAATAATGTAAGTCACGAAACTATCTCTGAGGAGTTTATGAACATCATCAACCGCGACCTTGGCGGCAAAATTTCCGAGGGAATTGCGGTGTTCAACGGTTCGCACACCAAAAAAATTCTCCACAATTTAGTTTCAAGTCAGTTGGATATGGACCGTCTCGACTATCTCAACCGCGACAGCTTTTTCACTGGCGTAATCGAGGGCAAAATCGGTTGCGACCGCATTATCAAGATGCTCACACCCTGCGGCGACACTCCCGCCATCGAGGGCAAGGGTATATATTCTATCGAAAACTTTCTCATTGCCCGACGCTTGATGTATTGGCAGGTATACTTGCACAAAACCGTTGTAGTAGTAGAGGAGATGCTCAAAAAGATTATGCGCCGCGCCCGCGAACTTGCACACTCAGGCACAGAACTTTACGCTCCACCCACATTGAAGTTTTTTCTTGAAAACGACATCACTGCCGACCACCTTCATCAGCCGATAGACCAACGCACATCTCTCGACTATTTTGCCGACCTCGACGATAGCGACATTTTTTCATCTATCAAACAATGGCAATACCACCCCGACAAGGTGATTTCTACGCTCAGCCAAAGAATCCTCACAAGAAACCTTTTTAAGATAGAGATTTCGGATCAAGCACCCGAGCCCGAGCGCATAGAATCGTTGAAATCAGGATTAAAAAACATCGTCCCCACAGAATATCTCGATTATTTTGTATTCACCGGCCGTCTCTACAACAAGGCGTACAGCCTCAACAGCGACTCGCCCATCAACATCCTCCGCAAAGACGGCTCGCTCAGCAACATAGCCGAAGCATCCGACATTTCAAATGTGGCTACACTTGCACAGGCGGTTACCAAGTATTATGTGTGCTATATGGAGTAGGGGTTATGAGCATTATTCTGGTGGAGGATCGACAACTATTTTTCTTTTTCCACAAAAAAACTTGCCGTAAAATAAAATACTTTTATTAATTTTGCCAAAAATCGCAGACTTATGGAATTTACAGCAAAAATGATTGCCGACTACCTTCACGGCGAAGTAGATGGCGACGAAAACGCCTCGGTGAGCGCGTTGGCTAAGATTGAGGAGGCCAAGAGCGGCGAGCTCTCCTTCTTGTCTAACCCTAAATATACACCTTATATATATACAACTCAGGCGTCGATTGTTTTGGTCAACAAAGATTTCAAACCCGAACAGCCTGTAAAAGCCACACTCGTGCGTGTAGAAAACTCCTACGATTGTTTAGCTCAGTTGCTTACCCTTTATCAACAGAGCAAACCTCAGCCTCAGGGAGTGG
>JAGCDD010000139.1 GCA_017651345.1 Bacteroidales bacterium | reverse complement strand
CGTGGTGGGATGTTCTGCCGAAGAGATAATGTTTACGAGCAAGTCTTTAGCGCCGCGAATGTCGTTGTTGTTGAGCAATGGCGAATTGAGCGCACTCTTGATAGCGTTGATAGCACGGTCTTCACCTTCTGCCTCACCTCTACCCATCAGAGCTACACCGCTGTCTTTCATTACCGCTTGCACATCGGCAAAGTCGACGTTGATTTCGCCCGGAACGGTGATGATTTCGGCAATACCTTTGGCAGCCATCGTTAATATATCATCGGCTTTTGAAAATGCTTGACGTGCAGGCATGTTTCCAAACATCTCGCGAATTTTTTCATTGTCGATAACAAGCATTGCATCAACACCTTGCGATAATTGTTCCAAGCCGGTGAGAGCTTGTTTTACACGCTTAGGACCTTCGTATCTAAATGGTATTGTAACAATTGCAACTGTAAGAATGCCCATATCTTTGGCAGTTTTGGCAATAACGGGAGCTGCTCCTGTGCCTGTTCCGCCACCCATTCCGGCTGTTACAAAAAGCATTTTGGTGCCAGTGTCGAGAGCCGATTTGATGTTGTCGATACTTTCGATGGCAGCTTGTTTGCCGTTTTCAGGGTTGTTGCCTGCTCCAAGACCTTCGGTTAAGGTTTCGCCGAGGGCTACTTTTACAGGTATTGGGCTTGCTTGAAGTGCCTGTTGGTCGGTGTTGGCAATAATAAAGTCAACATCGTGGATGCCGTAGTTGTACATGTAACTTGCAGCGTTGCCACCGCCGCCGCCTACGCCTATCACCTTTATTATATTATTCTTGGTTTCGGCTTCGAATCCAAGCAAATCTTCATCTATTTCTGGAGTCATTTTGTTTTCCTTATTAAGTTATGGTTTGTAGATAGTTACATTTTGCTGTCGTCGGGTTCGGAGAAGAGCTTGTTGGCTATTTTTTGGAAAAATCCGCCAATTCCACCTCCCTGTTTGCTGTTGCCTTTATCTTTATTTTTGTCGTCTTTGGCTTTGCTGTTTTTGTCTTGGTTGTTGGGCTGAGACGATTGTTGTTGTTGACCTGCAGCAGCTTCTCTTTCTTGCTTAATGCGTTGACGTTCGATGCGGTCTTCGGTGTCTTGACAGCCTTTGATAATAAGACCAACAGCCGATGCATAACTTTCTGTGGCAAATTCCTGTTTGTTGATCATAGGAATACCGATGCGTGTTTCGATAGCAAGACGGAATTTGGTTAACTGTAATAAACTCTTTAACTTAGTGGTTCCACCGGTGAGAACAAGACCTGCACCGAGCGAAGTATCGCTGCGAACATTATCGATTTCGTATGCAATGCCGCCGAGAATTTCTTCTACGCGGGCGTTAATGATTGCAGCAATGGTAGTAAATGGAATTTCTTTGGTTTTTCCGTTTACACCTTTTATAGAAACAGCCTTTTTTTCAAAGTCTTTTTGCGAAAGAGCTGCACCGTATTGAATTTTAATTTGTTCGGCGTGACGTTCAAGAATGCCGCAGCCTTTTTTGATATCGTTGGTGATAGCTTTTCCGCCGAGGGGCACAACTCCAGTGTAGCGCAGTATGTTGTCTTGAAATACTGCTATGTCGGTAGTTCCTGCGCCAATGTCGGCTAAGATAACGCCAATTTCTTTTTCGTCTTTGGAAAGAACTGCCTCTGCCGAAGCAAGCGGTTCAAGAAACAGTCTAATAATTTTTAATCCAGCTAACTCAACAGCTTGATAGATGTTTTTTACCGCCTTTTCTTTGCCTTTAACTATATAGAATGTACCTTCGAGCTTGCGACCGTTGTATCCTTTGGGGTTAATGCCAACCGACACATTATCAACCGCATAATCTTGAGCGATTACGTGGATGATGTTTTCGCCTTGACCTGCCGAAATTTTGTTGATTTCGTCGGTAAGCTGAAGAATGTCATCGTCGTTGATGATGTCGTTAATAACCTTAGAATGGGTTACAACTTCGCTGCTGATGTTGCGACCGTCGATGCCCACATAGACGTATGTGATTGTTTTTGCAAGGTTTTTTTGGCATTTTTGGATAGCCTCTTTAATAGATTGACTTGCAAGCATAATGTTTTGCACAGTGCCACGGATTACTCCTTTGGTTTCGGCTTCGCCGATAGAGAGTATCTGTATTTTTCCCTGTTCGTCTTTGGTGCCGGCTATGGCCACCGTTTTCGACGTGCCAATGTCGATGGCTGCAATAATTTGGTTACACGGCATAGCTTTAATATTAGTTTCTATTATTAGTTATTTTTCCTTGTTATTAAATTTCGCTGCAAACGATTTGTCCTTTGTATTTAACACTTACGGTTTGATACTTGCTCCAACCTAATTTTTTTAGGCCGTTGGTAAAAAAGGCTTTGAGATAGTAGAGCTTTTCATCGTAATTGTCGATGGAGCCGAGTTTTAATATCTTTGGGCCCACAAGCGGTACTAATTCGTATTCGTTGGCATCGGTTACATATATTTGTTCTATTTGATCTTTCCAAAATTCATCTTTTCTAATCAATCTTGCAAGCCTAAAAATATCGGCTTCTTTTGATGTTTTGATGTTTTCGTTGTAGATGTTGTAAGTTTTGTGTTTAGTAAAATCGTATTTATCGTTGATGTATCCGTTGGCTACCAACACGTTTGGCGCATTGGCTTTGGTGCTCGATGGAAAAATTGTGCCTTCTTCGTCGATGTAAAAGCTTTTGTTGGTGTTGGTGATAATTTCTACTATCGGATGTCGTTGGGTGATATCCACTTTAAGACGTCCATTTACAGTTTTGTAAATGTCGGCTTGGTGTATGTAAGGCTGCTGTTTGAGATATGTTTCCATCTCGTTGAGGTTGATTTCGTTGAGCCTTTGACCAAGTATGTGCGGATTGTCTTTGTGAATAATGGTGAGCACATCGTTGTCGTTGATGAAGTTGATTTCGGTAGAATCTTTGATATGGATATCAATCGACTTGCACAGAGTGTCGTGAAATTTAGAAGATGAGTATATTATGGCAATAGCAAATATTACCGCTCCTACTACAATTCCGATATTTTTTATTGTGCCCTTGCTCACGTTTGTGGTCGTTTAAATGTTTGAAAATGCCTCTGTTAGGGGTTTTACGATTTTATCGATATTTCCCGCGCCCAAAGTTAATAATAATTTTATATTATTTTGCCGTATGTAGTTAATTATTTGTGGAATTTCGTTTAAAATTTTAACGTTTTTGTTTTTCATCAATCCAGCAATCATCTCGGATGTTACTCCTTCAATTGGTTTTTCGCGTGCTGGATATATGTCCATAAGGATTACTTCGTCCAATAAATCAAGACTTTGCGCAAATCCTTGGGCAAAATCGCGTGTGCGTGTGTAGAGGTGAGGCTGAAAAATTCCGAGTGTTTTTCTTCCCGGATATAGTTGCTTTGCCGATGTGATGGTGGCCTCTAATTCGCGGGGATGATGTGCGTAATCGTCGATGTATACCATTTCGGTTGTGTCAACATGTATATCCATGCGGCGCAATACGCCTTTGAATGTGGCGATTCCTTTTTTGATACCCGAAAGTTTTATATCCATATTTTGGCACACAGCAATGCAAGCCATTGTATTTTCGATATTTACCTTGCCTTTTGCACCAATTGTGATGTCTTTGATTACTCCAGATGGAGTGTTAGCATCAATTGTGTAGGTGCCGTTTTCTAAGCGGATGTTTTGCGCGTAGTAATCAGCAGTGGTGTCGGTGTCGGAATATGTGATTTTGCGTATTCCGGCGGTATCTATCAAGCTATCTATCTTTTTGTTAACTACTACAAAACCGTTGCGGTGTGTAGATTGTGCAAATGTGTTGAAAGCTTTGATAATTTCATCACGAGTTTTGTAAATGTCTAAGTGATCGGCATCTACGTATGTTATGACGGTTGCAAACGGGTTTATCCAAAGGAACGAACGGTCGTATTCGTCGGCTTCGGCCACAAGCAGAGTGTCGTGGTTGGTGAAGCTTTCTTTTTGTGTGGGTAGCATAAGGTTGCTGCCAAGGTTTTTTGAAATGCCGCCAAGAAATGCAAATCCGTCGATACCTGCCTCTTTAAATATGTTGGCAATGGTGCACGAGTTGGTGGTTTTGCCATGTGTACCCGAAACAGCAATAGTTTTGTATCCGTTGGCAATAATGCCGAGCACTTTGGCTCGTTTGAGCATAAGGTATTCGCCTTCGATAAAAAAGTTGTAGAGCTTGTTGTCTTTAGGAATGGCGGGTGTAAAAATCACCATAGTGCTGTTGATGTCGAGCACAAGCTTATCGGGCACTTGCTCTGCATCGTCGGTGTAAGTGATTGATATACCTTCGTTTTCTAATTGTTTGGTAAGTGGCGATGGAGTAAGGTCGTATCCATAGACTTCAAGTCCGCTCTGATTAAAATATCGAGCAAGCGCACTCATGCCTATGCCGCCAATACCAAGCAGGTAGATGTATTTTATGTTTTCAAACTGGTTCATTATTCCTGTTCTTTTTGTCCAAAGTTGCACGATTGCAGAGCTGCTTCTGCTTTGCTTATGTCGTTGTCGATTTCTTCAATGTCGCGTGCTTTGAGTAATGCGTTAGATATTTCGCCGAGGTATTTGAGAGCCGTGGTAATGTTGTCTTGGCTGTTGACAAAACCTCTTATGTAGTCGTAGCGTTCTTTGATAAGGTTTAGTTTGTAAGCTTCTACAAGGGCTGTTTTGCCGTCGTAGGGCTGATAAACGTATTTTGTGAGTTTTTCTTCGTTGAAACTTTCTTCGGGAATATTGTTGATAGCAAGCTGATAGTTGGCAAAAGATTCGTTGAGCATATTGTTCCAATTTTTAGAGTCTTTTTGCCAAATGTCGTCGAGCAGATTAATAAGTATGTTCATCACTTTGTCGGTGTTGTAACGCTGCGATGTAATGTACGAATTAATAACAGTGGCTTTTTCGTGGAGAGTGGAGTCTTGGGCAGATTTGAATTTTGCAGTAATGTTGCCGCAAGCATTGCTAAAAGGCGAAAGAGATTTAAGTGTAGATTCAGCACTTGTAAGTTTGGTGTATTCGTGAATAGCAATGCGGTAAAGGTTGAAGATTTCGATTTTTTGACGAAGATCTTCGTTGGTGGCTACAACGGGATTGTAGTTGGCGTCTTGATGCGAAAGCACATTTGCAAGCGCATTGTCGAATTCGTTTGTGATAGCCACATCTTCAATTTGCGAATAAATTTCGCTCATATTGTTGAGGGCTTGTATTGTAACGCTTGCCATGCGATTTTTTGCATTTGTTTTTTGATAAGGGGCATTGTTACAGCTATTTAGTGCCGATATTCCAACTATTGCAGCAGCGGCTATTATTAATGATTTGATGCGTTTCATGAGTAATTTGTTTATTATATTTTATTACTTTTGTTTTAATTTATTATTAGCGTAGTTAATTACTTCTTGGGCGATAATATCCGCCGAATTTTTAACTGCTAATTTATAAATATTTTTTGAATATGTATGCATTGTTTCGTTATCATTGCATAAATTTTGCACTTTATCGAAAAATTTTTCTTCGGCTTCGCTGTCTTTTATGATTCCGGCTGCGTTTTCGTTTACAAGAGCCATGGCATTTTTGGTTTGATGGTCTTCGGCAACGTTGGGCGATGGAATAAAAATAACAGGTTTGGCAGCTAA
Source organism: Bacteroidales bacterium (assembly GCA_017651345.1). GTDB lineage: Bacteria > Bacteroidota > Bacteroidia > Bacteroidales > UBA3824 > UBA3824. The sequence goes on along the minus strand of JAGCDD010000139.1, from coordinate 3,274 downwards.
ACAAAGCTCTGAAACCGATAAGGCGCCCGAACGCGAAACCACAATATCGGCGGCTTTGTATGCCAGATCCATGCGTTTAACAAAGGCTGTGGGGTGTATGTCGGGGCAATTTTTGGTTTTCATTGCTGCTTCGATATTATCCCAATAGTATTTGCCTGTTTGCCAAATAATCTGTATGTTGCCTTCGGCTTGAAATTTTTCGGCAAATTTTAGCATGCTTTTGTTGATAGTGCCTGCACCGAGACTTCCGCCTATAATCAAAACCGTTTTTTTGTCGGGATTGAGGTTGAAATGCTCGATTGCTTCCTCGCGTGTAGCTGTGTTTTCGGCAATGTCGGCACGTACAGGGTTGCCTGTGAGCATTGTTTTGCTTGGGTCAAAATACTTTTCCATATTTTTGTAGGCAGTAAAAATTTTTACTGCTTTGTCGGATAGCATTTTGTTGGTGAGTCCTGCGTGCGAGTTTTGTTCTTGAAGCATTATAGGTATTCCTGCCTTAGAAGCTGCACGTAGAATAGGTCCAGAAGCGTATCCTCCAACACCAATGGCAATGTCGGGCTGAAAATCTTTGATGATTTTTTTTGACATACGTGCGCATTTGAGCAGTTTGAAAGGTAGAGCAAGGTTTTTGAGCGTGAGTTTGCGCTGCAAACCTGCTGCTGGAAGTCCAATAATTTTGAATCCAGCTGCTGGCACTTTTTCCATTTCAATTTTGTCTTGAGCACCCACAAACAGAATGTCGGTGTCGGGCGCAGCTTTTTTTATTGCCTGCGCTATTGCAATTGCGGGAAACACGTGTCCCCCAGTGCCTCCGCCTCCTATAAGTACTTTCATAATTGCTCAGTGTTAGTTGATAACAAACGGATAATCTGTAACATCCTCGATGTTTTGTTCGCGGTCGTGTTCTTCGATTTCCTCTTTTTCAGTTTCTTTTCCTACTTTTTCAGAATACCTTGTGATATTGATGATTATGCCTACTGATATCGACGTCATAATTAAAGCAGTACCACCCATGCTTATCAATGGCAGAGGTTGTCCTGTAACGGGAACGAGATTTACCGCGACAATCATGTTGGAAATGGCTTGCAGCACAATGTTGAGCGCAAGCCCTATGCAGAGAAACGCAGGAAACGCTCGCGTTTGATGCCGCGCCGCCATAACGCTTCGGTGCATAAGTATGATATAAAGCGTAATGATAACCAGAGCTGCAAACAAACCGCGTTCTTCAATTATCGATGCAAAAATAAAGTCGGAATAAGGGTGAGGAATCACGTTTTTTTGCATACTTGCACCAGAACCTTGTCCAAAAAATCCACCGTTGGCAATAGCAATTCTGGCTTGTTCGGCTTGAAAATTATCTCTTTTGTTAGCGGTTTCGTCGGTTTGTGTATAAGCTTCGATACGGCTTACCCATGTTTCAGCTCGATGTAGCGCACCAGTTTTGCCGAGTGCTACAATGGCAAGGAATCCAACTAAAGCCAATCCAGCTCCTGCAATGGCTATATGCTTGATTTTAACACGTGCAATTATTAACAACAAAACCATTGTAACTCCTACAAGAAGTGCTGTAGAAAGGTTTGCCGGCATAATCAACCCACATGTTAACACTATGGCAATGGCTGAAATTTTGGCTCCTTTAAAAATATCTGCATCGTCTTTTTGATGTGTCGCCATCACTTTGGCAACGAAGATGGTGAGACATAGTTTTGCCACATCGGATGTTTGCAGCGTTTGATTGATGATTGGAATTTTGAGCCATCGTTTGGCATCGTTGGTTGCATCGCCCCAAAGCAATGTAAACGCTAACAAAAACAAACCAAGGTATAGAGCCAAATTGGCAATGTTAAACAGCCTTTTGTACGAAATGTTGCTCGTTACGAGTGTAACTGCAAATGCCACAATGCAAAATAGCATTTGCGTTAACAAAAAATGTACAGACGAGCTGTTGCGATGGTATTCGAGGACGCCGGTAGTGCTGTGCACAAACATCAGAGATGCGAACAGCAATAGTATATAGCACGTCCAAATCATTATGTCTCCTTTTAGGATACCAAAAAATTTGTCTTTCATTTGCCGTTGAGTTTGAGTTTTTGAGTATTTGAGTAGTGGGCAACAAATGTTGCCCTAAAAAAATGTACGTTAGAGGTTGCGCACGCACTCTTTAAATTGTTCGCCTCGGTCTTCGTAACAGGTAAAGAGGTCGAAACTTGCGCATGCTGGCGAAAGAAGCACTGTATCGCCTTTGTCGGCAAGGAGGAAACATGTTTTAACGCAGTTTTCCATACTTTTGGTGTCGATAACTTCCACCATTCCATCAAAAGCGTCGTGGATTGGTTTATTGTTTACGCCGAGAGCTACAATGGCTTTAACCTTCTGTTTTACAAGACCAAATAGCTCGCTATAATCGTTGCCCTTGTCGATGCCGCCGAGAATGAGGATAACTTTGGTTTTGATGCTTTCGAGCGCGTACCACACTGAATTGACGTTGGTGGCTTTTGAGTCGTTGACAAATTCAACCCCGCGAACCGAAAGAAAATGTTCGAGACGGTGTTCGAGACCTTTGAAAGTTTCGAAGCTTTTGCGTATAGAGTTGCTGCGAATGTTGCAAGCCATAGCCGCAATACCCGCTGCCATGCTGTTATACATGTTGTGTTGTCCTTCTAATTGGAAGTCGGCTGTTGAAATTACAGCCTCGTTGTTTTCAAGTTTGATAATCATATTTCCGTTATTTATGTAGGAACCTTGAACTTGTTCGTTTTTAAGCGAAAACGGCGCAAGTTTTTGTTGGAATGTGCGTTTTTTTACCTCTTCGGCTGTGATGGGGTCGTCGGCACAGTAGATAAAGAGGTCGTTGGGTGTTTGATTTTGTGTTATTCTAAACTTAGAGTCGGTATAGTTTTGCATCTTGTAGTCGTAACGGTCGAGATGATCGGGCGTTACGTTAAGCAAGATTGCCACCTCGGCTTTAAACTTGTACATATTGTCGAGTTGAAAACTGCTAAGCTCAATTACGTAATAATCATAGTCATTTTCAGCTACTTGTAGTGCAAAACTCTTGCCAACGTTTCCGGCGATGGCGACATTAAGTCCAGCGTCCTTGAAAATCTTGTAAATTAATTCTGTTGTAGTTGTTTTTCCGTTGCTACCTGTAATGCAAACTTTAACTGCATTGGTGTAACGTGCGGCAAATTCTATCTCTGAAATTACCGAAATGCCTTTTTCTACAAGTTTGAGAATTAATGGAGCATTGTTTTTGATACCGGGACTTTTTATT
>JAGCDD010000138.1 GCA_017651345.1 Bacteroidales bacterium | reverse complement strand
GAGGAAACACCTGTCGTCCCACGGCACAGGCTCCATAAAAATGGGATTCCCTTGCAATGAAATCATTTTGCCATCGCCGATGTGGAACGCGAACCAATAGTCAGGCGTGAAAACCGCCGTCATAAGGGTACAACCATACGATTTTTCGATTTTGATGCCGTTTTCAAATTCGACAATCCATTGTGCCTCACAGAGTTCACGTTCTTTTTCGGTTAGCGGATTATTCTTGGAGTGTTGCTCTATTTTCTGATACCAAGTTGTTATTATTGATTTGAACAACTGTTCAAAAAACGGATAGAGTTCATCTTTCGTGTTGTTTTTCGGGTCATTCTTCGCAAAACGTTGTGTAAATTTTTTGCCAATGATTTGCTGTTTGTCAAAATCTTCGACAAATTCTTTAATCAATTCAGACGTTGTCTCTGCGGCGAATTTTGCACCTATGTCGCTGCGGAAATAACGAGCCGAGCCGTGTCCGTCACAAACGACGGCGGCTGTAAGTCCGTCAAGATTAATCGTCAGTGAATAATCTTGACAGACCTTTCCGCTTTTGATGTGGCTTTCACCAATACAGGTATGGTTGAATGCTTTCATTTTAATCCCATTCGTCGTTTCCAATGCTTGTTGTGTCCACGCCATCAACTCCATCCATTCCATCAATTTGGTCTTGGATGGCGTCGTTCATCTGTTCTTGCTTAGTTTTGTCGCCCGATGAAGTGCTTGTACTTGCTATCTGAGATGACGTTACTGAAACCATACGAATAACCGTTTTCAATGCCTCAATATTGTGAACTACGAGAATTGACTCCTTGCTGCCGGTAAACTCTTCCAACACATCTTTGTTGGCATCGTCTCCAATGGCAATAGCAAATTTCAATCCCGCCTTGAACCAATTGTTTGCCTTCAATTTGTTTAGTCCTACTTGGTAATTGTCTGTCGGTTCTCCGTCAGACATCAAGATGATTGTAGGAGCAAAACAACCGCTTGCCGAATTCATAAATCCGCTGTTCTTGTGAAGTTTTTCTTCAAGTTTTATACAAGCGTAGCCAAATGATGTCAAGCCGTCAGCATCAACATCTCGCCATTGGAAATTGCTTGCCGTCTTTGGCTCGTCAAAAAGCCATTTGACGTCGCTTGAAAAATCAAGCACGGCAATTTTGATTTCTGCGTCAGGATTTTTTTCTGATATTTCTCCGACGATGCGCATTGCTTCTTCCATTGCGCTGTTGACGGCACCGATTTTGCTGCCTTCCATACTGCCTGACGTGTCTATCATAAAAAACATCGTCATCGTTCTGCGAGGTATGCTTTCTTGTGAGTCTAATAAGCCCATTGTCTTGTGTTTTATTGGTTTATGATATTGTTATTTCGCCTTTGTCGGTGTCGTATCTTAAACCGAATGAGATTTTCATTCCGGCTTTTACCGGCATAGTTTCTTTCGGCGCAAGTTTTTTGACGTTACCGCTTGCAGTTTCTACTGTCCATTCGTCTGTACTGATGTTGGTGAGAGTGTATATGCTTGGATCTTTTGCATATACATCAACAAATCCGTCAGCATTGTTGTCATAGTCAAGATAAATCTTGCTCTTTGGAACAAGATAGATGTTGCGTTTGCCAAGTTTGATTTGACGTGAAATGTCAATCTTGTGCCCACAATTGACACAGCAATTTTGAGTTGCCACGTCAATAAAGGTGTCCCGCTTGCAATTAGGACAGACTGCTGTTTCGTCTCGTAGAACGGCAAGGATTTTCTGCCATTCTGTTTCCAAAATCCTTGATTGCGGATTTTTGATTTTGTCACTGCTAAACTGCTCCGAAAATGTCTTCCTCAGAAGTTCGGGGAAAAATTTCCAACGTGCCAAAACATTTTTGTGAATACCTTTGACGGGGCGATTGCCGCCTTCAGGCGAAAAAATGTATTCGGGATCAGTACCGTAAAACTGCTTTTCGTGTTTTTCGGTTAGGCACGGACAGCCCGCAACTTTCGCCCCCTCAAACGGATGGTTGCCGAAAAAGAGCAAGAACAGAATTACAGACAAGGAAAATCTGTCGCTGTATTTGTCGGGGTTGCCCCCCATAACGATTTCGGGCGCCATATAGCGCATTTTGCCCTTGATACCGAAGTTTTTGCCGTATGGACTTACGTTGTCGTTGTCGCAAATCAGCACGTCGCCGTCTTGTGGACGGATGAAGAAGTTGCCATCGTTCAGATCTTGGTAACTGAATCCAAGACGATGGAGATTTTTGAATCCGTCGCAAATTTTCATTGCTGCGTTGAGCATTGCGTAAAAACTTGTGAATTTTTGCTTTGCGAGCAAAAAATCTCCAAATTCATAGTATCCTTGCGGACGGAGTTTCATAATGTAGCCAAATTGTCCGTCGTGTACCTTAGTAAGATACTGAGGCCAAATGAAGGCATCGGACGGTGCTTGTGATGACACGTTGGCTTTCAAGTTTTTGTAAAAACTTTCCTCGGGGATTGACGTGTACCATTTGAGAGCCATATCCTTGCCGTTCAAATCGACAAGATAGACAATGCCCTGACCACCGCGACCGAGTTCCTTCTTCACGGTGCAAGTGCCGCCAATTTCAAGCGGAACTTTTTGGTTTGTTGTGAGTTCTATCATAGTTTACAATTCTTTCAAATTATAACCATTTTAACCCTCGAACAACTTCAAAAAACATTCAGGAAGGGATAAAAAGAAAGCGTAGCCTGCTTTTCCTGTTATATCCAATTATTGAAGGTCGTAGGAAACCCGGTGAAGAAGATATAACAATGCACACCACGCCCATATAATTATACGAGCCGGTCGCCGTGCTGTTCTCCCCTTCACCAAGAGGTTCCTACGTTCTCAATAATTAGGAGAATCAGCACAACTTCCGAATAATTGTCAAAATTATTCTCGGCTGAGGGCTTTAAATAGCCCAACAGTTTTATCGCCGCTAATTTAAAAATTCTTTTTGAAATCTTCCAAATTTTTTTCGATATTTTTTCCAAAAAAAACTTCAAGCCGATATAACTCAGAGAATTATATCGGCTTGTGACGTTTGTTTTAAGAACATAAATGACGTACAAGTCAAAGGCGTTAGTTTTGTAGCTCTGATTGCTGTTTATTGTCTCTTTTTTTATTTTTTTTGTAATACCAATCGAAAAAAAACCTGTTTGGTCATACCCAAATTTGCAAGTGCGTTTCTGACTACTAATTCAGGCACAGGATCTACGTGCGTCTGCAATGTTATCGGACGCAGCAAGCCTTCTTTTTCCCATTTTTCGTGTCCGCCTCGTCCCTTTGTGCCTGTTTCTGCACGTGAACAACCTTTTTCAAAGAGGAATCGTCGGAAGTCGGCGAGGGGGATATTTGAGAGTTTTTGACGGTTCATAGCGTAACGGGAACAGAATATTTATGAAATTCTTTTTTGCCAAAGACTTCCTTCATCTGACTGATTTTCAACAGGTATGAGGGCGTAGGCTCTGAAACTTTGCCTGATTTCGCTATCTTCCAACCGTGGTTCAATAAGTCTTGTTCCAATGTTTTGTGGTCAATGGTGTAATCGAGGTAATCTTTCAAAACCTGTTCAAACGATTTTTTTGCGCCGTCCTCCGTGTAGTCGTATCCAACCAAATCAAGTTCGGGACAATATGCGTGATACACATCGTCGTCCTTGAACATAAATAGAGAAAGTTCTGCCTCTATTCCCGTGTTGTTGATTTCAATTCTGTTCATATTCTGTCAATTATTTTTGCAAATATATTACTAACTGCAATATTGTCAAAAAATAATTGATTTTTTTTTTAGAAAATAATTTTACGCCACCACCTTTTCCACGTTTTTCAATCGTTTGAGATGCTCCACGATGGCGTTGAGTTGGTTTTCGCCGAGGAGGTTGACGGAGAGTGTGGCGGAGAATTTGCCACCCGGCTCTTCGGTGATGCTGAATGAGCGGATGTGAACGTGAAAATCGTTGATAATCACATTGTTGATGGCTGCGCTCATCGATATGTCATAAACGCCGGAGATGTGTATCGTGGCGTTCATCAGGTCTTTGGACGCTTCCTTTTTCCAAACT
>JAGCDD010000137.1 GCA_017651345.1 Bacteroidales bacterium | reverse complement strand
GGACAGATAACGTCGCGGTTGAGGTAAAGTTGCAAACGTCCTTTTGAATCTTGCAATTCGGCAAACGATGCGCTACCCATAATACGGCGGCTCATCAAACGACCTGCAAGGCATAGAGTTTCGCCTTCGGCATACTCCTCAACTTGGAGACCAGCGAATTTTGCTTTAAACTCGTCGGTGTGTATATTTACCTCATATTTAGCGGCCGGATAAGGCTCGATGCCCAAGTCGCGGAGTTTTTGCAGCGACTGGCGGCGTATTTGTTCCTGTTCGGAGAGTTCGATGTTACTCATAATCAAATATATATGTATGAAAATTATTCTGTTAATTATTGTTGCTAAATTAGAAAAAAAAATAAAATTCCTAAAAAAATTCTCTATATTGCACAACTTTTGCATATTTGCATAAAAAATAAACGGCATTATGAGCAAAATAATAATAATATCAGCCCCCTCAGGTACGGGCAAAACCACTTTGATAAACCGAATTATGCAAGACGATAGTCTTAAACTTGAGTTTTCTATTTCGGCTACAACCCGCAGTCCGCGTCAGGGCGAAACCGACGGGGTGAATTATTACTTCCTTACCGAAGAAGATTTTAAACGCAGAATATCCCAAAACGAGTTTATCGAATGGCAAGAGGTTTACGCCGGACGCTATTACGGCACACTCAACAGCGAAATAGACCGAATTTTTGGCAAAGGCAACAACATTATTTTTGATGTTGACGTAGAGGGAGGTATAAACTTGAAGAAAATTTTTGGTAGCAAGGCTCTTTCTATTTTTATTCAGCCGCCGTCGGTAGATGAATTGCGCCGCCGACTCGAAAGCCGCGCCACCGACCCTCAAGACGAAATAGACCGCCGTGTAAGCAAAGCCGAACAAGAGATAAAACGTGCCCCGATGTTCGACACTGTGGTTACCAACGATATTCTCGACCGTGCCGAACAGGAACTTAGAGAAAAAATCACACATTTTTTTAATAATTGAAAACAACCTACAACTATGACAGACACCCTAATAATATCAGACGACTCCGACAAGGCTTCCATCCTTGGCAAGATGATGGAAGGCATTACCTCGGTATCTTATTGTGGAGTAGACGAATCGGCTTCTAAAATTACCGAAGGCAGTTACGGTATTGTGGTTATTTATCTACCCCTTACCGAAAATATCGACAGGGTGTTGCAACTTATAGTTTTTGCCAAAACTCAATCGTCGGTAATAATTACAGGCACTTTAGACGAAACCGACCTTGTGTATCGCTGTTTTGACAATGGAGCTACCGAAGTTTTGATTACTCCTTTTTCCGAAGGTTTGGTAAAACTGAGAGTTACGGGTGTTATCAAAAAACGCATTGCCTCACTGCAAACCACTGCCAACGAACTTAAAGCAGAGCGTAGCAAATATCGTATGTTGTTTGAAAATATGAACTCTGGATTTACTTTGTTCAAAGTTAAAGACAACAAAATTTATCTCGAAAATGCCAACAGCAAGGTTCTTGAATCGTTTCCCAAAGCTCGTGGGGTTACGTTTGGAAGTGATTTGGGCGTTACTCTGCCTAAATTTTATCAGGCGTTTGCCGAAGATGTATTTAAGGTAAATAATACGGGCGAATCGCTTAGATACGAAAAAAACTTTGATTTGATTAATCGTTACATGAGTTTCAACTTCTACCGCCCCGAACCCGGGTATGTGGCAATGTTGGCTCAAGACCTTACCGAAAAACGTCTTGCCGAAAAACGCACCGTGGAACTCTCGTATCAAATCAAAAAACAGTTTAAAGACCTCGACAACAAAGCCTACGAGTTAGACAAAGCCAAAAAACAGCTTGAACTTTTTCTCGAAGGCAGCAACGACGGCACTTGGGATTTTGATGTGGCAAACAAACGATTGTCTGTTAACCTACAATATCGCCGTCAACTTGGCTACGAGGACGACGAAACCGCATTTACCTCTCCTGATGATTTTGTGAATATTATCTGCGACCAAGAAAACAAGGAAAAATTCCAAATGTTTTACGACAGCGTGCGCGATGGCAAAATTGATATGATCAACGAGGAGCTCAAGGTTCGTTGCAAGGATGGCTCAGTTAAGTGGTTGATGGTGAAATGCGTTGTAAAGCGCGACGAAAACGGACGTGCAATACGTGTGGCAGGTGTCAACACCGATATCAGCGAACGCAAGGCTTACGAAGAAACTCTCAACCACAAAAGCGAGGAACTTCAAAAGGCAAACGATACCAAAAATATGTTTATCTCCATTATAGCTCACGATCTTAGAAACCCGTTTAACGCTATAATTGGTCTCACCGATATACTTCGCAAGCGCGAGGCTGTAATCAACGACCCTAAAGCCAACGAACTTTCGGGTGTGATTCTTCAATCGGCAAAAACCACTTACGATATGCTCAACAATCTGCTTCTGTGGTGCCGTTCGCAACAAAACACTATCGCCTTTGAACCCGAAGAACTTAATCTGCATTACACCGTAGATGAGGCACTTAGCGAGGTAAAAGGTCAGGCGCAGAAAAAACATATTATGCTTATCAACCGCACATCTACATCCGATACCATTTGGGCAGATGCGCAGATGTTACAAACTGTAATTCGCAATATTACAGTTAATTCGGTTAAGTATACCAACGAGGGCGGACTTATTACTGTGGCTGCAGAATGGACTCCCGAAGGTATCGATGTGATAATCGAAGACAATGGCATAGGAATGAGCCAAGAAACTGTTGATAAACTGCTTGTGGTGAGCCGAAACCGTTCTACAGTAGGCACAGCGGGCGAACAAGGCTCTGGAATGGGTCTTTTGATTTGCAAAGAATTTATCAGTAGGCACAACGGCAAAATCAAGATAGAATCTGAAGTAGGAAAGGGAACCAAGTTTATTATCACGTTTCCTCACAATGGATAACCAATTTGAACAATGAAACACATCTTTTTAAAAAAAACACTTAATCTCTTAGTAATCACATTAATATCAGCGGCGGCAACGGCGCAAAACTTTTTTCCGATAAGGTGGAAGATTATCTCTTCTGAAAAACCGATAGAGGCTGACAGTATCGACTTTAACCGCTCGTGGCAAAGTCAGGGACTGTGCAATCTTAGCGGCGGTGCGGTGTTTGCTGCCAATTTCAATGTCAACAAAAAACAGTTGAAAACCCTTGCAGGTAAAGACCTTACGCTTACACTCAATATGCAGTGTCAGATAGATTCGCTTGTAATCAACCACAGCAAGGTGGTAGAAAACATTGCAGGTCAGGCTGGTCGCAAACTTATCAATGTGCCTTTGTCGGTGTTTGTGGCGGGCGAAAACCATACTATGATTTATGCACGTCAGTTTACACGCACAGCAGGCGAGGGTAGCAATATATGTCAGTTAGAGGGCAATGTGTCTACATCTGAAACCGAAATTGAGATTGCACCCAAAAATCATCTTTTTGTGGATGCCGTGCCTGAGTTTACTGTAAAATGGAACTCCCCAGTAAAACAAAATCTCGAAATTGCTGTGTTTAACGAGTTTAACCAGAAGGTTTATTTTCATCACCAAAAAATCAAGAAGCCTGCCGAGGGTGTTGTTCCTGTAAAATTAGACGGACTTGCGCCTGGATTTTACCAATGTTGCGCCTATCTTACCGGCGGCGACGAGGCTGGTGCTACTCAGTGGATTGCCTACAATCCCGAGCATATAACCTGCAGCAGCCAACCTGTAGAGGGTTACGATGATTATTGGCAAAAGGCTATTGAAGAGCTCGACCTTATCGACCCGTATTACACTATGCGCAAGGTTGACAGTCTCAGCCGTGGAGAAAAAGATGGTTTTGTGGTTGAATTTCAGTCTATTGGCGAGGTTACAATAAGGGCATATCTTTTTCTTCCGCGAAACCGCAAAGAAAATCCTGTAATTATTCATCTGCCCGGACAAAACGAAGATTTTACGGATGTAGCAAAATGGTCGTACCGCTATCCAGATATTGCAGAGATGGCTCTCTGCGTAAGGGGAGGACAAGAGTTTGATTTACAGAATAATCCCTATCGAGGTATTTATATGGATTGTCTTCGTGCTGTGGATTTTATTACACAAGATTATCATTTTGATAATAAGCGCATTGCAATAATGGGTAGCGGATATGGCGGCGGATTAGCATTGGCAACGGCAGCATTGTGCAAGGGTAGGATAGCGGTGTTGGCTTTTTTTAATCCGTTTTTGTGCGATTTGGATCATTTTCTTAAAACACGCCCTATGTATCGCATCAAAATAGATAGCTATCTCGAATCTAACAACAACATTCATACATTCGAGGATGTGATGGCTGTGCTTCGCAAAACTGATGTGCTTGATATGTGTAGCAAAATCGATTGCCGCACTTTTTTTGTAAGCACATTGTTTGACGACGACTGTCCACCACACGCAGGATTTGCAGCCTTTTCGCTAATCAACGCTCCAAAAGAGTATGTAATTCACCTCAACCGCAGCAGCCTCAACGCCACTTATAGCGAAGAGATGATAAAATATTTGGTAAACGAATTGCAAAAGTAATTTACCGCTTTTTCTTTTTATCGGTTTGTTCTTCTTCTACAAAAGGTTGAAAATTGTCGATTTTTAATGCCACTTCGATGTTGTATTTCAAAATAGTGGTTTCGATGGTAACGTCGTTAGATTTTTCGGTGATAACTTTTGGTAGATTGTATACGCCATTTTTTTCGTAAGTGTAAGATATATCGGTAATTACTGAGCCGTTAGATGCTAATACTTCTGATTTGGTTTTTAATCCGTCTTTAATCGAAAAATAATCGCGATAGTCGTGTCCCTGAGGGTCGGTAATTTCAAGACGGTAGATGCCTGCGCTGTCTAAATCGTAATCACAGGCAAAACGCACCCCTGCATTAAGTTCGGTGTAATACATCTCTATCGGGAACGAAGCCTTTTGACGTAACTCTTTGTTGCGTAGTTCGTTGGCTTGTTTCATTCCAAATAGTTTTGTGCTATCGTTGCCAATAGTGCCGTTGAACATTTCGATATAATGGACTATAAGAGTGTCGGGAGCGTGTTCTACATAGTTTTCCATTTTGTACATCAAAGGATGTTTTCGGTAAATTTTGCCAATACATTTGTAAGTGCCAGCTGTGGGGAATGTGTAGATAGATTCAAAATCTTCTATGAGGTTTTTGGGCGGGTCGATAAGTCCTGTGGCTGTTAAATAATGCTCCAAAATGGTGGCTTCGCCAAAACCTTTGGGTATAACGCGCTCTTTTTCAAGCTTGTTGGTCATAAAATCTACCTCACGGTTTCGTGCAGCGTTAAATAGTTGGCAGTGAATAGTTTTGCGCGGACCAGCCACCACCATTACGCCACGTCCGTTTTTGGCAATAGCGTTAAAAAAATCAGAAAATTCGTTGGTGGCAATATTGTTTACCGCTTGTTTGTATTGCGTAAAATAGTTTTTGGGCAATTTGTAAATAAGTATGTGCGAGGCAATTTCGGCTGCATATTCGGGACGAAGCAACATTTTTTCGTATTCTTCTATCACCTTTGCCTTTGCCTTTGCACTTGCAGCACCAAAATCAAAATTGGGATTTAACGGTGCATAAAGTTCTGCCTGAAACGAATCAAATCCTTGAAGCGGTAATCGTGTGTCGATGCTGTAACTTTCTGATTTTAACGATGAACGGCGGTATCCATAGTCGAGACTGTCGGTGAACATTATTTTGTATGCCACATTGCCAAGCGCATAGTTTTTTGAGGTTTTTGCAAACGGAAAATTGCAGCGGTAAGCTACTGTGGTTTCGGGTTTTAATTCGTCTAACGCATAAATATAGTCGCCACTTTCGGGACGCTTGGCATTGGGTTGATTTTTGGGAGGTGTTTTTGTAGCTTTGTCAAAATACTTCTTTGCCGATTCTTGCACAGTGGCAAGGTCTACATTGGCTACCACTGTAAGGATGCATTTTTCAGGTGTAAAGCATTGTTTTATAAATGTTTCTACATCTTTGTCGCTGATAGAGCGGAGACTTCCGGCAGTTAAAATATGTTCTCCCGCTGCTTCGGCTGCTATATTTTGATATTTGAGGTCGGGATTGCTTTCTAATATATTTATTTTGTTTTGTTTATATTCTTGATAATTAGTGTATTTCGACCCATATATTACTTCTGACATAAATTCAAAAACCGAGTCGAGAGCATTGTCGTGGCTCACCATTTTTTTTACTATTAGGTCTTCGGGCAAAAATTCGCATCCAGTGAGGTCTGCCACCACGTGTTTTATGCCATTTAAATTGCCTTCGCCCACTGCACTTACATCGGCGGTTAATCGGTAGGTAAAGTATTGGTATTCTGACGTTTTTACCACCTGAATCTTCATGCCGTTTGATAGTGATGCCACCGAATAGGCTTCGATGTTGGCAAGTATGGTGTTGCGGTTTTGTGCTGATAATGCTGTGGTTAGCAGCAGAAGTATTATGGTGAAGATATGTTTCATTTTAGTAATAATTATTTGTGCGTAAAAGTAAGCATTTTGCGCGTTACACCGAAATAAAAAACAAAAAAGGTGTCGGATTTTTTCGACACCTTATATATTATAGTTGTTTCATATTTTTAAAACCAGCCAAAGCGGAAACCGAGTGAGTAAACCATTCCGTTGAGGTCTTGTTTGCCTAAGATTTCGCCTTTGTTGCCTCGGTAGTCGAGACTGAGCGAACCAAACATGCGGTACGATACTCCGAGGGTAATTTGAAAATGCTTTAACATATTGAAATCAACGTTGATGCCGGGTTCAAACACAAATACAGCACATTCGTCTTCTTCATCGTCGTAGTAGTTGTGGTAGTGATGGCAATCATCGTCCCAAAAATATTCAGCTGAATAGTAGCCAACTTCGCCACCGCCAATGCGGATAGGAATTGAAAAATGCACTGGAGATGTGGGCATTATAATCGGTTTGATAAACACGCCACCGTATCCGCCACCGATAAAGTATTTTTCGTCGGGTGTGATTTTATAGTCGGTATGTGTTTCAGAACCAAATCCTTCGAGAAAAAGACCAAACTCCATAGAGTGGTTGCGGATGGCACCAAACTCAAATCCGCCGCCGCCATAAAAACGGTCGTTGAACGAGGCTCCTGTGCCAAAAAATGTAAATTCGCCTCCCCATTGAGCATCGCCTTTGTTGAATAATGTGCGAACTTCAGATCCGTCTTGCGCAAAAAGCGAAACTGATACCGCTGTAAGCATAGCGGTGAATAACAATTTGATTTTCATAATTTAATTAATTAGCGTTAAACTTTGTTTTAGTTACTTTAATTTGTAATGCAAAAATACAAAATACATTCCCTTTATTATTATAATAAACGGAAAAAATACTATCTTTTTTATTTTAGAGGGAATAATTTTGGAAAAATCTTGCCTTTGCACTACTTTTACACCGAAAATAATTGCGAAAAAAAATGAAATATTTCCTTATAGCGGGCGAGGCTTCGGGCGATTTGCACGCCTCGAACCTTATGGCTCAAATAAAAAAAGAAGATCCGAATGCAGAATTCCGCTTTTTCGGCGGCGACTTGATGACTGCCGTGGGTGGCACTATGTTGCTACATTACAGAGAGATGGCGTTTATGGGCATTTTTGAAGTGGTGGCTAATCTCGGCAAGGTGAAACGCAATATGGCTCTATGTCAAGAGGCTCTCAAAGAGTATATGCCCGACCTTCTGATTCTTGTAGACTATCCTGGATTCAATCTCCGCATGGCGAAGTTTGCCAAAACCCTTGGCTTGAAGGTTTATTACTATATTTCTCCAAAAATCTGGGCGTGGAAAAAGAAACGTGCGTACACAGTTAAGAAACTGATTGATAAGATGTTTGTGATATTCCCCTTTGAGGTGGACTTTTACAAACAGTTTGATTATAAGGTGGAATACGTTGGCAATCCGCTTGTGGACGCAATGAAGGCGCGTGAAAAGAGCATTATCCCTGCCGACGAATTTCGCCAGCGTTTTAACCTTGGCGATAAACCCTACATTGCACTTGTGGCAGGCAGCCGACGAAACGAAATCAAGAAGCTTTTGCCCGAAATGCTAAAAGCGTCGGAAAATTTTCCTGATTATCAGTTTATTATTGCTGGTGCGCCCGGTATTGACCATGATTTTTACAATGAGTTTATAAGCGGATACAAAAACGTGCAAGTGGTGTTTGACCAGACCTACAGCGTGGTGAAAAACGCTGTGGCTGCGGTGGTTACCAGCGGAACGGCTACTCTCGAAGCGGCATTTCTGCGCACTCCTCAGGTGGTGGTGTACAAACTGCAATATGCGTCGTATCTTGTGGGCAGGGTGTTGGTGAAAATCAATTTTATATCGCTTGTAAATATTATTCTCAACCGCGAATGTGTAAAGGAGTTGATACAGACCGACCTTGCCAACCGCATCACCGCCGAAGTATCGCACATACTCACCGACACCGACTACCGCAACCGTATGCTTAAAGACTACGAAGAAATCAACACCATACTCGGCGACGGAAGTGCGTCGGCACAAACAGCTAAGATAATAGTGGATGATATTAGCAAATAGTAATTGATAATTATTAATTGTGCATTAAATTGTGCACTATAAATTCGCTTTTGCGGTCGAAGGCTTGACGGTGAGGGGCGGCAAAAGATATGTATGCTATGATATCTTTGTGCGTTGTGGCACTGCCTGCAACTATTTTTCCTTGTGCGTCTTCTACATAATCGGTGCAAGAGAATGAGATTTTTGTTGTTATGCTCTCAAAAAAGTTGTCGGCTATGTAGTCGGTTACCTCAATGTCGTATATATCCAAATCCTTGATTTTAGGAGAAAGAAGTATGTTGTTGAGGCGGTCGTGATGGTATTGTAGCATATTAGTAACGTTGGCAGAGAGTACGCATTTAAACGGCTTTTGCCAACCGCATTTGTCGAAATTTCTCCACAACGACAGAAAGCACGGCGCGGCAGTTTTTTTACAAAAGTCAGAAAATCCAGAATATTCGCCCCTGTGATAATTGCAAAACATTGTCTGAAGGTCTTTTACCTTGGCAGGAGCGGGGTCGGTGGCAGGCACGGGAGGCAGAGTGTCGAAAAACGGCTTAGGCTTATCGTCGAGTCTTACTGATGATACAAGATTTACTGAAGTTACCTTCCAATCGTTGCAGAATCCGCTCAACGAGCCAAGCGGTTCGGGCTGTTGTGGCGATGTGTATTTCCTATTGCGGCTAAAGAGCCATCGTTCAATGCATTTTTCGCGGTGCGATGTGATGTCGGTGGCGGGACGAACTTTCGACAGATAGTTGGCTGCAAATTCCAACACTATATATATAGTGTCTTTTTCGGTGCGGATGTCGTAGAGCGAAACCGATTCTATCACCACGTGGCTGCACACAAAGTTGCTATTGTTGTTGAGTTCGTAGTTGAAAAACGGCTGGACAGTCTTAACAGTCTTTAATCCAAGAGATTCGTGATACTGCACAAACAGAAGCGATGCAAAATCCTCAAATCCCACGAGTGAAAAATTGTGGTCTTCGGCTTTGATGTTGCTGATGCCGGTGATTATCGATATGCGTTTAAGCGCAGAGTTTTGCTGTGTGGGCGACGAAACAATCACATGTCCCGCCTCCTCGTCGCTGCCAGTGCGCCATTTGATAAGCACGGCTGCAAGAATCACCACCGCCACCACCGCATACAGCACGGCAGAAGAGTGTTGGGCAACAAAATTCTCCCCTCCCTGCACCATTACGGCGCATATATCTGATAAAAATGCGACATTCATTACTCTTTTTCTTTTGCACAAATATATCAATTTATTTGTTATAACGCAACTTTTGACAAAAACGAATAATAGCATTTATAAAAAAAACACTGCCTTGTGTGCTAACTTTCACGGCAAATTTGTAATTTTGGGCACTTTTTTAAACGAAAGCATTTTTTTTAATAACATAAACATTTCTACAATGAATACAGTAGGAGCAAAAATCAAGGGGCTGCGCGAACTTAAAAAAATCAGCCTCGAAGAGGTTTCCGCACGTAGCGGACTCGAAGTCAACCAGATACAGCAAATAGAAGACGGCAATTCTATACCGTCGCTTAGCCCGATGATCAAAATAGCCCGCGCTTTGGGCGTTCGACTCGTTACTTTTGTTGACGACAGCAAGGAACTCGTACCTGTGGTTCACCGACTTGCCGACCAGGCCGACAAGGGCGCAAGTTTTTCATGCCAAAACAGC
>JAGCDD010000136.1 GCA_017651345.1 Bacteroidales bacterium | reverse complement strand
TGCTCAAAGGCGAAGACCTCACCAAATTTGTAAAACGCAGCGTAGAATTGTTAGGTAAATAACCCACACATCTATATCACACGTTATTCATAATTTTTTGTTTTTAGTTAGACATCAGCCGCGCGGTAGCAATGCCGCGCGTTTTTTGTTGTAATAAATAAAAATCCCCCCAACCCCTTGACATTAAAAAAAAAATTATTACATTTGGAGACTTAATATGAATTGTTGAATATGAAGCAAACACTTTTTCTTATTGGCATTGGTGGTACGGGGATGCGGTGCTTGGAGGCGTATGTGCATACGTGCGCTATGGGTATGGCCGATAATTGCGAGATTAATATCCTCGCGCTCGATACCGACTTAGACAATGGCAACTTCGCACGGCTTAAATCGCTCGTGGAGGATGCCTATTTAAAGGTAAAGGGCTACAACAAAACCCATTACCCTCTTCAAGAGACGTTTTTTAGCGCAAAAATCAACCTCTTTACTTTTACGCCCGATTACAGCGACGCCGTGAAAAACGGTAGTTTTGAGGCAATTACAAAATATGCCTATGCCGATGGCGACAAAAAGGCTCTTGCCGACATTCTGCTGTCGCCGCAGGTGCGCGAGTTTGACCTCAAACACGGCTACCGCGCACAAACACACCTCGGTTCGCTGCTGATGTATCACGGCATTATCGACGAGGTAACAAAAAATCCTCACGGAAAACTTGCCGAATATATTCAGATGATTTACGATGCTGGCGAAACCGGCGACGCACGAGTGTTTGTTTGCGGTTCGGTGTTTGGCGGCACAGGAGCGTCGTCGATTCCCGTTATTCCAAAGGCTTTTAATGCGGCTATCAATATTTTAGACCCGGGCAAAACCCTCAGCAAGGCCAATTTCGGGGCGACATTGCTGTCGGCTTACTTTAAATTTACGCCGCCCGACGAGAGTTTGCGCAGCCGTCAAAAGGTGGTGGCTTCGAGCAAGAATTTTGCGCTCAACTCGCAGATTGCTATGATGTTTTACAACGAGGACAAGACTGTGAAGAGTGTTTTTCAAAAGTTTTATATGCTCGGCACGCCCACCAACGATTTTGAAACCAAAACTCCGGGTAATGAAACAGTTACCGGCGGAGCACTGCAAAAAAACGACAGCCATTATATAGAACTTTTGGCAGCGTTTGCGGCTCTTGACTTTTTTGCCACGCCTATTCAGCAAATCGACGAAATACGCAACCAAAAACGCGAGGTGCAATATTACTACCGCGCTCTTAATCCTTCGGGACGGGTTGATTTTAAGGACTTTATAACGCCTGAACGCACCGAAGAATTTGCCCGAAAATTTGCAGCCCTCACAGCATTGTCGTTTTTGGTTTATCCCGAGTTCAACGATTTTGTGGCAGCGGCTCAGGCGGGTTTGTTGGCAAAAAACAATATTTCGGGTTACGAAGATATTGCTCCACAAGAAGTTACTGGCATAAAGAAATATTTTGAACTGTTTCACTTTGGCATAACGCCTCAGGGCGACATTACCGACGGATGGCTCAGGCAGTTGCACCGTTCTGCCGGTGGTTTGGGCAATTTCTTGTTCAACGCTGATATGTTTGGAGTGTCGAACCTAAAAGAGTTGAAAAAGTTTGATTTCAACAAGCGGCTGTTGCGTCCCGACGACGATGATATTGCCGTATACACCTTTAAAACAGGACTTTTCGGAACGCCGTTCGATTCGTTTAAAGACGAATTTGTAAAACAGCACGACACCGATTCTATCCAATACAAAATCGAAAAACTTGTAAAACGGATGTACGACACCATCAATTCGCTTTACGGATTTAAAATATAACACACTATGGCACAGGCATTATTGATAAAAAGCACGGCAGGAACAAAAGAAAACGTTCAAGGAGCGTGGCATCTTTTTGACCAAGCCGCACCTTATATACAGGGCATCGAAACCGGCGACATTACCGAAAACCTTGATGCCGACGTACTTGCAAGTATGGTTTCGGGACTTCCTAACCCGTGGGCAAGGGCTTACGTGTTTGCCTACGCATTTAAATACACTCGCAAGGAGGCTAATATCAAAACCGGCGGATTGATAAAATTTTATGATTCGCTAATTCAAGAATGGAAAGGTTTGGCAGCATTGATGGCTATTTTCCCCGACCGCATTTCTATTGGCAAACCGCTCTATCTCAACGAAGGAAACGACATTTACGATATTGCATCATCGTTTGGCGATATGCTTTTTGAGGATTCCGACCTTTGGTGTAGTCCAAAACAACTGAACACCACTAAAAAACAGCAACCTTTTGTTCAGATAATTTATTATAACGATGTTCCAGTTGGAGCCACATCGCCGCACACAATATTTTTTACTTCGGTAGATAATTCTTCGTTTGTGGAATCGCCTGATGTGCCGTGGTTTAGGAATGGACGCCTCTGCGACCCGCTCACCTTTGGCAACCTCAACAACGACAATATCCAAAAACTCTATCTGCTTGTAAACAACTTTTTTAACAAAATTCCCGACTTTGAAAAAGAGATAAATCAAAACCGCGAGGGCAAAGATCCGCTTTCGCTGTCGTCGCTTTATGTTTTCTTAAAAGGCTGGCTTGCAGAGATTAAGGCTAAGGGTGTGGACATTGTGGACGAGGGTGTTCTTGATGGCGAACTCAATTTTGAAGACCCATTTCACCCGCTATTTTCGGTGCGTCAAGACCTTTATTATAAGAATGGAATTTTCTCATTTTCGGAATCGGAAGGCGCGCGCGTAGTCGACCCGCAAAAAATTCTTCTTCAAGACGAATATCTCTGTTCGTTTGTGCAATCTGATGATTATCAGCCATTATCCGAGGCGGTGGTGTATTATATGCAAGCACTCGACCCGGGCGAGGCTGGCAAAATGTGGTATTTTGCCGTGCCGCTAAGTAGTTATGGATTAAACATTTTTAAGAATAAAATAGGCGAATTGGTGTCGCCCGCCGGTCCCGACAGTCACGAACTCCGCGCCGTAATACGCTCAAACGGCAAAGTGGCTGTGGAACTTTATCTTTCGGTAGATGGTCGTAGACTTACCCCTGTGGTAAAAGAATATAAGATTAAATCGTTTACAGGGGCAGTGCGCAATGTGATTATGTGGCCCGATTTTGTATCAAAAAATTGGACGGCATACTACCTTTACAACGAATTTCCGTCAAACAGCGGCGACGTTAAGTTTTTGCCGTTTTACAAAAAATACTCCGAAGTGGGCGGATTCGATAGTGGCGAGTTTCTCACCGACGATAAGGGCAACCTTATTTATGCCGACTTTCATTACGACAATGCCGAAAACAATGCGCAATGTATTGTAAAATACCCTGTTGAGATTGCCACAGCCGACAATTTTCCATACGAAATTATCCGTTCTGACAAGCCTTTTGCCGGTATAGAAATTCGTTCTCGCGAAAACGGCAAAGACCGTGTGGCAGGTTATCTTATCATAAAAAAATATAACGAAGAATGTAAAATCAAAGACCTCAGCCACGAGACTGTTTTCGACGATGTGGTGGTGGGCATCGACTTTGGTTCTAACAATAGTTGTCTGAGTTATTCGCAAAACAATCAGCCTGACGTTAAGCCAATTACGTTTCAAAACCGCCGAGTTTTTCTCTCTGGTGCAGAAAACCTCGACCCAAGGCACGAAAAAACCGCGCTCAGAAACGAACTCCTATTTTTCCAAAACGAGATTCAAGAAAACGGACAAATAAAATCGTGGGTTCACGACCACGACCGCAAATATGTGCCCGACGGTATGCGTCAGGAGGAGATTTCGGGAGGCGTGCCTATTTTTGAAAGCAACCTTGTAATCCACTCTATGGACGACCGCACCATCAAGACCAATGCAGGCATTCTTCATCATAATATGAAGTGGCTCAGCGACCAAGAGGGCAAGGAGAAGAAAAAATCTTTCCTCAAAAGCGTTTGGATTGCCGCGCTTGCCGACCTTTACAGCGAGTTGAAAATTCCGTCAGAACTGCGTTGGAGTTACCCGGGAGCGTTTACCCAAGAAGACAAACTGCAATACCAACAGATGTACAACGAGTTGGCAAACATTCCCGTAGAAGGCCGCCGCGTGCAGGTAAGCGACCGTCCGAGCACCGAAGCCGAGGCAGTGTGCAACTATTCGCTCACCAATATTACATTGGATACCAGAAACTTGATGCTCGGTATCGACGTGGGCGGCTCTACCAGCGACGTGCTTGTGATGGCTATGGACAGGGCTGAAAGGGCGTTTAAACTATCTAAACAGTCGTCGCTAAGGCTTGCAGCAGGTATGTTTGTGTCGGTAATCAAACAGAGCGAAAAATTCCGCACCGCCGTTTACAAATATCACGAAAGTCCGGCGTGCAAGTTTAAAATTGCCAACATCAAAAACATCATCGACAATCCGTCCACATCGCCGTTTTATCTCAATGCGGTGTTAGACCGACTGAAAGACAACGACTTTGCAGCGTTTTACAGTGCCATTTCGCAATCGTGTGCCGAGGTGTTTGCCGTGCCAGCCTACATCACGGGACTCCTATTGTTTTACAGCGGAAAACTCGCCGCCAAAACCATCAAGGAGAACGGCTACACGCAGATTTCGATTGTAGACCTTCTGCCGTTTGGCAAGGGCGGACGTCTGTTTGATTGGCTCGACGTATATCCCGGCAAATCAATGGCTTCGGAATATTACAACAACTGTTTTAAGGCAGGATTTGGCGAAGGCGCCGAAAACATCACCCTCGAAAAACGCGACTCGATACGCAAGGACAACAAGAGCGAGGTTTCCAAAGGTCTCTCCGCTCCGCAAAAGGTGCAAATGGCTGAAAATATACGCCTTACATCCGACCTCATAGGCGAACAAGGCTACGAGTATTTTGCCAAAGGCAGCAACACCGCGCAAAAACTCAATGCCGACGATGTGGCTCTGTCGGAATACCTTTCGGAGATGGATTTTGGTATTTCGTTCCCCACGCATTTCCCTGAGTTTGAGAAGTTTTTGGCTATTTTCTGCAAGTTTGTGGGACCGGGTAGCACTGGCATTCTCAAAAATTCTGCCGCCATCGAAAGTCAAAAAGACCGTCTTGTGCGCGAACTCAAAAACTACATCACCTGCGACACCGAATGGCAAAAAGCCGACGCCTGCCAAAAACGCGGAATGCCCTTTGAATACCGCCATTCACTATTCGTATTGGAAGGTATGTGCTTTTTGGAAAAATTTGTGATACCGGAGATTAGGTAGAAGATAATGATAAAAAAAGGAGCGCAGGTGCGCTCCTTTTTTTATTTATTAACATATCATCAATAATTTTATGGAATATTTTATAGATAGAAAAACATGGTTTAATTTTCAAATGTGCTTTGTAAAATGAAAAATAAATTATTATTTTTAATTATTTTTATTTCAATAATAAATTACTGCTATTCGCAAGTTTCATTATCAGCATCTGACCTTTTGTTCCTCATAAAGTCAAGAGGTGGTGTCTTTGAAGTTGTGGAGAAAGCGAACATCAATAGAGGAGGTTTTGAAAACATTTTGGATGATAGCCTTCAAGGTGTTTTCAATTTTAATGATTATGAAAACGCTTATCATAATCAGGAATTGAAAAAGGAGTTGTTACATCTATTAAATGATACAATAAGTTATGCAAAAATGTATTCAAATGATCGGATATATAAAGTATATACAATGGATGCTGAATATACAAGGAACAAGGTTTCAGGTTGGTTGTCCGCATTTTGTAAACAAAAAAAAGATACTATTATGAAAACGGAATCGTTGTTTAAGCATTATAGAGATTCTCTAATTATGGCAGAATCAAATAAATATTACAATAATGCTCTACATAATTTTAAAATCTCAAAATATACAAAAGAATTCCTAACAAGATTAAAATATCCTGAGGTATATTTGGCTTTTTACAAGAAATGGGAACAAGATGGTAAAACCTTTGATAGTGAATGGTTTAAATATTTGCTTGATTTCCAAGATCCAGAAGCAGAAAAACTATTTCAAGATAGTTTTGAAGAGGCCATTTTAAGTAAAAAAGAAAGTTTATTCCTTGATTTCAAAAATTATATTAGCTATCATTTTAATTCATTTGCCACGTCACAGTTTATTAGAATATTAGACAAAACAGATTTTGTGGAAGAACAAATGATGGATTTCGAAGTGCCTATATATGTTACCTTTTTTTCTGCTGTTGACAATGTATATTTAGATTGGTTGATGTTTGAAAATGCTTATTTAGCAAATTTATTTTGGAAAGTGGGTGATTTCGCTTATTCGAACAAAATTGATAAAGCCATTAAAGAATATAATAAAATAAAACCAGAACTTCTTGTTTTTTACAAAGAAATGCTTAAATTCAATAGGCAAGAAGAACTCTATTGGAAACAAAATATGCCTTATTATAAAAAAGAATGAAGACTCTCCATATCCGTTCCATTCGTTCAAGCATTATGCAACTCCGTTGCACAATGCTTTATCCGTGTCATTCAGTGCGTTTCGTAGATATTAATTCGCTTAATTCGGTGATAAAGAAGAAATAAATTCAAGAAAATTGGTTGTCACTGAACAATAATTTGCCAATAACCTGAATTTGTATTTCCAACTCGCTTTAATATCCCATTTGCCTTTAAAAAATTAATATTTTTCTCAACGGCGGTTGTACTTATTTCAAGTTTGTCTGCCAACTGAGATATTGATATTTTGTTATTATCTTGAATTAACTCTATAATACGTCGGCGGTTTGTTGTCATTATTGCAGCACAACTTAGCAACTTACTTCCCAACTCACTTCCCAACTCACTTTCCAACTTTGGTTGGGTAGTTTTCTGCGAACCATCCAAAGTGCCACTATCTGTAATACTTTGTGCAGTCTTAATGCAGTCGTTATGAAGTTCATTTTCACCAACATTGACATCCTTGTTGCCAATAAAAAGTTCCGCAGTTTTTTTGCGGAAGAGAGTACAGAGCACGCCGCCTGAATTGTGTTCAAAAATAGGTTCTATAAAACCTTTTTCGGTAAAGCCGTCGCAAATTTTATCGATGCCACGCCCCCAACTCTCTATAAAGCCCGCCTTATAAAACACGTTGGCTATTATTCTGTTGCGGGGTTTCGACGAGTGCGTCTGTTTGAGGCTCTCAATAGTCTGACCAAAGGGGAGTTCTCCATCGTTCCAAAGTTCGATACGGTCGTTCCAAACACGCATCTGAATTTGTGCGCCGGTATAGTCGCGGTGAATGATTGCGTTGAGAATAGCCTCGCGCAATGCCGTTTCGGGCACTTCAAGTTCCTCCACACGGAGCAGTCCTTCGTAATGAATCGGGTTGGTAAGATATTTCGACTTCAAAAGGTCGATAACACGGTCTGCCATCTGAATAAGGTTGCCTTCTACCATATCCTGAAACATCAAATCGCTTTGCGACGCGCCAAATCTGCCGATTTTAAACTCTGCCGCGGCAAAATATCTCGACGGACGTTTGCCAAAACAAAGAATGGCAGCATTGCGCAACTTGCCGTCGTCAGCAAAAAGGTCAAGATTTTCGAGCACGGTTTTCAAATCTGATTTTTCCAACTCGGCGGGCAATCTGCCGCTCGAAACAGCCTTGTGAAGAAAATATGCTACCGCGTTGGGGTCGATACAGTCGATTGTGGCTGAGGTATATGCCGCACCGTCCCACGTAAGACCCATTTTCTTAAATAGAAACTCTTGCAGAGCCGCACCTTTTAACTCCTGATTGGTGCTGCCCGAACGGTAATGATACACACCCTTGTAGGCTATCGGCACTTTGTACGGAGTCACCTCTATACAGATATAATCCTTGCCGTCTTTTTGAAGAAGGTTAACATCAGCAACTATACCCAAAAGGCTCACAATCTTGTTGGGAATATCCTCCATAAGGCGCTTGCTGTCGTCTAAGCCACAAACAGAGCCGTCGTCGCATACACCAATATAGATTTTGCCGCCCTGCGCATTGGCAAAGCCGCATATCCATTTGAGATATTCATCCCTCCAAGACTCCTTGAATTCTATGTTTTGGCTTTCGGTGTTCATACTCGTGCCGATTTTCACTGAGCAAAGATAAAAAAATATCCGCAACGTTTTTCCAAAAATCCTTTACATTTCAAAAAATAAACCTGCATCATCTAACGTTAAACTAATGTAAAGAGCAACAACCTTGCCACAATTAAAAAAAGAAAAACCATCCTAACTTTATACCACAATGAGCATAACAAAGTTATATATGAAATTAGTAGCCAATACATCCGAAAAAAACTTGGCAATCGAATTGTTTAATTACTGTTCCTCGCGAAAAGTATTTTGGAAATCAGTTTATTACGTTCTTGCCATAATTGTTATTGTACTTACCCTGTCGTACAATTTTGCTAACGTGTTTTGGGGCGGCAACGAAAAATACACCGAATTTCTGCACAATATTTCGGCTATAACCTTTGTTGTTAGCATTATTCAGGCACTATTGATGTTGATTTTGCCCTTCCGCACTTGGCAAAAGTACGAAAAACTCGAAACCAAAATATCGGGCGCATACTCCGAGTATATTCTGTCGTCGAAGGGCGGCGAAGACAAAAAGGCTTGCGACAAAAAACTCGGACAAGCACTTAGCGACATCGTTATGAGCGACCGCGATATGAATGAGGCCATTGCCGCCGCATCGCTTGAATATTTCAAAAAGTACGGAAATGGAAAATAAAATCAAATATTGGTTGCTGTTGGCCTGCTGCGCCATTCTCACGGGGTGCAACCTCAAATTTCCCCACGACATCACCCTGTCGCCCAAAAAACTCACCGACAGCATCGACGGCCTGCCCCAATACGCCCCCCGCGACCAAGAGGTAACATTCTCCATTATGTGCCAATTCGACTCGGTAATGGTGGTAAAAACCGGCTCTAAAAAGCCCGTGCGCATTATTCCCTGCCACACCATAGGCAACACCTGCACCTTTCTGATGCCCGCCTACGAAGTTACGGTGATAGTGTTCAAGACCGACAAGCCTCAGCTCCAACAGCCCGAAAACATTGTGGCAGACGTAACACCCGAACCCGCGCCCATAGCACCCGAGCCGCCCGTACCGCCCGTGGTAAGCCCCTCTCCCACCCCCAACACGCCCGTCAACCGTCAGCCAAAGCCCAAAGCCAAGGTAGATTCGGTAACCATAAGTTTCAACCTATGTCTCGAAGGCGTGTACGGACGCGCGGTAGACCTCAGCGGTTTTCAATACAAGTGCCGTGTGGCAAAGGGTCAAAGCATTGATATGGCAAGGTTTGCGCCGAGAGTAAAACCCGAAGTCACCGACGTAAAGTTTCTTGGATGGACACGCACCCCATCAGCCGCCAACGCAGCCACCAACTTCACCTTCGACCAAAACGCCACCCTCTATGCCGTATGGCAGTTGCCCAAGCCCCCCGTACAAGCCGAGGGAACGCCGCAAAACCCTATCAAGATTACCTGCATAGAGGATTTGAAAAAGATGGAAGGATCGTCGCTGTGCTTTGTGCTTGCCACCGACAACCTTGTTATCAGCAGCGCGGTGCAGAGGGTGTCGCAGTTTAAAGGCACATTCGACGGCAACGGACACCGCCTCACCATCAGTTCGCGCAACTGCTTTATCAAAGAGAACCGAGGCACGATACAAAACCTCCGCCTGCATATCAAATCGTCGGGCTGCCACCTGTGCAACAACAACCGGGGCACCATCGACGACATCACCGTCACCTTAGAAAAAGACCTCAAAGAACTCAACCAAGCCGTTATCACCTACACCAACTACGGCGTTATCGGCCGTCGCATCCGCAAATCGTGGTCCAAGGATGTCAAAGAACCCAAAAGCATACTGTATGTATATAATAGATGATGGGGTTTGATTATCTTTGCAACATCATAAAACAAAAAAAAATCATAAAATGAAAAAAGCAAGCGTATTGTTGATTCTGTTGATAATGCTGTGTTTCAATGCCTGTTCTCTTAAATCTGAACAACAAGGCAACATTAATCCCGAAGCATACGCAATATTTAAAGATAGTACTTTGACCTTTTACTACGGAAAAGGCAAACCAAAAGGGGCATATGATGTGGAAAATTTTGTAGAAAACAATTTCTTTACGTACGCCAAAGAATGGGGCTCAATATGCTCCCAAATTACAACCGTTGTATTTGACAAGTCATTCAAAGAATACAGACCCAAAAGTTGTAGTCGTTGGTTTATGGGGTGTGGATTTCTCGATTCCATCAAAGGCATTAAAGAAAATCTTAATACCTCTGAGGTTACTGATATGAGTAATATGTTTTTTGGGTGTGCAGAACTTACAAACCTTGATGTCAGCGGTTTCAATACAGAGAATGTTATTAAAATGAGTTTGATGTATAGTTATTGTGAAAACTTGACAAGCCTTGATGTCAGTGGATTCAATACTGAGAATGTTACTGGTATGAGTGAAATGTTTCGTCATTGTAAAAACCTTACAACCCTTAATGTTAGCGGTTTCAATACAGAGAAGGTTACTGATATGAGTTTGATGTTTAGTGATTGTGAAAACTTGACCAGCCTTGATGTCAGCGGATTCAATACAGAGAAGGTTACTGATATGAGAGGTATGTTTTTGGATTGTAAAAAACTTATAAGCATTGATGTCAGCGGGTTCAATACTGAGAATGTTACTGATATGGGTGGTATGTTTTCTCATTGTGAAAACCTTACAAGCCTTGATGTCAGCGGATTCAATACTGATAATGTTACTGGTATGGGAGGTATGTTTCGTGCTTGTAGAAACCTGACAAGCCTTGATGTCAGCGGGTTCAATACTGATAGTGTTATTAATATGAGTGATATGTTTAGTGATTGTAGAAACCTTACAAGCCTTGATGTCAGCGGATTCAAAACTGATAGTGTTTTTGATATGGGAGGTATGTTTTCTCATTGTGAAAACCTTACAAGCCTTGATGTCAGCGGGTTCAATACTGATAAGGTTACTCATATGAGGTTCATGTTTTCGGCATGTAAAAGCCTGACAAGTCTTGATGTCAGCGGATTCAAAACTGATAGTGTTACTAATATGAGAGAAATGTTTGGTCATTGTGACAACCTTAAAACAATCTATGTTGGTGACAATTGGAATACAAACAAAGAAACAGAGTCAAATAATATGTTTAAAGATTGCCCCAACCTTGTCGGCGGAAAAGGAACAAAATATGACGAAAAACACACCGATGTAGAATACGCCCGAATCGATGGTGGCAAATCCAATCCCGGATATTTTACAAAGAAAACTAAATAACATAGTTAGTTTTGCGAATTATCACCAATTTTATTACCTTTGCAACAAAAACAAAGTAATTTATGGGACGATTTATAAACCCGTTTACCGACACCGGCTTTAAGATACTCTTTGGACAGGAACTGAGTAAGCCCTTGCTGATTGACTTTCTGAACAATCTTTTGGCAGGAAAGGACAAGGTAGTAGACCTGAAATTCTTAGACAAGGAACGTCAGAGGATATTCAAAGACGACCGTGGACTTATCTACGACATCTACTGCGACACCGACGACGGCAGAAAGATAATTGTAGAGATGCAGAACAAATCGCAAAAGTATTTCATTGAGCGTAGCATCTTCTATACCTCGCAGGCAGTTTCTCGTCAAGGTCAAAAAGGTGATTGGGACTACAACTTTGACGCGGTTTATTTCGTTGCATTTATGAACTTCAAGGTGGAAAGTCTCACCGAATTCCGTACCGATGTGCAGTTGCTCAACATCAAGACACACAAGCCGGTATCAGAGAAGGTGAAACTAATATACCTGCAACTTCCTTGTTTCACCAAGGAAGAGAACGAATGTAAGACAGATTTTGAACGTTGGATTTATATATTTAAGAATATGGAAATTTTGGAGCGTATACCGTGGGCGGCAAAAAACTCGATTTTTGCTAAACTTGGCGAGATTGCCGAAGTGGCAAATCTCTCAAAACTGCAACGCCGTAAATACGACCACGACTTGAAAGTTTACCGCGATAGCGTGAATATTTTGAAATATGCAAAAGAGGAAGGTATTGCAGAAGGCGAAGAAAAAGGAGCGCACCAGAAAGCCATCGACATCGCCAAGAATATGAAGTACGAACTCCATCTTTCTGCCGATATAATTGCCACCGCCACCAAACTATCAATTGAAGAAATTGAAAACTTATAACAATTCCGATAATAACTAAAACTTTACATTTTCTACACCGCTTGTAAAGACTTGGTAACTAATTTTGCCGCATAATAACTAAAACACATTAAAATGGCAAAAATTACCAAAGAGATGGCGCTCCGTTACCATAGCGAGGGTCGCCCGGGAAAGATTGAGGTAGTTCCCACAAAACCGTACAGAACACAAACCGACTTGTCGTTGGCATATTCGCCCGGCGTGGCTGAGCCTTGCTTGGAGATTCAGAAAAACCCCGACGACGCTTACAAATACACCGACAAGGGCAACCTCGTGGCGGTGATTTCTAACGGTACGGCTGTGCTCGGCCTCGGCGATATTGGCGCAGTGAGCGGAAAACCCGTTATGGAAGGTAAAGGTCTGTTGTTTAAGATTTACGGTGGTATCGACGTGTTCGACATCGAAATCAACGAAAAAGACCCCGAAAAATTTATTCAGGCTGTTAAGGCTATCGCTCCCACTTTCGGCGGTATCAACTTGGAAGATATCAAGGCTCCCGAATGTTTTGAGATTGAACGCCGCCTCAAAGAGGAACTCGACATCCCCGTTATGCACGACGACCAGCACGGCACAGCCATTATATCTGCCGCAGGTCTTATCAACGCTTTGCAGGTAAACGGCAAAAATATCGCCGATGTAAAAATCGTTGTCAACGGCGCAGGTGCGGCTGCCATCAGTTGCACAAAACTCTACGTGGCTCTCGGCGCACGCAAAGAAAACATTGTAATGCTTGATTCTAAGGGCGTTATCCGTGCCGACCGTACCGACCTTAACGCACAGAAAAAAGAATTTGCCACCACTCGCACCGACATCACCACTTTGGAAGAGGCTGTAAAAGGTGCCGACGTATTTCTCGGATTATCAAAGGGTAACGTGCTCAGTCAGGATATGGTTCGCTCTATGGCAAAAGACCCGATTGTGTTTGCACTTGCCAACCCCGTTCCCGAAATCACTTACGAAGAGGCTATGGCATCGCGTCCCGACGTGCTGATGTCTACCGGCCGCAGCGACTATCCCAACCAAATCAACAACGTTATCGGATTCCCCTACATTTTCCGTGGCGCGTTAGACGTGGCTGCCACCGCCATCAACGAGGAGATGAAACTCGCCGCTGTGTACGCTATTGCAGATTTGGCAAAACAGCCCGTTCCCGATATTGTCAACGAGGTTTACCACGTTAGCAACTTTACTTTTGGTCCTAACTACTTTATACCCAAGCCGGTAGACCCACGTTTGATTACCGAAGTTTCTACCGCTGTGGCAAAAGCCGCCATCAAATCAGGCGTTGCCCGCAAAACTATCACCGATTGGGACGGCTACAAACAGCGCCTCAACCAGTTGATGGGCTACGAATCAAAACTTTCGCGCCAGTTGAACGACTTTGCACGCCGTTCGCCCCAACGTGTGGTATTTGCCGAAGGTATTCACCCCAATATGATGAAGGCTGCAATTGAGGCCAAAAACGAAGGAATCTGTTACCCCATTCTTCTTGGCAACACCGAGAAAATCAACAAGATAGCCGAAGAACTCGAACTCAACCTCGACGGCATCGAAATCATCAACCTCCGTGCCGACCGCGAGGCCGACCGCCGCGAACGTTACGCCAAAATCCTCACCGAAAAACGCCAACGTCAGGGTATGACTTTCCAAGAGGCTAACGACAAGATGTTCGACCGCAACTACTTTGGTATGATGATGGTAGAAACCGGCGATGCAGATGCCTTTATCACAGGCGTTTACACTCGTTACCGCGACACTATCCAAATTGCCAAAGACGTTATCGGCATTCGCGAGGGATATTCGCACTTTGGCACAATGCACATCCTCAATTCCGACAAGGGTACATTCTTCCTTGCCGACACGCTTATCAACCGTCACCCCGATGTTGACGCGCTTGTAGACACCGCAAAACTCGCCGCCGACACTGTTAAGTTTTTCAACAAAAAACCAGTGGTGGCTATGCTCTCGTACTCAAACTTTGGTGCCGACACCGACGGAACGCCCGCCACTGTGCACAAGGCTGTGGAGATTGTTCACGAACAGCGTCCCGACCTCGACATCGACGGCGAAATGCAGGTAAACTTTGCCATCGACGACCAGTTGCGCGACCGTACCTTCCCCTTCAACCGCTTGAAAGGCAAGGTGGTAAACACTCTTATTTTCCCCAACCTCGGCAGCGCCAACACAAGTTACAAGATGCTTGCCGCAATGAACAACAATGTGGAACTCATCGGACCTATTCAGATGGGCTTAAACAAACCGATTCACTTTATCGACTTTGAAAGTTCGGTCAACGACATCGTCAACATTGTTGCCGTAGCAGTTATCGACGCCATTGTGGAAAAAAGCAAGAAGTAAATTCACAATTCACAATTGACAATTCACAATTGACAATTGAGAATTAACAATTTAGAATAATATAACTCGCCAAATGTGCCGAAAAAAAGCAGATTTG
This sequence comes from Bacteroidales bacterium, assembly GCA_017651345.1. Lineage (GTDB taxonomy): Bacteria > Bacteroidota > Bacteroidia > Bacteroidales > UBA3824 > UBA3824. The sequence continues at coordinate 5,631 of JAGCDD010000136.1, read as the reverse complement.
GCGAGTTTTTGTATGGATAACCCTACAACTCCTCCGTGCCTACCACCACGCCGTTGGCGATAAAGGTTTGACCGTGTGAGAGTTTTACTATTGTGTAGGTGTTCTGCTTTTTGGTGGAGACGCTTGTGGATTTTACCTTCAACTTGCCGGTGGGGGTGATAAAATAATCACCTGCGTCAATCTCCTCTACCTTATCGTAACCCTTGTAGAGAACTGTTTTAACAGGATTAAACGAAGCCCAACCTTTGTTGGTAAGGAAAGGATGATCTTCGGTGGCTGTGATTTTTGTACCGTTTTCAAGATGATAGGTTACAAGTCCTGAATGTTTTACGGCATCGGTTTTTTCTACGGTGGCAGAGAAAGTCTCGCCGGTTTGAGGATTATAAGCAAGCACTTGGTCGCCCACGGTTATCTCCTCAATCTTTTTCAGTGTCTTATCGGCAAGGGTTATTTTAGTTCCGGCGGCAAAGCAATGCACGTCTATTCCATCGAAATATACCTCAGAAAGAACAGTGTCGTCGTATTTGTCGCCCTTGTAAACCTCCAAAATTTCAAACTTCATAGTCCATTCCTTAGAATCGTTGAGCGGGTCAATTTTAAAAGTTTGGTCGCTACGGCTGTCTTCAAGGTTGAGAATAGCAAACGGCTTGTCGTTGACATAAACTTTGAGGCGTTTTACACGCGAATTGTTTTTCCACGCGGCTTGGCTTTTTACGTAGCCGTTTACCACGTGTATCTCGGTGATACGGGGACTGTTGGCCTCAAAAGTGTATTTTACCCATTGACCCTCGCCATATCCGGCAACGCCCTCTACCCACGGGGTGTTGTACATTAGGTCGTGAAGGTTTTTCTCGTTGTAATTGTTGTTGCCTTGATTAGCAAGGCGGCTCGATGCAGTAATTTTAGTAGGATATCCATTGCCGCAATACCACGAGCAGCCACCGCCCACGATGTCCCAATAACTTTCATACATTTCGTTTTCCTCGGCATCCGCCTTCCAATTCTTCGCCTCAGCATCGGTGAAGTATTTCTTTTCCTTTTCGGAATAAAGTTCCTTAACATTTGCAATTCCCTGCGCAAAGATGGCAGAAGCAAACATTGACATTGCAGCTATCAAAATAGTTTTTTTCATAATGCTAATAGATTTTTTTTGATTTCAACTGCAAAAATAGTGCATTTATTGTATTATACAGCATCTTAATCTGATGTCCTGATGCAAAAGTATCAATTTAACTATTGTTAATTTTAGTTAAACGAAGCTTTATAAAAACAACTAAAATACTAAATACCAATCTATTAATACAAAATAACATCAATAGAAACTTGGCGGAATGAGGCAAAAAATGGGTCATTCCGCCAAGTTTCTAAATAAATTTTGTATATTTGCAGTATTAAAAATCTACCGCTATGTTTATTGGTCGCACAGAAGAGAAAAAAATGTTGATGGATGCTTTCAAATCCAAAGAAGCACAATTTGTGGCAGTTTATGGACGCCGCCGCATCGGAAAAACGTTTCTTGTTAGGGAAACGTTCGAAGGTAAATTTGTTTTCCAACACTCAGGAATGGCAAATACCAGCAAGGCTGGTCAGTTAGAGGCATGGCAAACCGCACTACAAAACTGCGGATATACTCCCACCGAACCCATAAATAATTGGTTACAGGCTTTTAATGCTCTGCGAAAACTTATTGAACAGTCGTCGAAACGTAAAAAAGTGGTTTTCATTGACGAAATGCCTTGGTTAGATACCCAACATTCAGGCTTTTTGGCAGCCTTAGAATATTTTTGGAACTCATGGGCATCGGCACAACACAACCTTTTGCTTGTTGTTTGTGGCTCTTCTACATCGTGGATTATCAACAAACTGATACGTAATCATGGTGGACTTCACAACCGCGTTACACTTGCTATTAATTTGAGAGAGTTTTCGTTAAACGAATGTGAACAATTTGTGAGAAATTCAGGACTTGGATTCAACCAAAGACAAATTCTCGAATGTTATATGGCAATCGGCGGCGTTCCGTATTATTGGACGCTACTAAAACGAGGTAAAAGCGTAGCACAGAATATCGACAGCCTGTTTTTTGAGCCATCTGGACTATTGCGCCACGAATTCGATAACCTTTACCATTCGCTTTTTAACACACCGGAGCAATACATCAAGGTGGTGAACCTCCTTGGCAAAAAAAATTCAGGACTCACCCGCAACGAAATTATTTCACAAGGGGATATTGCTGACAATGGGAATCTTACACGGATACTCGCCGATTTAGAATATTGCGGATTTATTAAACGTTGCAACACTTGGGGCGATAAGGTAAAAAATTCTGTATATCAATTGATTGACTTTTTTACCATATTTTATTACAACTTTATGGATACTCCGGGCGAAAATGGTCGCAACTATTGGCTAACGCTTCAAAATATGCCATTATATGCTACTTGGAGCGGTCTTGCATTTGAGAGAATCTGTTTTGCCCACCAACAACAAATTAAAAACGCACTTGGCATATCAGGCGTCATAAGTACCATTTACGGATACCGCGACCCCAAAATGCAAATAGATATGGTGATAGACCGCAGCGATGGTGTTATAGACCTATGCGAAATGAAATTCACCAAAAACAAGTTTACCATCGACGAAGATTACGATGAAAAACTTCAAACACGCAAAACTCTCTTTGCAACCAAAATCAATAACTCAAAAGCCGTTCATCTCGTGATGATTACCACCAAAGGCATAACCGGAAACGCCTATCGCTACGAAATTCAAAACTCAATCACAGTCTCCGAACTATTTATGCCGTAAAAACTCAATTTAACTATTGTTAATTTTAGTTAAATGAAGCTTTATAAAAACAACTAAAATACTAAATATCAACATATTAATACAAATTTACATCAATAGAAACTTGGCGGAATGAGGCAAAAAATGGGTCATTCCGCCAAGTTTCTACATTTTTTTGAGATTGCGTTTAAACACCTTATATATTATACCATCAAAAAAAATTCCTTTCTTTGAAAAAAAATCACAAAAACCGATACATAATTAAATCTCTTTTTCTTAATTTTGCCTTGAAAACATATCATTAACCCCAAAAAATTATAAAAAAATGTTAGTTAAAACATACGCGAGCGCGGTAAACGGTATCGATGCACTTACAGTTACAGTTGAAACCGAAGCCTCGCCGGGTATGGCTTTTTTTATGGTGGGACTCCCCGACAATGCCGTTAAGGAGAGTCAACAACGTATAGAATCGGCTGTTAGGGTGGCAGGATTGAGGATGCCGGGTAGAAAAATCGTTATCAATATGGCTCCTGCCGATATTCGCAAAGAGGGTTCGGCTTACGACTTGCCGCTTGCCGTTGGTATTCTTGCCGCTTCGGAACAAATCAAAGCCGACAAAGTAAGCGACTACATTATTTTGGGTGAACTTTCGCTCGATGGCACTATAAAACCCATCAAAGGAGCGTTACCGATTGCAATACAGGCTGTTAAAGAAAAATTCAAAGGTATTATTCTTCCTGCCGAAAATGCTCGTGAGGCTGCCGTAGTAAACAACCTCGAAGTTTATGGAGCGCACAATATTCAAGAGGTGGTAGATTTTTTTAACGGCGAAGATTCTATTCAACCCACAATTATCGACACACGAAAAGAGTTTTTTGAACATTTTGAAACTATCGACCTCGATTTTGCCGATGTTAAGGGACAAAGCAATGTTAAACGTGCGCTTGAAATTGCCGCCGCCGGTGGACACAATGTAATTATGATAGGTCCTCCCGGTGCAGGCAAAACTATGCTTGCCAAACGTATTCCATCGATATTGCCGCCTTTTACTTTGCACGAATCGTTGGAAACCACAAAGATACACTCAGTTGCCGGCACTTTGCCACACGGGTCGGCACTTATGACGGTACGTCCGTTTCGCAGTCCTCACCACACCATCAGCGATGTAGCACTTGTGGGCGGAGGTGCATATCCTCAACCGGGTGAAATTTCGTTGGCTCACAATGGCGTTTTGTTTTTAGACGAATTGCCCGAATTTAAACGTCAGGTGCTTGAAGTATTGCGACAACCGTTGGAAGACCGAGAAATAACCATTTCGCGAGCCAAATTCACTGTTAATTATCCCGCAGGATTTATGCTTGTGGCGTCGATGAATCCTTGTCCTTGTGGCTATTACAACCACCCCGACAAACAATGTGAATGTACACAAGCACAAGTGCAAAAATATCTCAACCGTATTTCGGGACCGCTTTTAGACCGTATTGATTTGCATGTGGAGGTTGTGCCTGTGCCATTCCGCGAACTTTCTAAGCAAACTCCGTCAGAATCAAGTGCAGATATTCGTAAACGTGTAATTGCTGCCCGCGAAATTCAACAAAAGCGTTATGGAGAAAGTTCTCAAACTCACTGCAATGCACAAATGACATCATCACAAATACGCACATACTGCCATTTAGATGATTCGAGCATGGCGCTTTTAAAAAACATAATGGAAAAACTCAAACTTTCGGCACGCGCTTACGACCGCATTTTAAAAGTGGCTCGCACCATTGCCGACCTTGCCGGAGAAGAAAACATCAGTAGCACACATATCGCCGAAGCCATTACATACCGCAGTCTCGATCGTGAAAATTGGGGATTAAGATAATTATTCTTCCTTAATGCTCTTTATTTCTGCCGTTACCACTCCGCCGTTGAGCGTAATTTCTACCGTGCTACCGAGTTGCAACTGACTCACCGAGGTTACTTTTGTGCCACCAATGTAAATATCACCATTATTGCGTTTGTGCTTTTGCGTAAATGCGAGTTCGATATTGTCTAAACGTGTTAAATAATTGGCTGATATTGATTTAATAGATGTGGCAATATCTCTTACAACCATTGTTAAGCGATAGCGGCGATTTTCGTTAAGTCGTTGTGTAATAATGGTATGGATATGATGTGTGGTAGCTCGGAGTTTTAGACTGTTACTGTTTATAATATTGATAATATGCATCTTAACAGTACGACTCTCGGTATTTAAGCGGTTGCGATTTTGAGTTACCACGGCAGACATTTTTTGATGAATGCTCTTTACCAATGCGTTAAGATTGAGTTCCGCCTGATGAGTTTTGTTGATAATGTAGTTTGCCAATTCAGATGGTGTGGAAAAACTATGATGCGCAACTTCCTCAACAGCAGTGATATTGGTGGCGTGTCCAATGCCAGTAAAAATGGGCAGCGGAAACTCTGCCACAACCTTTGCCAATTCGTAATTATTAAAAAAAGACAACGAAACATCGCCACCCCCACCACGGATAATTACCACTGCGTCAAACAGATGTTTTTTAGAAGCAATGTTTTGTAATTGTGCAGTAATTTCACCTGCGGCACGGTCGCCAACCATTGCAGCCGAAAACAACGGCACAAAATAATTGTAGCCGAAACTATTGCCATTGATAACGGAAGTAAAATCGGCGTACCCTTTGCCTGTTGCCACAGAAATTACCGCAATACGCTGAATAATATGAGGTTCGGTAAGATTTTTATTAAGTGCAAAAATACCTTCGGATTTCAGGCGGTTTACAGTGTCGATTTTTGCCCGTGTAGATTCGCCAATCACGCTATCGATATCAATATCAGTGA
>JAGCDD010000135.1 GCA_017651345.1 Bacteroidales bacterium | reverse complement strand
TCACACAGTGCATTGTTAGTTTATTTTCGGGGATAAAGATAGGAAAAAAATGAATACGCGGTGTGGGGAGGGGGATTATTTGAGAAAAATATCTAAGTCCCCATCAATATTCAATCAAATCGAGTCCTTGACTTCGGTAATATGCAAATTTATGGTCGCTTGAAAGTAAAGTGAGATGCTCGGTGATGGCGTGAGCGATGATAATATGGTCGCTTGGGTCGTGGTGATCCATAGCCTCATTAAGTTGCAAGGATGCGTATGTTAAGGCTGTATCCCAGCGCAGAGGCAAAAATTCTATGCGGTAATCTTGCTCAATTGATTTCAGCATCTGAGAGGCAGTCTTCCAGTGTTTAGACAATAGTTTTTTGTTATTAAATAGCACAACAAGTTCACGTGCCGTTTCAAAACTTGCAAACGGCATAGTGTCGGGAGCGTCAAGAACATCCCAAAAATCAAGTTTTTTTGTACGTGGACATGTTATCAATTCGATAACTGCGCACGTATCAAGCATTAGCCGGGTCATAGTCGGGAAGATAATATTTTAATCTTTCAATCCACTCAGGATCTGTTATAATAACTTCTCCTGCATGCTCCACGGCATATTTCATCCTGTTCGTCTTAGGAGTCTTTTTGGAATTAATGGCGTAGTTTCTTGCCATTCTTTCCATCCTTGCTTTTCTTTCTTCTTCGGTCATGGTTGTTATGATTAGGATTAACTTTGCAAATATAAATATTTTTCTTTGTGGAAGTATGGATTTAAGAAAAAAAGAAATCCATTAAATCACACCCTCAGCCACTTCCTCCGCAAATCCTGCCAAAGATGGATCGCGTGCGCCCATAAGGAGAATGATGTCGCCGGAACGGGCGGTGGCGCGGAGTTCGGGGATAATATCTTGACGGTCTGCGATGTAGAGGGCGTTTTTGCCAAGGGCGATGAGAGAGTCGGCAAAGGTGGCGGCAGAGAATGATTGGTCGGCTGTGCCTCCTGCGTAATAGATTTTGGAGAAGATAATGCGGTCGTCGGGACGAAGAATGGCGGCGAGACGTTCGATAAGTTCGTCTTTCATCATACGCGAGGGGGCGAAACCGTGGGGCTGAAACCACGCAATAACACGTTTGCTGATAGCCTGACACGCCGAAATGGATGCTGAAATTTTGGCAGGATTGTGGGCAAAATCGTCCATAATAACGATGCCGTTTTTGTTGGCAATCACACGGTTGCGGCGATAAATACCTTGATACTGAGCAAGTGCGGCGGCAGAATCTTTGTCGCTGATGCCAAGCACACGAGCCACAGAAATTGCAGCCATAGCGTTTTCCATATTGTGGCGACCTATCACATTGATTTTAAAGCGAGTATCATCGCAAGTAAACTCAATGCTGTCGGGATTTTGCACAAAATCCTCGGCATTGTTTCCAGCCAAGCCTCGACACGAAAAATCGTTGACAATATCAATTGATAGCGATGCAGAGCGTTCGTTGTCTTGATTTACAATCAGATTGTTACGGGTATTGTGAGCAAATGCAGTAAAAAGTTGCATAAGTTCAGGAATCTCCTTGTGGTCGCGGTCGATATTGAGAATAACGCCGATAGAGGGACGATAATTTTTTATTGTTCCATCGGATTCGTCAGATTCAATTACAAGATAATCGCTGTTGCCCACTGCGGCGTTGCCGATTTTGCCTTGGTTTTGAAGTTCCACAAGTCCCGCGCCCGAAATTAGCGACGGAGAAAAGCCGCATTTTTCTAAAATGCAGTAAATCATTGCAGTAGTGGTAGATTTTCCAGATGTTCCGCTAACGGCAATGGTCTTGCTTTTGAGTGCAATGTCGGCGAGCAATTTGCTGCGGTGAAGGATTCTAAGATTGTTTTTAACAGCAAAAGCATATTCGGGAACGGTGTCCTCAATGGCAGTGGACACTACCACGCAATCAGTGTCGAGATCAGGAACGGTCTCGCCTTGGTTATAACATTTTATACCTTCGGCTTCAAGTTTTTGTTTGGTATCCTGACCCTCAGGCGATGCAAAAATACGGTCAGAACCACTTACCTCGCGACCTTTCCCTCTAAGAAACTGAGCAATTGCGCTCATTCCGCTACCGGCAATGCCTATAAAAAAATATTTATTTTTCATTTTTAATTTCCTCGTTAAATTGTTTGCGTTGTTTTTTTCGTTGTTTTTCTTCGATATGATGTTTTATACTAATTACGTCTTTAATTTTAGATGAAAGTCTGCGCTCGTCTTTTTGTTCCTTGCTCTCAAACCCGGCGGTAGCCTTTGCGCCCGACAGCACAGATTGAATCCAATACGACGAAAAACTCTTGTGCGGGTCGCGTTTGGCATAAATATAACCTTTTTTAACGCGCGAAAGTTTGTGCTTGGGATTGTCGGTGCGAATGAGCGAATTGGCAAGAAACGACAACAATCCACGTCGCTTTGGCTGAATACTATCGTGCTTATTTACAGAAAGTTTAAGTCCATTATAGCGAAATACCGACACACCTGACGACGATTTGTTGTTGGAGGTAAACTCAATGTCGGCACTCTTCATCACACCGTCGTCGATACGGGCAAAAAGGGCGTTTTCGAGAAACGGATTCATATCGGGAAGGAAAATCGTATCGGTCTGAGCCTTAACGATAAACTCGTCGGTGGGAGAATTAAGAAAATATTTAAAATCAGCCTTAATACCCGCTTTATTCATCAAACGACCCTCAATGTTGGCAAACATAACGCTGTCGTGGCGGAGGGTGGCGGTGTCGTTGGTAAAGTTGAAAACCTTGCCCGAAACATCATTAATAGTGAGAATGCCGGGCACAGCCGCTTCGGGACTGAGTTGTTCGCAAGCGATGTAACTATTTGATACAATGGCAGTATCGATTGTAATACGCATAGGAATCCGGCGAATAAATTCGTGAAGATTTGGCTTAATCGACGAAGTGTCAGACGGTTTGGAACGATTGAGATAAGAATTGAGCGCAAGACGGTCGATAGAGAGACGTTCAATATCGATACGACGTTGAAGAGCGAACTTATCCATATCAAAATTGTGCGCTGTAACCTTGCCACAGGATAAAAAAGTAGCACTTTTGCGGTAAGGGAATAGTTTGTAAAAATTATAACGTCCAACGGTGGGGCGATATTCCACATTGTAAACAATAATGTCGTTTTTG
>JAGCDD010000134.1 GCA_017651345.1 Bacteroidales bacterium | reverse complement strand
ATTGAAGCGATGCCTTTTAGGGGGAGGTAGTAGATCAGCATAGAGAACATACCTTTTTTCATTTCACCGCCGTACCATGTGTTGATGATAACCTGCTCGCGGCTCTTTGTGTTGAATGCAACGCAAGTCTCAGAGTTGAGACCTAGTTCTTTATAGTTTTCAACTATAGCTTTAGAAGCGTTGTAGATAACGAAGTTGGGTTCGAAGTTTTCGAGTTCTTCTTTGGTAGGCTGGATGAACATGTTTTCAACAAAGTGAGCCTGCCAAGCAACTTCTACGATGAATCTTACAGCAAGACGAGTAGATTCGTTAGCACCGCAGAATGCGTCAACAACGTAAAGGTTTTTGTTAGAGAGTTCTTTTTTAGCGATTTCTTTAACTTTAGCCCAAACGTCTTCGCTCATGGGGTGGTTGTCGTTTTTGTAAGCGTCAGAAGTCCACCATACATTGTTGTGGCTTTCGTCGTTGTCAACGATGTATTTGTCTTTAGGTGAACGGCCAGTGAAGATACCGGTCATAACGTTAACAGCGTCGAGTTCTGTTTTCTGACCTTTTTCGTAACCCTCGAGAGCGGGGTTAACTTCTGCTTTGTAGAGTTCTTCGTAAGAAGGATTGTGTGCGATTACAGTTGAACCTGTAATTCCGTACTTTGTTAAATCTAATTTACTCATGTTTAAGTCTTTATTTAAAAATTGTTTTCGTTCGTCAACTATGCAAATTTATATATTTTTTTTCTGTTTTTGCCTTTGTGTTTTTAAATCTTTGTTAAATTTAGAAAGTGTAAATGTTACCTTTGCGCCAAGTGTCTACTGCGTTGTCCCAATATGGTTTCAATTCTGTACTGCGGAAAAGGCGATATTCGGGCGTTGTGAGTGTGGTTTGTCGTTTTCGGAATACAAACTTGATTTTACGGTCTTCTTTGCGGTCGCGATAGGTCCAAATTTCGGCTTTGCTTGTAATTGCCATCATCTGAGGCGGACCCATTACTATGTATACCATTCCGCGGTCGGTTAACATTCCTTGTCGATGGTCGGTGAAAAATATGTTGGCAAACACTGCGCGTGTATAGTATACTTTGATAAGTTCTTTTGCCTTTTTGATATCTTTGGTGCACGAGTACCAAAAATCGTCTACGGCGAGTTTTTTTGATTCTTTTGCGGTTATTTGGGCATATTCTTCGTCGGTGCAGAGGTATTTTATGGTTTTGAGCATATCTTCAGGTGTGGTTACGCTTGGATGGTCGTTGCCAAAACATGGAATCGAAAATCCTCGTTGGTTTACCGAGTCGGCTGTGGTGAAATATATTCCGGGCTTGTCGATATTGAAAGTAAATTGCAATGGTTTTGCCTCTGTATCAACGTGTATGGTGCTATCGTTGAAAAACGCGAGTGTGGCGTAAGGCGATTGAGGTATGGTGTTGTCTACCGGAAGTACTGCATTATATATAAGGTGTAGTCCGGGAGTGTTGTTGTAACGCACTGTTAGTTGTGTGCCAATGTCGGCATAGTTTTTTTGCAAAGGCAGTCCGTCGGTGGTGTAAAACACGTTAAAATTGTCGATTCCTGTTGAGTCCATCTTGTCTACTTCGTTGAAACTGATGTTCATCTTGCCTCTCAAAAGGTCGGTAACAGTAGTTTGAACCACAAATTTAGGCAGGTCTACGTGTTTGAGCTTTATTTTGATTGCCAATGTTTTGGGTGATGCCGATTTGCTAACAGTAACGAATTTCATACTTGTGTCGATCATCTGCGCATTTTCGAACGACTCCATAATTTTGTAAAACACTTTAACCTTTGCCATTTGTTGGTTTTGAGCGTTGGCCTTAGAAAAAAGGAGTTCTGAATCGTTGATGATAACAAAAAGGTCAATGTTGGTGGTATCGTTCTTTTTTACAAATACTTTTGGGTGGATGGTGGTGCTTGTGGGATTGTAAATTTGTGCCAATTGTGTGGTGCCAGCCGCTATTGCCGAAACGTGTTTTTCGGCTTCCTTGGTAGAGCGACAGCCTATATAAAGCAATGATAAACAGAATGTTATCAATAAGATATTTAGTTTTTTCATATAATTGTCGATAGTTTATGTTTTATTCAGCGGCAAATATATAAAAAAAAAGTGTCGCCTCAGCTAAAAATCTGCAAGCGACACCAAATTAACCAACCTAACTAATCTTGTTTTATAAATTTCAACAATTGTGCCAATCAATTTTTGTCTTTTTACTTTATGTATTCTGCAAAACCTGCGTCGGGACCATCGTCTTCGGTGCGTTGGTTGCCAAAATAGTCGGTTTCCAAAAAATCGTAAAGCATTAACATTCCGTAGTTTGCCATATCTACGGCAGGGGAGGAGTCTTTGATTTTGTAGTTGGCAGAATCGGGGTTGGCAAATTCGGGGTCGAGGTTGAATTTGCAGTTTGTAAACTTTTCGTTCTCTGTTAAGTCGCTCTTTATAAGACTGTTGACAATGTTAATATTATCTTTTTCGCGGAAGTCGGTTTCGTTGGTTTTGTTGCCATAGATTATCGAATTGGCAACTAATGTGCTGAAATTCTGTTCACTTCCTTTGCAGTCAAAGGCAGATTTTTCGCGGAAATTGTAGTTCCAATAATCGGCTAATGTGCAGTGTAGTATCTGATAATTACCTGTGCCACTGATATTTATGCACGAATAACCACAGTTGTGTATTAATGTGTTGTATATCTGTGAGTTGGTGTTTTCTAAATATAATCCGTGGTAGAAAGAGTTTTCTATTTTTGAGTTGCTTATAGTAATGTTTGCGTTGCTAAATGCGGATACTGCTGTTTGAGCGTTTTTTATTGTGGCACAGTTGATTACGCTTGTTTGCGATTCTTCTTTAAAATTAATTCCTCGCCATTGAGCAGGTATTTCGGCGTATTCTTTTTCGGTGCGGATTCCTTGAAATTTTACGGGATTATCTATGGTGCCTTCGATATTAAGTGCGCCTTCTATCTCTATGCCTGATTCTTTGCTAAAATATATGCTAACACCCTCTTTTATTGTTAGTTTTGCGTTTTTGGCAACTTTTACTCCCGAATGAGAAATGTAAGATTTGTTTTCTGGCAGTGTGGTGTCGGAATTGATTGTTCCGTCGAGTTTTTCTACGTTGATAGCGTAGGCAGTGATTATTACGCGTTGGTTTTCGCCGCCGGTATTCACTATTAATGAGTTGGTTAGCGAATAATTTTCGGTTTTGTTTTTAAGTTCGGCTTGGGCAAATACAAAAATGCTGTCGTTTTTTCTCAATTCTATGTTTTCTGCAGAAGTGGTTTCTATTCCGTTGATATTTAGATGTATCTGATTGTCGTTGTTTTCAAGATGTATAGTGTTGATATTTATGTTTTTATCGGTATTGTTGAATATTTTTAGATAACGTATGCTACTTTTTTCGCCAGTGAAAACGGTGTCGAATTTTAAGGTGTCGCTCGAAAAATTGAGTTTAAACCCCGTGTTGTATTCAAAATCTTCGCTGCAAAAGCAAAACGCTGATATTATGATAGTTGCTAATATTTTAAGAATGTTTTTCCTCATAGTTGTATTTTTTGCCAAAATTAGGTATTTTTGCCGAAAAACCTACAAAGATGAAACTACTCTTGCACGCATGTTGCGCTCCGTGTTCCGCTCCAATTTTAGAATGGCTGATTAACAACAATATACAGCCATCGATTTTTTATTATAATCCAAATATTTATCCTCAAAAAGAATACGAGATACGTCGAAACGAAATTGAGCGTTATTGCAAAAAGTTGAATATCAATTTTATAGAAGGAGATTACAATCACGAGGAGTGGCTAAGTCATGTGCAAGGACTTGAAAACGAACCAGAACGCGGAAGTCGTTGTCTTGAATGTTTTAAACTTCGCCTTGCTGCCTGCGCCAAGGTTGCAAAAGAGAATGGGTTCGATACGATTGCCTCGTCGCTTTCGTCCTCGCGTTGGAAAAGTCTCGAACAAATCGACACAGCCGGAAACTATGCCGTACAAAATATCGAAGGCGTGGAGTATCTTGCGCGAAATTGGCGAAAAGGCGGATTGCAACAGCGAAGAAATGAGTTGCTTAAAGAAAACGGTTTTTACAACCAACTATATTGCGGGTGCGAATTTAGTCTGCGTTCCTGCGCAAAAGTTCAAGAGCAAAATTAATTTTGCGCTCCATATCTAACTGACCGTCAATCCAATAGATATACATTCCAAGGCGTTCCATGCGGCGAAACCACGTCATCTGTCGTTTGGCAAATTGGCAGATGGCAATATATAGTTGGTCGAACATCTCTTCGTATTTTAATTGACCTGTAACATAGAGAGTTACGTATTTGTATTCGAGACCATAATAGATTAAATCATCTGCACTGATACCAGAATCCATAAGTTTTTTAATCTCGTCTATCATACCTTCGTCTAAACGTTGTTGAAGGCGGATGCGGATTTTTTCGCGCTCCACGGCACGAGGGTTTTTTATGCCGAAAATCAGTGAGTTAATTTTAGGGTAGGAGGGAACTACCTTGGGATTCTCCTTGATAAAAGTTTCGATTTCAATGGCACGGATAGCGCGTTTTTTTGTGTCGGTGTCGGTATTGTTGTGCAGAGTACGCATCGCGGCGAGCATGTTTTTTAGTTCATCGAGAGAATATTGCTCCAAACTTTTGCGTAGTGATGGATTGGCGGGAACGTCAATTAGTTGGTAGTTTCGTATTGCTGATTCGATATAAAGTCCTGTGCCACCGCACAATATCGGTGTTTTGCCTTTGGCAGAAATTTCTTCAAATGCCTTGAAAAATTCGCGTTGATATTCAAAAACATTATATTTGGTCCCGGCGGGAAGAATATCTATCAAATGGTATGGAACGGGCTGTCCATCAACGGTATAATCGGCAATGTCTTTGCCTGTTCCAAGGTCCATTCCACAATAAATTTGCCGCGAATCGGCACTGATAATTTCAGTGTTGAGTTTGTGTGCGAGGTTCGCGGCAAAAGATGTTTTTCCGCCCGCCGTGGGGCCTAATATAGT
>JAGCDD010000012.1 GCA_017651345.1 Bacteroidales bacterium | reverse complement strand
TACCCTTGGCACACTACGGGAATGTAGATACACAACCCGTGGCGTCCTTTCTGCATTTGTTTTGTCTGAGTTTCAAAAGTTCCTAAGTTCTGAATTTTCAAAAACAAAGCGCAAGTAACGCCTTTCAATATGTAGTTGCCCGCCGGCTGAAATACAGGTCGGCGATGCAAGGGCAAAGGTACGGAGATTTTTTGGGATGGGGAAATTAATTTGACAAAATTTTCTTTAAGTCATCAATGTCTGGTAGAGCCTTGCGGAGATTATCGGGCATATCGGCAGATGTGCTATATGTGGCTACGCCCATTGGACTATCGTATTTTTGGATTACGTATTCCACATAGTCTTTGTTGGCAGATTTACAGAGGACAATGCCAATGGATGGGTTTTCGTGTTGCTTGCGCACTTTGTCGTCAAGGATTTGTAGGTACGACATCAACTGCCCCAAGTAGCCGGGCTTGAAATCTCCTGTTTTGAGTTCCACCACAACAAGGGCGTTAAGTTCTCTGTTGAAAAACAACAAATCTGGAAAATGGTCAACGCCATAGACTTCCAAATGATATTGATTGCCGATAAATGCAAAATCATTACCGAAAGTCATAATGAAATTCTTGATATTTTGGACAATTTGCTGTTCCACAACACGCTCATCGATATCCTGAATGTCGCGCTCGCCAATCTCCTCCACGTTGATAAAGTTGAGGGCGTATGAATCCTTGAACATCATCACAGCCTTTCGCGCCAAGTTGGAATTTTGGAGAGTCTTGTCAAAGTTGTTGGGAATGTTGTCTCGGTTATCGTAATCATTGCGCTTGATGATAGTTTCGAGAGCGTCAACCGACAAATGTTCCTCGGCGGTGCGGCGGATATAGTAATACCGTGCTGCGGTGTCTTTGCACAACGAAATCAACTTGGAATGATGCGTGAAAGGAACGCTGAAAAAGTCCTCGATAGGGAAATCCGAAATGTTGGGGATTACTATTGCGTTGTGAATATCTATTTGATTTTCTGTGGTATATGATTTAGCGGTTGTAACCGCTGAATCTTTTTGCTGTAATTTTCCAGTTGCAACTGGAAAATTAGGGTCTAACATTTTCCACTCTTCGTAAAACTTACGAATTTCATATAAGTTAGACTTTGAAAAACCTCTCAGTCCGGGCAGTTCCTTATGGAGTTGTTGGCTGATTTTGTCCATAACGCCCGTTCCCCAATCAAATCGCTTGGTATTCCTTGACAAGTATCTTCCAATGCCGAAGTACACGGCAAGTTGAACGCGGTTAACGTCCTTTACGGCTTCAAGTTGTCCTTGAAGAATGGCTTGTTTGATTGTTTCTACCGCCTGTGATAACGATATAAGGGATTTTTTGTTTTCCATAGTTCATTCAAAAAAACAAAGCGCAAGTAACGCCTTTCAATATGTAGTTGCCCGCCGCCGCAATTAAAGGGAGGCGATGCAAGGGCAAAGGTACGGAGAATTTTTGGGATGGGGAAGAATTATTGCAAAATATTTTCTATAATCGCTTTAAGTTCTTGTTTGTTGGGCAGATATAATTCATATTTAGACACAAATAGGTTTTAAATCGTCGTCAATGGTGATCAATTCACAGATGTGCGACCAGGTTAATTTGTCAGACGTCTGACAATTTGGATAAAGGAGATAGAATTTTCTCATATTGTTGAGGTTTGGACGACTGTATCCTCTTCCAACTTTTGCTCGCAAAATTTTTGCAAGTCTTGTCAGCATTGCAGTACCATATTGAGACTTTGATTTGCCACTCTGTTCAAATTCAACAATGTATCGTCCTATGTTCCAATATGTTTGGATAATGGTTGCATTAATATTCAATGCCAATGCGTTTTTCCCTTCGTTGATGATACGCGCAATTTTGTCGGCAAGATGAGTCAACTCGCCGTCCTGAATTATTTATGATAATGTGTTTTGGACTGTCATAACGCAACAATTAACGCCTTTCAATATGTAGTTGCCCGCCGGCTGAAATACAGGTCGGCGATGCAAGGACAAAGGTACGGAGATTTTTTGGGTATTGCAAAAAAAGTTTTTTTGAGATGGATATTTATATATAAGGCATCTCTAAAATGCCACCAAGTTGGTGGTATTTTACATCAGTTTGTAAAAGGACAGAAAGTTACTGACCTTTTGTATATTTTTGATAATAAAGATGATAAATTATGCAAAAACACCTATCTGTTTTTCAATTGCCGAATTAACAAAAGCATTTATAGATATTCCATTTTTATGTGCCAAACGTGCTATTGTGTTATGTATTTCGGGAGTTACGGTAATGTCTAACTTGCCAGAATATGGCTTTTCGGGTGTTATGCCTTCCGCCTTACAAAACTCCAAATAGTCGGTAACGGCTTCTTTAAAAGCATTTTTAAGTTCGGTAACGCTCTCCCCCTCATAATTAACGAGGGCGTTAATACCTTCCAACTTTCCAAAAAACACATTATCCTCTTCTGAAAACTCAACCGAGCCAGTGTAGCCGTTATATGTCAGCGTGTTCATATTCCAAAGTTATTTTAAATTAAACCTTCGTTTATTAAAATCTCATATACTTGTTTTAAAGCATAATCCTTTATAATGTTGCCGGGATGTGGTTTGTGTAGCAAGATTGGAGTTCCGCTGTCCTTTTTGAACATCACCCGCGACCCGGATGTCTTACCCTTGTTGGTTTTCTCGTAGCCAAAAATGGTTAGAAGTTTCTCCATTTCGTCAAACGTAAAATCTTTGGGCAAGTTCTTAAAACGTTCAATTATTTTGTCGTTTCTACTCATTTGTTGATATAGTGTTTGCTGCTTTACATTAAAGCGACGCACTGCAAAGGTACGGAGAATTTTTGGGTATTGCAAAAAAAGTTCTACCTTTGCCACCGGAAAAACAAAAATCAAAATGAAGAGACTTTACGCTTTTGTAGAAAAACATTTCGATATAATTGAAACCATTTTGGCAGTGGCTATTATGGTGTCGCTGTTTTTGGTAACGCAACTTGTGCCCTATTCGCTGCAAATCTCGTTCGGTATACTTATTGCCGCCGCGGTGCTCTATTGGCTGATGGCTGTGCGTCCGTTTGAAAAAAAAGTTTCGATTTTTAGAAACTTTACACGGCGCGTGGTGTGGAGTTCGTATATGATGTGGGCGTTGTCGCTGCTTATGAAACTTGGTTTTGAACAAAACGTTGACACCGACAAACTGTTCATTATCACAATGGCAGTGCTTGGCGTGGGATTAATCTGCATCCTGCTCAAAAGATTCAAACTCGGCGAAAAAGACCATTTTATGCCGATGCTTGCTAAAACATTGATATTCATATTGATATTGGCTTGGCTGATGTCGCTTTAAAAAGATAGGAAAATGATAGAGATAATGTCGCCGGTGGGCAGTTTCGAGTCGCTTGCATCTGCTATTCAGGCAGGTGCAGGCTCGGTTTACTTTGGTCTCGGAAAACTTAATATGCGTGCGGGAAGTACCGTAAACTTTACCGAAGACGACCTCGAAAGTATTGTGTCGCTATGTCAGGAACACGGTGTAAAAACCTACCTCGCCGTCAACACCATTATGTACGATACCGACATTGCCGAAATGCACCGCATTATCGACCTTGCCAAACAAAAACATATCACAGCAATAATTGCATCTGATACAGCCGTTTTGGAATATGCATTAAAACAAGGTGTGGAAATTCACGCTTCCACACAATTAAATATCAGCAACATCGAGGCTGTAAAATTCTTTTCAAAATATTGCGACGTAATGGTTCTTGCCCGAGAACTCACTCTCGACAAGGTTGCCTACATTCATCAACAGATTAAAGAACAGAATATCCGCGGACCTAAGGGCGAACTTGTGCGCATAGAGATGTTTGTGCACGGGGCATTGTGTATGGCTGTTTCGGGCAAATGCTACCTGAGCCTTCACGAACTCGGACGCAGTGCCAACCGTGGAGCGTGCTTGCAAGTGTGCCGCCGAGCCTACACCGTTAAAGACCGCGAATCTGACATTGAACTCGACGTTGAAAACGAATACATAATGTCGCCCAAAGACCTCTGCACCATTGGTTTTATCGACAAGATACTTGCCGCCGGCGTAGAAGTGTTGAAAATCGAAGGTCGCGCCCGTCCGCCCGAGTATGTAAAACTCGTTACCGAGGTATATCACGAGGCAGTTAAGGCGGTAGAAGAAGGCAGTTTCAACGCTGAAAAAGCCGAAAAATGGAAAGAGCGTCTCTCGGAAGTGTTCAACCGTGGATTTTGGGATGGATACTATCTTGGGCAGCGTCTCGGCGAATGGAACAATATGCACGGTTCAAAAGCCAAGTATCACAAAGAGTTTGTGGGCACGGTAAACAACTTTTTCAGTCGTCTGAGCGTAGCCGAAATTTACATCAACAGCGGCAAAATATCTGTTGGTGAGCGGGTTTTGATAATAGGTCCCACCACCGGCACAATAGATATGACCATCAGTGAAATCCGTTTCGACGACCGCAAGTCCGACACCGCCGTAAAAGGCGACGTAATCTCCATCCCCGTACCCGAGAAAGTAAGGCGAAGCGACAAGTTGTATATTTTGGTGGAGAATTAGCAAATTATAGATGCCACTCGGCGTTCTAATGACAATTGTATGGATATTTATATAAGGTCATCCAACTAATTACGCATCACAAGACTTTTATACTTTACATAATACACTAAAACAAGGTTTTTTATTGGGCTATTTTGCACCAAAACAGCCTTCAATTTTTCTGGAATCGACCAAATTAACCCGATTCCAGAAAAATAAAAGCACTATTAGTGCTTACAGATAGTTGTAGATAGGGTAAAATTTTTTGTAAAAGTAAAGTATTAGTATAATTGGTTATATTCGGTGAGTTATCTACTGTGCCTCGTGTAAAATTTAAATTACATAATAATTGCCGACATAATTAATACAAGAAATATTGTTTTGTTGTATTTTTTGTATACTTTTGTGAAAACAAAATTTCAAGATTATGGCTACAATGGAATTAAGGGCGGAATTATTTCAAAGCATTAATCCGCTGTTAGATAATGAATATTTATTGCGAAAGGTGATTGATTTTGCCAACTCTCTAACCTTAAAGTTACATAAAACAAAAAACGCGGATAATACAGATAATTGCCACGATACTGACGAAGAAATTGAGGAAAACATCCGTCAGGCTTTTAACGAATTGAAGGCTGTAAAAGAGGGCAATTCTCAAACACGGGATTTTTTTGAAGTAGTTAATGAATTATGAGTTACCAATTAAGGACTATTGCAACTTTTGACAAGGAACTTAAACGATTGTCAAAGCATTATATCTCGTTAAAAACAGACATCCTGCAACTTGGTAAAGAGTTACAACAAAACCCGCTCGTAGGTGCAGACCTTGGACACGGTGTGCGCAAAATCCGTCTTGCTATAACTTCAAAAGGTGGTGGCAAAAGTGGTGGTGCAAGGGTCATAACACATACCGACATTCTGACAGAGACAAGGGAGGGAATAGTTTATTTTTTGTCAATTTACGATAAATCTGAACAATCCACAATTACAGACAAAAGAATCAAACAATTGTTAAAGGAAGCGGGAATAAAATAGTTAGTAGCGTTGGTAGAACAATTATTCCTTAGTAAATTATTTTTTCTAACTTTGCACCGGACATTAAATACATAATAAAAAATGGAAAAATTCGACAACACCCTCCCCTACAAGGTTAAAGATATGGCTCTTGCCGCTTGGGGACGCAAAGAGATAGAACTTGCCGAGGCCGAAATGCCCGGTCTTATGGCTTTGCGTAAAAAATACGCCGCCCAGCAGCCTCTCAAAGGTGCTAAAATTATGGGCTCGCTTCATATGACCGTTCAGACAGCAGTCTTGATCGAAACCCTCACCGCACTTGGAGCACAGGTACGTTGGGCAAGTTGCAACATTTTCTCAACCCAAGACCACGCAGCGGCTGCAATCGCTCAGGGCGGAGTACCCGTGTTTGCTTGGAAAGGCGAAAGTCTCGAAGAGTATTGGTGGTGCACCGAGCAGGCTTTAACATTCGGCGACGGCGTTGGTCCCGACCTGATTGTTGACGACGGTGGCGACGCTACCCTTATGCTCCACCTCGGCGTTGACGCAGAGAACAATCCCAAAATGCTCGACACACTGCCCAAAGGCGAAGACGCTGTGCAACTTTACAAACGCTTGAAATTCAACCTCGGCATCGACCCGCAGAAATTCCACAAACTTATCAAGAACGTACGCGGAGTATCAGAGGAGACCACCACAGGCGTTCACCGTCTTTATCAGATGTTTGAGGCAGGCACACTCCGTTTCCCCGCCATCAACGTAAACGACTCGGTAACAAAGAGCAAGTTCGACAACCTCTACGGCTGCCGCGAGTCGCTCGCCGACGGTATCAAACGCGCCACCGACATTATGATTGCCGGCAAAGTGGCAGTAGTTTGTGGCTACGGCGACGTAGGCAAGGGCTGCGCACGCAGTATGCGCGGATTCGGCGCAAGAGTAGTGGTTACCGAAGTTGACCCCATCTGCGCTCTCCAAGCCGCTATGGAAGGCTTCGAAGTGGTAACAGTAGAAGACGCACTCCCCTACGGCGACATCTACGTAACCTGCACAGGCAACTGCGACATCATCACAGCCGAACACATGACCGCTATGAAAGACAAGGCAATTGTCTGCAACATAGGCCATTTCGACAACGAAATTCAAGTTTCCGACCTCGAAAAAATCAAAGGCATCAAAAAAATCAACATCAAGCCTCAGGTAGACCAATACATCTTCCCCGACGGACACTCTATTATCCTTCTCGCCGAAGGACGTCTTGTAAACCTCGGATGCGCCACAGGTCACCCCTCGTTTGTAATGAGCAACTCGTTTACAAACCAGACCCTCGCGCAGTTGGATCTTTGGACCAAGAAATACGAGACAGGCGTTTACCGCTTGCCCAAATATCTCGACGAGGAAGTTGCCCGTCTCCATCTCGACCACGTAGGAGCAAAACTCACCAAACTCACCCAAAAACAAGCCGACTACATCGGCGTTCACGTTGAAGGTCCCTACAAGGCTGAGCATTACAGATACTAAACAATTACACAATAAAAAACGGATAGCAAACATTTGCTGTCCGTTTTTTTTTATATTTCAACCGCAAAAATCAAATAACCATTTTTTAATTATATTCGTTAAAATAATTGCATTTGTAATACAAATGATATATATTTGCAATTTATTGTAGTACAATTAATCGTAAAAATTATGGCAACAGCAGCAATCAGAAAACCCGTATCATTTAGATTAAAAGCCGACCTTATAGAAGAACTCAAAATTAAGGCTACCCGCGCCAACCGTTCGTTAAATAATTATGTTGAGAGTGTACTTCTCGATGATGTTTACGATGAGCCCAACGAAGTAACCAAAGCGGCTATTGAAGAAGCAAAAAATAGACAACATTATCCCGAAAACGAACTATATAACAGTGCAGCAGAACTTTCAAAGGCACTTTTATCAGAATTAGACGCAGAATGAAAAAGATTTTTCCATCAGGGCAGTATAAAAAAGACTTTAAACGTTATCGTCATCAGCCCAAAAAGATAGCAAAGTTAGAAAGAATAATAGATTTATTGGCAAACGAAAAACCAATTCCATCAGAATGCCATCCCCATATGCTCAAAGGAGAATACAAAGGCTGCATGGAATGCCACATCGAGGATGATTTCTTGATTATTTGGTTTGATGAAAAAAACAACGTAATTGAATTAGTTCGTTTAGGCACTCACTCTGAACTATTTAAGAATAATTAAACTAATGAACTGCAACAATTTAGACGAAGTACGCGCAAATATCGACCGGATAGATAGCGCAATAATAGCCCTCATAGCCGAAAGGGGCGAATATGTGGCTCAGGCAGCCGCCTTCAAAAAAAACGAGGAAGGCGTTAAAGACTCATCACGAGTAGAAAAGGTAATTCAAAAAGTGCGTTCCAAAGCCGAAACTCTTGGAGCAGATCCCGATATGGTAGAAAAACTCTACCGACAAATGATAGCATCGTTTATCAAAAAAGAGATGGCAGAGTTTAACGGGAACAAACCGATAACCCTCTTAGACAATATCCACCGCATTTTTACCACCCCCATGGGTGCCCAACGTATTGCCAAAAACCTTTCGCTTTCTGCCGACACCGACCCAGTGGAATATTGCAAACAAAAAATCCAATCGCCCCAATGCACCATCACCCGCAACGGCAAAAACTATTACTGCACTATCGACGGAATCGCAATCACAGTCACCGCTAAGAGTTACACTCTTATAACTGCGCATAAAAAATAAATCTCTATGACCACCCTCTACCCCACTCCACCCCCCTTCTCACCCATCGTTCTATCATCCGATGGATATGTGCTTACGGGTTTGCATTTTGTACAACAAGGTGAGGCGGTGGATGAGCAAGTTGGCTCTTTGCCAATATTTAAGGATGTAACCAAGTGGTTAGATGATTATTTTGCAGGAAAGAGACCGAATTATATACCTGAATATCAAATTAATAATGCAACTCCGTTTCGCAGAGAAGTTTTAGAAATCTTGAAGACCATACCATACGGCGAAACCATCACTTACGGCGAAATTGCCGTTCAAATTGCCAAAAATCATAATATTGACAAAATGTCGGCGCAGGCAGTGGGCGGAGCAGTGGGTTGGAATCCTATTGGAATAATCATTCCTTGCCACAGGGTTTTAGGCATTGGCAAAAAACTTACAGGTTACAGCGGAGGAATAGACAACAAAATTGGTCTATTGAATATTGAGGGGATACAATTTGCTAACTAAAAAAGTTTAAGCGATAACTTGCTTTTTTACAAATAATTCCATACGTTTGTAACCTACAATTATATAC
>JAGCDD010000011.1 GCA_017651345.1 Bacteroidales bacterium | reverse complement strand
GGTATAATACAAAGTTTCATTTCCGGAAAAAGAGGCAGATCCTTTGCTTGTAAGGGTAAATATTGACAATGTTCTACCATCAGAGTACATTGCTTGCCGTTGCATATAACCGTTTTTAAATTCTGACTCCATAAATATTTTGCCGTCAGAATTCCACCAAACTTGTCTACCGTCTAATTTGTCATCTTTATAATTGTTGGTAAACCGTTTTTTGCCCGATGAATATGAATACATCTCGCAAACACCATCTAATTTGCCATTTTTGTAATTACAATAAGATTTGGCATCTTGCTCTATATAGATTTCAGTCCATAGTCCATCGCGTTGATTGTTATAAAAATTTCCTTCGGCTATGATGTTGCCGTCGTTATCATGTTTTTCATAGTGTCCATTGAGTTCATCGTAAGAGTAATTACAAATGTAATCTATTGAATCTTTGATAATTACATTTGAAGTTATTGAAGGAGTGAAACTATTTACAGCAATATCCTCTTTATATTTTATATACTCGCCATGCAATTTGCCCCAACGGTAGTTGGCAATACAGTCTAAGTGTTTGTTGATGTAGTAATATTTCCATACGCCTTCTTTTTCGTCGTCAACATATTTTCCTTCTGCTGAGGGCTGAGCAAACTTATTATAGTAATGCCAATAACCGCTTTTTTTGCCATTGGTATAATATCCGTCAACGAGTACTAATAAATCTTTATCATCAAAAAGATTACCCATACCGAGAAATCCTCCTTTCACTTGATAACTGCCCTCGCGCTTTCCATAATTGTAGTTGCAGTAAACAATTGTATCGCAGCCGAAAGTCCATTCTTTTGCTGCACCGTGGAGCATTCCGTTGCTATAATTTGAAAACATTATGGTTATCCACTTGCCGTCAAGCAAATTTTGCATTTGCCAAAGACCTTCACGCTCATTGTTAAGGTAATTACCCGTTTGTTTTAAAAACAATTCGCCATCATCATTATGCATATAGCCAATGAATTGACCATTTCTGTCACCGTTTTTGTAATAACATTCATTATCTTTGGTCCCATCTTCTTTGTATTCAGTTACAAGACCGTTTTTTTCATTATTTAACAAAGTGCCGGTAATTTTAGGATTTCCATTTTCATAATAAAATGTGTACGGGCCACTACCTTTGCCGTTGACATAAGTAATTATACCTTCGAGACTTCCATCTTCGTAATAAGAATATCCCTTTCCATAGCGTTTTCCATCTTTTAGCGTGTAACGTTCTTTTACTGTTGTCGTTCCATAATAATACGTAACTTTTTCGCCGTTGTCTACATCGTAAATACCGCCCTTGCGAACAAGACCTATTAGATAAGTAACTACTGTACCTCCTCCATATGCTCGTTCTTGTGTGGTGGTTTCGATTTCAAGAATAAATGACGAATTGCTATAAGTAGTGGTTATGTAATTATCGTGTATCTGATTATCAATCTGTTTGTAACCGTTGGCAGATAATGCGGCTTTCATTGCTTTGAATGCATTGTCGGTGGGCTGGTATGTAACTTGTTCCACTCGATTATTGTAGGTATAAAAATGAAACCAAGCCGATGCTCGATCCTCGTTCCACGAATCTTTTCCGTGGGCGTAGGTGATGGTAGAATATTCGTATGTGTTGCCACGTTTGGAATCATGGTATTCCCAACCTTTGCGCGTGAGAGTATTTGACCCTGTTTCCCAATTCGACAGTTTGCATAGGGTTTGCAACTCTGTCAATGTTAGGTTTTGGGCAGAGATGGAAAAGGTAGATATTATTAATAATATGGATAATAAGATTTTCATTGTGTGGTTATTATTTTCGAGAGAGAATTATTGATGATGATGCCTTTGTACCGCCAAATTGAGTATCAGAAGTAAATGTAGTGAATTTTAATTCGAATGAATTATTGGCGTATATTGTAATAATGTTGCCATCGTCTATTTCGCTGTTGATGCGTTTGTAACCATTGGCAGTCAATGAGTTTTTTATTGTGTTCATTGCGGCATTTGGACCATTATAATACACGCGTGCAACGTGTCCGTCATCATCGATATATAGGCGAGCCCATCCCGACGCGTAATCTCCGTTCCAATCACTTATATCGTATGCAAAAGAAATTGATGCATAATGCGATGCGTCACCTTTATCGGATCCGTAGAATTCCCATCCTTTACGAGTTAGGATATCATTTCCTGTCTGCCAATTAGATAGTTTACAAAGGTTTTGTAATTCTGCCAAAGTAAGTGTTTGCGCTGTGGCAGAGAATGTTATAAATAACATTAACAAGGTTAAAATTTTTGTTTTCATAATGTTAGTATTATTAGTATAATTAGAGTAATTGTTTGTTAGTAAATATACGACCAATATCGCTCTACGTCTTCAAATTTCTGTATCAAGATTTTAGACGGGTTGCAACAAATTTTTAGACATATTGTCTAATTCTATTGGACAATTATCTATCTCATTGTCTACCAATGGTGTGAGGTCGCGAAAGAAATTGTGCTTTAATAAGTGCGATATTTTGAATAACATCTCAATGTCGATATTTTTGCGCTGAAAAATACTGTAAACATTTGAACGGTTGCAGTTTAGACATTTGGCGAGCCAAGTTGGTCTTCGACCTTGTCGGTCAACTTCTTGTTTTATAAGGTGTCCTATATGTATTTCCATATTAAATATGCTTGTCATTATTACTGACATTAGTGATTGCACTTATAAAAAGGTTACAGATAAAAACCATTATTTTTGCAATAAGCATAAAAAACGTGGGTTTCTTTTCTGTTACCCGTCCCACGCATTGAGGCTTTGGTCATGCCCATCAGTCAGAAACGAGCAACACCGAAGCCCACGTGTTATGTATATGACAAACCAAACGGTTTGCAGAAATACATACCGACGGGCATTACCGTGCTGCTTTGTGTTTTGACTGATTATGAAACGACCAAATTCCAATGCGTCAAAAACAAAGCGTATGTAACGCCTTATTATAATTAGTGTCCTTAGCCAATAGACTTAGAACACTGCAAATATAAAAAAGTTTTTGTAATTATGTTTTGATATTTCTAAAAAAGTGACATATTGTCTGATGATTTTGTACAGTCGGGGGTGTCGGCCAAGGGGGAAATGTCGCGCAAAAAGTTGCGGTGCAGCACACGCGAAATCTTTATCAACATTTCAACATCAATGTTTTTGCGCTGAAAAATGTTGTAAACATTTGTGCGGTTGCAGTTTAACTGTTGCGCCAACCATTCGGCGCGGCGGCCTTGCTGTATAAATTCCTCTTTTATGAGGTTTCCGATGTGAATCTCCATTTCAAATGTATTTGTCATAATTTCTACCCTTAGTGATTCTACTTGCAGAAAGGTTACAACTTTTCTAAAATTTATTTTTGCAAAGGTAGAAAACCGCTTTTTTGCAGCGTTACATTTGTGTATCAGATATTTATACAGATAGTTGCAGATTTGTGGACATTTTGTATAACGGATTTGTACAGGGGAATTTTCCGTCGCCAAGTTTCGCCTTTTACCAGATTTTTTTTATATTTGCTGCAAAATTAAAACTCGACGATTATGCGCGCATTTAACACTACGGGTACTTGTTATCCACAATTACATTATATGGTGGACATTAACAACCGTCTCGACGATATCGAAAATAAGGTAGCCAAGGGGGAATATATCACCATCAACCGTGGCAGACAGTATGGAAAGACAACTACACTTTACCATTTAGCAAAACGGTTGAGCAAGGATTACATGGTATTTTCGATAAGTTTTGAACAAATGGGCAATACCGAGTTTGCTACGGAAGACACACTAACGTATTATTTTTTAGACAGATTGCGGCTAAAATTAAGAACCGTAAGCAATTTAAACGATTATGTAAAAGACGCTATAACATCCATTGTAGAAAAATATTCGGCACAAAAAGAAATCAATTTTTCGTTGCTCGATGAGTTTATTCCCAATCTTTGCGAAAAATCTGATAAACCGGTTGTACTCATAATCGACGAAGTGGACAGTGCAAGCAATTTTGAATCGTTTATCAAATTGCTTAGATTATTGCGCGACAAATATCTCAACCGCATGGATGTGCCAACTTTTCAATCCGTTATCCTTGCTGGTGTTTATGATGTAAAAAACCTCAAACTCAAAGTGCGCCCCGACAGCGACCATCAGTACAATTCGCCGTGGAACATAGCCGTACCATTCGACGAGGATATGGCACTCCAAAAAAACGGCATCGAACAAATGCTCAAAGAATACGAAGACGACCATAAAACCGGTATGGACGTATCTGAAATGGCTCAGTTGGTTTGGGACTATTCGTCTGGTTATCCGTTTTTTGTTTCGAGATTATGCCAAATAATTGACACAAAGCATTTTGAATGGAATCATAATGGTTTCTTGATGGCAGAAAAATATTTGCTCAACGAGAAAAACACCTTCTTTGACGATTTGGCTAAAAAGTTGGAAGATTTTCCGAAAATGAAGCAACTTCTCAAAGACATTCTTTACAACGGTTATGAAGAAAGTTTCAATACCTACTACAAGCATATCGAGATAGCGGCGATGTTCAACTATATCAAGAATGTTAATGGTAAGGTAATGATTTTCAATAGGATAATCGAAACTTGGATGTACAATCTCTTTATGGTGGAGGAGGCTATTGAAAACCGTCTTTACAAGGAAGGTCAGATTGACCGCAACCAATTTATCGAAGGCAACGTCCTTAAAATGGACAAGATTATCGAAAAATTTGCGCAACATTTCAACGATATTTACGGCGACAAGGGCGACAAGTTTTGCGAGGACGAAGGACGCCGTTATTTTATGCTCTACATCAAGCCAATTATCAACGGCACAGGCAATTACTACATCGAAGCCCAAACCCGCGACCTCAGTCGTACCGACATGATTATCGACTATTTAGGTAAGCAATACATCATAGAGATGAAGATTTGGCGTGGCAATGCCTACAACGAACGCGGTGAATATCAACTCACTGAATATCTTGATTATTATCACGTTAACAAAGGCTATATGCTGAGTTTTAATTTCAACAAAAACAAGGTTTCGGGTGTTAAGACTTTGAAATTTGGCGATAAAGAGATTGTGGAGGCGGTGGTGTAAGTCAGTCAAGGAGATTAATTGTTATTTAGCGGCACTATGAAAACCAACAACGAATTGATTGTGAGCGAATTTGTAAACAAAAACAAGGAGAAAACTATTCGTTATCTCTTGAAATCTTTTTCGTGCCTCAATTATCACGATTGCGAGGATATTTTTCAGGATTCGCTCTTGGTGTTTTACAACAAACTCGTTAATGGCGAACTTGATAATATTAAATCTTCGCTTTACACTTTTTTTGTAGGTATCTGCCGCAACAAGGCGCACGAATTTAGCCGCAAAATCTATAAGACCGACTATTTGGAAGATAGTTTTGTATGTGGTGCGTTTTCGCAAGAAAAACTCGAAGCCATTCTTAATCTCGACAACGATAATCCCGCTATCGAAAATGCTAAGTCGCAGGCAGTTGACACTATTATCAACGACCTTCCCGACACTTGCGCAAAAGTTTTTTGGGGATATTTTCGCGATGGTTTTTCGCTTAAAACTTTGGCGGCAATGTACGGCAAAACCGAAACTGCCATTAAGGTTACCAAATTTCGCTGCTCCGAAAAATTTAAAAACCGCTACCACGAAGTGTTAAACAAAATTTTAAACAAGGTGTTATGAATCAAGAAATCAACGATATACCGCAAGAATCATTAAACAACGACGAAGATTTGGTAAAATTTCTTCGCGGCGAACTTTCCAAAGACGATGAGGTGGCTTTTTTGCAAAAACTCCAACAAAATCCCGACCTCAAAGCACGCGCCGTGGCAGTTGCACGATTAATCAAAGGTCTTGAACGCAAGGGAGTTGAAACCGACGAGCAACTTAAATCGTCGTTCAAAAAACTATCGCCTGAGGATTTTAAACCCAAAACCATCAACATCAAACGTATTATTACGTGGGTGGTTTCTGCCGCAGCCGTGTTGGTATTGGTGTTTGGTCTGAGGATATTTTATGTAAATTCGTCGTACGATAAACTCGCTGCCGAATATGAGAGCGTTTTTAATTATTCTGACTTATCACGTGGTAGCGATGATGATATAGAAAGCAAGGTTAAAGCATTATCCGATAATGTTTTGCAGGGTAAAGATTTAGAATCCACAATCGATAGTCTCGCCGAAATTTTTGCAAAATCACAGTCGGAAACGTTCAACGAATGTACCAACTATTTTGCTACTTCGGGGTGGTATCTTTCGCTTGCGCATCTCAAAAAACACGACCCCGAAAAAGCAAAATCGGTGCTAACAATCCTTGCTGCCAACTCTGAGGATTATCCCGCAGTAGCCGCCAAAGCCAAGGAATTGTTAGAAAAATTATAAACTTACGCCCAAACGCCTCCTTCTATCGGTGCGTTTTCGATAGTTTCGTACAAGAGTTTCATAAAACGCTGTGTAGAAGCAATTTCGATTTTTTCGGTGGGGGTGTGCACGTTGAAAGTGTTGGGACCTATCGACACTGCGTCCAAATCGGGATATTTGTCGATGATGATGCCGCACTCCACACCTGCGTGTATTGCTGTTACATCGGGTTTTGAGCCAAAAAGTTTTTGATAAATACCAAGCATAAGGTCTACGATTTCGCTCTGTGGATTGGGCTGCCATCCCGGGTATCTGCCCGAAAAACTGATTTCCGCTCCACAAAAATCGGTCATACACCTTATTATATTACACAAATAATCCATCTGCGACGATGACGAACTGCGCAACAGATTGTCCATCACAAATTTACCGCCGTCGGTGCTTACAATTGCAAGATTGTTTGATGATTCTACCAATCCGGGCATATCTGCGCTAAGGGCAAAAACGCCTGATATTAAGTTGTTGCCGAGAAACAGCACCTTTTTAGCACTTTCGTCGGCGATACATTCGGCAGGAGCATCGGTTTTTGAGATTGAAACTTTGCCGTCAGGGTCTGATTTGCCGTATTCTGATTTTATTATATTGTTGAAATCCTCGGCAAAAGATTCAAAAGCCGCTGATTGATTGTTATTTACAAGAATTACAGCCTTGCTTGTCCTTGGAATTGCATTGCGCATATTTCCGCCTTCTACTTTGCCGATTTTAATGTCAAATTTTTGCTGTGCTTCCCACAACATTCTGAATAGCAATTTGATAGCATTAGGACGGTTTTTGTGAATATCGCAACCAGAATGTCCGCCGAGAAAACCTTCAACATTAACATTGTAAGCCGCATATCCATTCGGGGTGGGAGAGGGGCTGATGGCGGTTTCGATATGCACATTTACGCCGCCTGCGCATCCAATGTAAAAAATATTGTCCTCCTCGCTGTCGAGGTTGAGCATAATGGTGCTTTCAAAAATGTTGGGTTCGAGACCGTTTGCACCCGTCATACCTGTCTCCTCGTCGATGGTGATGAGAGCCTCCAATGGTCCGTGTTTCAGGGTTTTATCCTCCATAATAGCCATAATAGCAGCCACGCCAATGCCGTCGTCGCCACCGAGAGTGGTATGGTTGGCAGAAACAAATCCTCCTGAAACTATGGTTTCGATTGGGTCGGTGAGGAAATTATGGTTTGATGAATCATCTTTTTGCGGCACCATATCGCAGTGAGCCTGCAAGAGGATGCTCTTTCGGTTGCTCATCTCAATCGACGACGCCTTTTTCTTAAAAACAACATTGCCCACAGGGTCGATAAAAGCCTCGTCGCAATGTTTTTTGCCAAATTCCAAAAGAAATTTTGTAACCTTCTCCTCGTGTTTTGATGGACGGGGAATGAGCGTAAGTTCCCGAAAATTACGCCAAAGCGCCTTGGGTTCTAAGTCTAAGATATTTTCGTTCATTTTTAATTCTATCGTTTAAGTTTTTTTAACGTGCAAATATAGCAAACCCAAAACTATTTTCAGCGTATAGAGAAAAAAAGTATTACATTTGCGCAAAAATATTCTAACCACAAAATGCTATTTACGGAAAATACGTCCGACGAAGAACTTGTGAGGCAGTTTGCTGACGAGGCCAACCGCGAATCCATTTTCCGTATAATAATGAAAAGGTACGGCGCAAAACTCTATGCCCACGTGCGTTCGTTTTTTGTAACCCACGAGGAGGCAGATGATATTGTTCAAAATACCTTTGTAAAGGCTTGGAGGTCGTTGCCGAGGTTTAGGGCAGAGGCTTCGCTTTACACTTGGCTCTACAAAATATCTACAAACGAGACACTTACGTTTATTCGCAATCGTAAAAACAAAACCACCGTTTCGCTCGATGATGATGACCAATATCTTCAACTGCCATCGGTGGAAACCGGCACACACCGTTCGGGCGAATACATTGCCGCCAAACTTAAATCAGCCATTGAGCAATTGCCCGAAAAACAGCGTATCGTCTTCAATATGAAATACTTTGAGGAGATGAAATACGAAGAAATGTCAGAAATTCTCGGCACATCGATAGGTGCTCTGAAGGCATCTTATCACTTTGCTGTAAAAAAAATTGAAAACTACTTAGAAAACGATTAAACCAAAATAAAAAATCAAAGTCAAAGCATTACAAAACAACTATTAGCATTATGAAATTAGACGACTATAAAGGCGAATTCAACTTCAACCCGCCCGAGGGATATTTCGACACCTTCGCCGACAGGGTTATGGAGCGTATTGCGCAAGAAGACAAGCGCAAGAGTGCAAGTCGTGGACGTATTTTGAAATTAACCGCTTGGATTACATCTGCCGCCGCCGTTATTTTGGCAGGTATTTTTATTTTTAAAGAACAACAACCTGCTCCCGTTCACGAAAACGTAACATACGAAGATTATGCAACTTACTCGCTCATCGAATCGAGCAGTACATACTCGCTTTGCGATTATTTTTACGACAACGCCACCGCGCAGGAGGTTACATACTCTGCCTCAGAGTTTGTTGACTATGGATTCAGACTCACAGGCGATATGATTATTGAAGAATATTAATACCTTAATTATGAACTACCTAAGATACATATTATTTTCGTTAATGATGTTGGCCACCGCGCAGACTTTTGCCCAAAACGCCGACACCACCAACACTTGGGAGCAACGCAAAAAACAATACAAGGCCGACAAAATAGCGTATATATCTGCTGCAATGAATTTTACAGTAGAAGAGGCTCAAAAATTCTGGCCATTGTACAACAAATACGACGCAAAATACGACCAAGTATTCTGCCAACGCCGCCACGCCTACAACGGACGCACTCTTGAACAGATGAACGACAACGAATGTGCCGCTGCAATGGACAAACTCGGCGAACTTGATATGCTTGAAATGCAAATCCACCGCGATTACGAAAAAGAACTCCGTCAGTTGTTCCCTGCCAAATTTGTGCTCAGATATTTTACCGCTGAAAGCGACTTTAAACGCAAAGCCGTCAACCGACAAAAATTTCATGGGCAAATTGGGGTAGACTATAATAAGCAATAAATTTTTGGTAACAAACAGTATAAGTTTTTAAGATAATAATCTATAATAATTTAAGATTTGTTAATTAAAAAGGTATTTACATTTATCAATAATTGTTATACCTTTGCACCAAAATTAAACGAGATGTTTTCGCTGCTGAAATATAGGACAGACTTCGAGATTTACTCGAAAATGAGCGCAGAAGAGTTCGCCGACCTTCTCTTTAAGCGCCTTCGTCCCGAATTTGAGGAAGCCTATATGAACGACCGTTGGCGTCACAACAACGAATACCGATTTAAAGGCACTTTTATGCGTTTTGTTTGGAACGGATTCAATCGTTTCAACGGCGTACTCGGCGGAAGGCTTTGGGTAGAAAAAAATCAAGGACTCATCACCGTTCACAGCGAAATCAATTTTAAAGAGATATTTTTATTGTGCTCTATTTTTAGCATTATTCCATTGATGAATTTTTGGGGAGAACCATCACACCGTATTCTCACCGCTATTATTATTTGGCTTGTTTATATCGCTAATTTTATTATATCATTCGTACGAATTAATCGCTTTTACAAAAACGAAGTAAGAGAAACTTTCTTAAAAAACGACAAGACAGTAGGGAAAAAACTGCTGTAATTACAAAACAACCCAAATCAACAAACATTAACTCTGCTTGCTTATGTTTAAAAATCTAAAATTAAAAACTTATGTTAAAAAAAGTACTGCTTGCTATTTGTTTGTTGACAACTGTAGCTTTTTCAAATGCTCAAATTGTTCGCGACTCTCGTTGGGATGCCGAAGTATTTGACCGCGCTAACACCGCCAAAGATGTTAGCTATCTTTCTGATGACGAAAAATCAGTTATCTGCCTTTGCAACCTCGCAAGATTAAATGGCACTCTGTTTGCCAACACCTATCTTCGCGACTATGTGGCAGAAAAATCTCTCAAATCTGAATATGTTCAAACTCTTATTAAAGACCTTCAGAATGTACGCAACCTCCCGATGTTGATTCCCGACCTCGGACTCTGTACCGCGGCTGCAAATCACGCTTCTGACATCGGCAGCACAGGTCGAACAGGTCACAAATCGTCTGACGGAAAGGATTTGGTAAAACGTTTTGAAAAATATTTTGCCAAAGGCACCATTTCGGAAAACTGTTCTTACGGCAAGGCTGCTCCATTGGATATCGTTATGCAACTGCTTATCGACGACGGAGTTGAAAGCCTCGGTCACCGCAATGTGATGCTTTCAGAACAGTATGGAGCAGTAGGCGTATCGATTGCAAAACACACTGTATTTAATTACAACTGCGTGTTAGACTTTTACGATTCTTTTCTGTAAAAATCTTTTGTATATTTGCAGCGTAACATTTTTGGATTTTTAAGATGAATCAAAACCTACAAAAACTGAGGACCGCTGCCCTCAAAGCTGGTGTGGATGCTTATATAATATTCAACACCGACCCTCATTCTTGCGAATACGTACCCGACGATTATTTGGTAATCAAACAGTTGTGCGGATTTACTGGCGATAATGCCACCGTGGTGGTAACACAGGATTTCGCTGGATTGTGGACAGATTCAAGGTTTTATATCTCAGGAACTCAAGAACTTAAAGATTCAGGCGTTGCGCTGATGAAATCTTCTGAGTCTACGTTTTTGGCGTGGCTCAAATCAAATGTAAACAAAGGCGGTGTTGTGGCGTTTGACGGACGCTGCACCACCGCTTCTGTATATTTCGACATTAAAAAGAAACTCGACCCTTTGGGCGTGGTTCTCAACGAAAAACTCGACCTTTCGTCATCATTTTGGATTAATCGTCCAAAACCGAAAATCTCGTCGGTATATGCCTTAGATGTAAAGTTTACTGGAGTTTCGGCAACTGAAAAAATCGACGCTATTGTTAAGAAAATCAAAGCCGAAAATGCCGACCGATTGTTGACGTCCGACCTTGCCGAAATTGCTTGGATATTAAACCTACGCGGTTCGGATATCAGTTATTGCCCTGTTTTTAAGGCTTTTATGTTGATTAGCTGCGATGGTTCTTCTGTTCTTTTTACAGATAATCAGCGGTTTGATGATTCGGTAGCCGAATACCTTAGACAAATAGGAGTTGTAGTTTGCGACTACGATTTGGTGTACGCTGCCTTGTCTGGTTTGCCCGAAGGTTCGTCGCTAATAGTTGATATCAATTCTGCCAATGCCGAACTCTATCTTTCGGTAAATAAACAATGTAAAATAATAGAACGCCGCAGTCCTGTGCAACTGATGAAGGCGCAAAAAAACGAAACCGAACTTTCGAATATCCGCCGCACTATGGTAATAGACGGTGTGGCAATGGAGCGTTTTTTCTATTGGCTTGAAAATCAATTAAACAACAATATCCAAGTAACCGAAATCGACGCAGCCAACAAACTTTTGGAATACCGCACTATAGGTGAAGGTTTTATCTCTGAAAGTTTTGAATGTATTTCGGCATTCAACGAACATTCCGCAATGCCCCATTTTGCACCGAGCAAAAGTAATAATCTTTTATTACAAAAAGACGGCGTTTATCTTGTAGATTCGGGTGGACAATATTATACAGGCACCACAGATTTAACCCGAGTTATACCCACAGGTGTGTTTTCAAAAGATTTTTCGATTGATTACACACTTGTGCTTAAAGCAATGGTGGATATTGCAATGGCAATTTTCCCCGACAAAGCCAACGGTTGCTCAATAGATGCAATAGGTCGTGTAAGCCTTTGGCGATATGGAAAAGATTTTGGACACGGCACTGGACACGGCGTAGGTTTTTGTCTCAATGTTCACGAGGGACCCGTTTCAATATCTCCCGGAGCCACCAAAACCACATTTTTGCCCGGAATGGTAACATCCGACGAACCCGGCATCTATATCGAAGGCAAGTACGGCATACGTATCGAAAACCTTTTGATAGTGCAAAAATCTGAATACGAAGGTTTTAACTGCTTTGAAACCCTTACCCTTTGTCATATCGATACCCGCGCCGTGGATACTAAATTGCTTAATAGAGATGAAATTGAGTTTATAAATAATTATAACAAACGCGTTTACAACTCTCTTTCGCCATATTTGTCCGAAAACGAAAAAGAGTATTTAAAAAATCGTACTGCTGCTATTTAAAAATCCAAATTTTTGAGCATAATTAAAAAAATATTAATACTTTTGCGGCAAAATTAAAACATTATTAAACTAACTATGGCTGAAACAGTAAAAAATGTCTTGATTGTAGAAGACAACGAATACAATATGATGTATCTCGTAGAAGTGATGTCGATGTACAATTTTAATTTGATATGTGCATCAACAGGCAAAGAGGCAGTAGAAAAAGCCTCGTCTTCTAAGCTTGATCTTGTACTTATGGACGTTAAACTACCCGAACTTGGCGGATACGAAGCCGCAAAAGAAATACGCAAACTACAACCCAATGTAGTAATCGTTGCACAAACGGCGTATATGATTGACCCTGAGGTAGAACAAGGAGACAATCCTTTCTCTGATTATCTCATTAAGCCAATCAACAAAGAGCAAATTTCGCGGATAGTAGAACGTTATTTGACAAAATAAATCGCAATCTTTTTTTTCGAGATTTCAGCAATTTGATTTTCGAAAAATTTGCATAAACTATTAAATAATAAAGCGTTATTTTGGATATTGAAAACAATGAAAAATTTTTTCAATAAAAAGTAAAAAAAAACTCCGAAATACTTGCATATATAAAATATTAGTTATAGTTTTGCAACAAAGAATCTGATAAGGATTCTCTATTAAAAGTGAGTGTTATAATTTTTTTGAGTTAATAGTTTGATTTTAGGTTGTTATTTGTATCTGGAGTGTTGCAGTGATTGCAACACTCCTTTTTAACCAAAATCGAACATTTTACAAATTGAAGGAAATAATTTATTTTTCATAGTTTTGTTAGGTTAATTAGTTTGTTTTAGGTTAATTTTTGGTTTTAAAGAGAGTACTGTTCGGTGCTCTCTTTTTTTATGAAATCTTTTTTTGATATTTTAAGAATAAAGTTGATTTTGGTGAATTATGGTAACAATTTTTTTCTTATATTTGCAAATTAGATAATTAATAACAATGAAGAGTATTTATATTTTACGCCATGCTAAATCCGATTGGAGCGACGATTCGGTAGATGACAAGGATCGTATACTCAACAAACGCGGAGAGGACGAAGCAAAAAAGGTAGCTAAATTTTTGGTAAATAATAAATTGTCTTTTGATGCTATTATTGCATCACCTGCTCAACGAGCTTTGCAGACAGCCACTATAGTTAAAAAGAGCACATCCTTTTTGAAGGAGATTCAGGTAGAGGAGTGTTTTTATTTTTCGGATTTGCGGAGGATAATTTCGGTAATTCGCCGAGTTAGCGATGATGTTGAAAAATTGCTAATAGTTGGTCACAATCCTCTGTGGAGCAATTTGGTGCTTTTCCTCACAGGAAAACGTATGACTTTGGATACGGGTTGTGTGGCTGTTCTTTCGGCTGATTTTGATAAATGGGAACATTTTGATGACCTCCAGTTCAACTTAGATCATCTTTTCAATCCTAAAGAAGTAAAATAATGCGACACCTTTATATATATATACTTTTTTTTGCCGCTTCTTTGGTTGCTTGTGGTGGTGGCTCCGACAACAATACTTCTAATAATAACACTAACCCTTCCAATAGTAGTAATCCGCAGAAATCAAAATCATATTTTTCACTTTCTGTAGAGCCCGAAAACAAAAATAATGTAGGTGTTTGTGGTGATGTTTTTCAACTTAAAGTATTGTGCGATACTGCTTTAACTCCTGATTCCGTTCGTTTTCTTGTGGATGGAAAACAAGTTACTTCATTCGCGCAAGAAACAGTATATCAGCTTGATACTAAAAATTCAAGGGTTGGAAATGTTCGCCTATCAGCAGAGGTGATGTATAATGGCAAAACTGAGTATCTTTCGGGTTCGCTACGTTTAAAATCTGATATTACCCCACAACGCGTTAAATATAAAGTGATTAAACGTTTCCCGCACGACCGTGGTGCTTATACCCAAGGTTTGGTGTTTGACGAAGGCGTTATGTACGAATCTACGGGTTTGAACCGAAAATCATCGTTGCGCAAAGTGAAATTTGAAACAGGAGACATTATTCAAAGTGTTGCCCTCAATGATACATATTTTGGAGAAGGACTTGCTATCGATGGCAACCGCCTTTTTCAGATCACTTGGAAAAATCACAAGGGATTTGTTTACGACAAAAACACATTCGCCACACTTCAAGAGTTTGATATTAGTACTGAAGGTTGGGGACTTGTGTTATATAATGATACCTTGATACTTACCGATGGAACAGAGAATCTGTATTTTGTTGATAAAAATACCTTTTCTACCACTAAGATTACTCAGGTGTACGACAACAATGGTCCTGTAAAGATGCTCAACGAGTTGGAAATCGTAGAAGGAAAACTCTATGCCAATATCTATCAAAGTGATTTAGTGGCTATTATAGATATTTCAACAGGCAAAGTGCTTAATTATATCGATTTTACAGGACTCCTTCCTGCCGACCAATACCGCGATGATACCGATGTTCTTAACGGTATAGCCTACGACCCCAAGAGCCGTAGACTTTTTATTACCGGTAAAAATTGGCCTACTTTGTATCAAGTAGAAATTAATTTTTGATATACGACGTGGTATTAAACACTGCGATAAGATTATCGTCTTGGTCGTAAATCTTAACTTCGTAGCCTGCAACGGTGCGACGTCGGTAAATTTCCGAAGCGCGAGCAGTGAGAACGCCTGATCTTGTGGCTTTTATAAAATTAATATTGCACGATAGAGCCACGGTGGGAATACCGTATGCATTAGATGCTGCAGCCGAGCAGAGGTCGGCAAGAGTAAAAATAGCACCGCCTTGCACAGTACCCAATCCATTGTAATGCTGTTCGTTAATAGTCATTTTGGCTACAGCTGAGCCCATAGATACACTTTCGAGTGTAATACCGTTAGTAGCTGCAAAACGGTCGTTGCCAATAAGTTGCTTAGTTTTTTCTATTAAATCTTCCATATAATATATAAGGTGTATTTTATTTGTGTCAAAGGTAAAATAAAAAAAACAAAAAACTTTGCTATGAATAAAAAAAAATCTATATTTGCGACCGCAAATAAAATGCGTTAATTGTTATTAGATTAAATAAAAATTTCAAAATAAACGAAGAACAAATGCAAAACAAAGGAGTAATAAGGTTATTAGCAATTCTCTTAGCCTTAGCGAGTTTGTATCAGCTTTCGTTTACGTTTGTAACCTCACGCGTAAGAAGCAAAGCCGCCGAATATGCAAAAGGTGATGATGTAAAAGAAGCGAAATACTTAGACTCTATTGGAAGTAAAGAAGTGTACAACTTTTTTTGGATTAGAAAGTACACCTACAAAGAATGTCTCGAACGCGAGTTGAACTTCGGCCTCGACCTCAAAGGAGGTATGAACGTTATTCTTGAAATTTCTGTTCCCGATGTTGTGGTTGCATTATCTAACCACAACCAAGACCCCGCTTTCGTTAACGCTCTCAAAAAAGCGAAGGAAGATCAGAAAAACAGTCAAGACGACTTCATCACCTTGTTTGGAAAGGCTTTCGAACAACTGAATCCTAACGACAAACTCGCTTCGATTTTCACAACAGAATCATTAAAGGGCAGAGTTAATTTCAACTCTACCAACGCACAAGTTATTGAGGTGTTGCGTGAAGAAAGTGAGGCAGCTATCGAAAACTGCTTTATGGTGCTTTCTACTCGTATCGACCGTCTTGGCGTGGTTCAGCCTAATATTCAAAAAATCAGCGGACAAACAGGTCGTATCCTCGTTGAGCTTCCTGGTGTTAAAGACCCTGAGCGTGTTAAAAAAATGCTTCAAGGTACTGCCAACCTCGAATTTTGGAAAACTTACGACGTTACCGAAATATGGTCGCAGATTCAGCAGGCTGATGCTAAACTTAAAACTTTGATCGACGCTGGTTTAGATGTTGATAATCCCGAAGGTGTGGCTGTTGAAAATGCAGTTCCTTCTAACGATGTGGTTGCTGATGCTGAAAACACTCAGGCTCCAGCTGCCGACACTACTAAATCTCTCTTAGATTTAAATGATTCTTCAATTGTAGCAACATCTGATACTGCAAAAATCGACCAAGCAAATATCACACTTGATCAATTCCGCAAACAAAACCCATTGTTCGCAGTGCTCAATCCTATGGTTGACCGCAATGGCAACCTTTACGGTGGCGCAGCAGTAGGTTATTCTCATTACGCTGATACCGCTAAGGTTAACAAATATTTGGCTTTGCCTCAAGTTGCCGACATTTTCCCCCGCGACTTGAAATTCTTGTGGTGTGTAAAATCACCCGAGTGGGACAAAGAAGCTAAATATTTTGAACTTGTAGCTATTCGTACCGATCGTGGCAATCCTTGCCTTACCGGTGATGTTATTACCAACGCTCGCGAAGAGTTCGACGACCGTCGTGCCGCAGCTCAGGTTTCTATGACTATGAACGGTCAAGGAGCTAAAGAGTGGGCTCGCATTACCAAAGACAATGTAGGCAAACAAATTGCTATTGTACTTGACAACTTAGTTTATTCGTTCCCCACAGTTCAGAACGAAATCACTGGCGGTAATTCGCAAATTACAAGTAACTTTACAGTTGTAGAAGCTAAAGACTTGGCAACTATCTTGAAATCAGGTAAATTGCCTGCTCCTGCTAAAATTATTGAGGAAGAAATCGTAGGACCTTCGCTCGGTCAGGCTACTATCAACCAAGGTATGTGGTCGTTTATCGGTGCTTTCTTGGTAATCATCCTCTATATGATTGTTTACTACCGCAGAGCTGGTTTTGCAGCAGCTTTGGCGTTGATATGCAACATTTTCTTCTTGTTTGGTGTACTTGCTTCGTTGGGTGCTGTTCTTACTCTCCCCGGTATCGCAGGTATCGTATTGACAATGGGTATGG
Organism: Bacteroidales bacterium; assembly: GCA_017651345.1. Classification (GTDB taxonomy): domain Bacteria; phylum Bacteroidota; class Bacteroidia; order Bacteroidales; family UBA3824; genus UBA3824. The sequence goes on along the minus strand of JAGCDD010000011.1, from coordinate 9,807 downwards.
CTGTGGACGCCAATGTGATTATATTCGAGCGTATTCGTGAGGAACTTCACAGTGGTAAGGGTCTTAAACTTGCTGTTAAAGACGGTTATGCCAACTCTTATTCAGCAATTATCGACGGTAACGTTACTACAATCCTTACTGGTATTATCCTTTACATCTTTGGACACGGCCCGATTCAAGGTTTTGCCACCACATTGGTAATCGGTATTCTTACCACCTTGTTCTCGGCATTGTTTATCACTCGTTTGATTTTCTCTATCTTCTTGGATAAGGATAAAAACATTACTTTCTGGAGCAAGTGGAACGAGTTTGCTATGAAAAACACCCACTTCGATTTTATTGGTGGACGTAAGAAATATTACATTATTTCCGGTGTCATAATTCTTGCTGGTATTGTTTCAATGGCAACCAAAAATTTCGACAAAGGCGTTGACTTCCTTGGTGGACGTACATACGTTGTGAAATTCGACCAGTCGGTAGCCACTAACGCAGTTTCTAATGCACTTTCAGCTGACTTCGGTTCTGCACCTTTGGTAAAAACATTCGGTAGCGACAACCAAGTAAAAATCATCACCAAATTCCGTATCGACGACGAAGGTGAAAATGTTGACACCGAAATTGAAGAGATACTTTACAACAAGTTGCTCTCTTTCTTCAAGAATACTTCTATAACAAAAGATCAATTCTTGCAAGGATTTATTTTTGATGCCAACGGAGTTCCTCAAATCACATCCGACAATAGCAAAGAAACTTACGGTTTCCAAAGCTCGTCGAAAGTAGGACCTACCATCGCCGACGATATTATGTACTCGGCTATTTTGGCCATTGTGTTTGCGCTTATCGTAATGTTCTTATACATCTTTATCCGTTTCCACAAAGGCTCTTACGGTTTGAGTGCAACAGCCGCTCTTATCCACGACGTGTTGTTCGTACTCGGTATCTACTCGATATTTAGTAACGTAATGCCATTCTCAATGGAAATCGACCAATCGTTTATAGCCGCTATCCTTACCATCGTAGGTTACTCTATCAACGATACCGTGGTTGTATTCGACCGTATCCGCGAGTTTATTGGTCTGCATCCAAAAACCGACCTCAAAACCAATATGAACGACGCTATCAATTCAACATTGAGCCGTACAATCAATACATCTTTGACTACAATCTTTGTATTGTTGGTAATATTCATATTCGGTGGTGAAGTTATCCGTGGATTTGTATTCGCACTCTTGCTTGGTACAATCGTGGGTACTTACTCTTCGGTATTTATCGCATCTCCCGTTGCCTACGACATTATGAAAGGCAAAGAGAATGAAGCTTTACCCGAAAAGAAATAACAGTAATTTCTATATGTAAAAAAAACGTCCGACAGTTTGCCGGACGTTTTTTTTATTATTTTTGCGTGTAAAAACATTTGTTTATGATAGTTTTAGAAAACATAAAAAAGAGTTTTGGTTCGTTGCCTGTGCTGCGTGGTATCGACCTTGAAATAGGTGGTAGTCAGATTGTTTCGATCGTTGGAGCAAGTGGTGCAGGAAAAACTACTCTTTTGCAAATTGCAGGTACGCTTTTAAAACCAGACGAAGGTCGAGTGATAATCAATGAAACTGATGTTAATATTCTCAAACCCAAGCAATTGGCAGATTTTCGTAATAAAAATATAGGTTTTGTTTTTCAGTTTCACCATCTTTTGCCCGAATTTACTGCTGTAGAAAACGTGTGCATACCTGCTATGATAGGCGGAATGAATAAAACTGATGCCGAAAAACGTGCCGAAGAACTTCTTGGTTTCTTAAACCTCAGTCATCGGTTAACCCACAAACCCACAGAACTTTCGGGTGGCGAACAACAGCGTGTGGCAATAGCCCGTGCGTTGATCAACTCGCCTTCGGTGATATTTGCCGACGAACCTTCGGGAAACTTAGACAGTAAAAACCGCGACGAATTGCACAATCTGTTTTTCAATCTTCGCGATACATTTAAACATACATTTGTTATCGTTACTCACGACGAGCATTTCGCCGATATGAGCGATAGAATTATTAGAATAAAAGACGGCGTAATTGAAAGTTAATAATTGAAAATTGAAATGGAGAATCTAAAAGAATTTTTGGATGAGAAATATCATCAATACAATACCCCTGAGTTTATCGATAGCGACCCGATACAGATTCCGCACTCGTTTACAATGCGTGAGGATATTGAAATTTCGGGTTTTCTTGCTTCTACCATTGCGTGGGGCAATCGCAAAATGATTGTGCGCAATGCTCACCGTATGATGGATATAATGGGCAATACTCCATACGATTTTGTAATGAATTTCGATCCGAAAAACGCTGACGATTTTCCTCCGTTTGTGCACCGTACTTTTCAGAATCAAGATTTTCAATATTGCGTGGCAAGTTTGCAAAATATCTACCGTAATCATGGCGGATTGAAGGCGGTTTTTGAAGATAATTTTCGCAAAACACAGAGTATAAAAGAGACTCTAATCAATTTTAGAAAAATATTTTTTGAGTGCAACTATCCATTGCGCACCACCAAACACATTGCCGATGTAAAGAAAGGTGCAGCCGGCAAACGCTTGAATATGTACCTTATGTGGCTGTGCCGCAATGATAAATCGGGTGTGCATTTCGGGCTCTGGGATATTCCCACATCTGCCTTGATGCTGCCTTTAGATACTCACACTGCCGCCACAGGCCGCAAACTCGGACTCATAACCCGCACTCAAAACAATTGGAAAACTGTGGAGGAAATCACTGCCAATTTACGAAAATTAGACCCCACCGACCCGGTGAAATATGATTTTGCACTTTTTGGTTTGGGTATTTTTGAAAAGTTTTAGTTGAAATGTCCAACCCTTATTTCCGTTTTAAGCAGTTTACTATCTATCAAGACAAAACCGCGATGAAAATATCCACCGACGGTATTGTTCTTGGGGCGTGCTGTGGGTTTGGAAAGGCTAAAAAGGTGCTTGATATTGGCACAGGAACAGGATTGCTATCATTGATGGCGGCACAGAGGTCGTTGGCGGATATAACTGCCGTGGAAATAGATAAAGATGCTTATATTCAAGCATTTGAAAATGTTGAAAAATCAAAATTTGCTTCAAGAATTAAGGTTGTTAACGGTGATTTTCTTACTCTGTTTAATGATGGTGTGGAACAATTCGACTATATTGTTTCTAATCCGCCATTTTTTCGTAACTCGTTGAAATCAAGCAGTCAAGGTCGCAGTATTGCTCGTCACGAAGATTCTTTGCCGTTTGAAAAGTTTGTTCCCACAGTGGCGCGTCTCTTGACTTCTGACGGAACATTTTCGGTGATATTGCCCGAGTCGGAACGCCTCTATTTTAACCGACTCTGCATTGCCAACGGATTGCATATCTGCGGCAAAACTCTTGTAAAATCATTTGAAAATTCTGATCCTCTGCGTGTTATCCTTCATTTTGGTAAATCAATCTTGCCGATGAAACAAGAGATGTTAGTAATATATTCTTCTCAAAATATTTATACTCAGCGTTTTAAAGATTTGGTGAAGGATTTTTATATTAATGTGTAGAAATCACCTTAACTTAACCCATAAATAACAGATAATCTCTAACTTTGCGTATCAAAAACGCAAAGAATATGGCATTTGAATACGAATTTCCACGACCTGCTTTGGCCACCGACTGTGTGGTGTTTGGTTTCGACGGTAGCGCGTTGAATGTTTTGCTTGTAAAGCGCGGCATTGAGCCGTATATCAATGTGTATGCGTTTCCGGGCGGTTTTGTACATATCGACGAAACCGTTGACGAATGTGCCCGCCGTGAACTCTACGAGGAAACCGGCGTAAAGGACGTGTATATGGAGCAGTTGTACACTTTTGGCGACATCGATCGCGACCCTCGTGGACGTGTGGTTACTGTGGCTTATTATGCACTTGTGCGCAGTACCGACTATTTTCCTCATGGAGGAACGGATGCTTCGCAGGCTGGTTGGTTTAAAATCAATGAGTTACCGCCTTTGGCATTCGACCACAAAAAAATTCTCGAAACTGCCAAACAACGCATTCAAAATCAAATCCGCTATCGCCCAATTGGGTTTGAACTTTTGGATCAAAAATTTACAATGACACAATTGCAAACCCTATACGAAGCTGTTTTGGAACGCAAATTCGACCGCCGCAATTTTTCGTCAAAGATTTTAAAAACCGGCGTGCTTGATATTCTCGACGAAAAAGTGCAAAATGTTGCTTACCGTGCTCCACGCTTAATGAGTTTCAACAGAGAGCGTTATCTCCAATTAACACAAGAAGGTTTTAATTTTGAAATATAATGCGCCCATTTAATAGCCATACTTTGGCGGGACATGCCGCAATGCTTTTTGCCAATATTATTTGGGGCTTTATGGCTCCTGTGAGCAAATACGTAATGAGTTTTGATTCAGTATCTTCGTTTGCTGTAACGGGTTTTCGCATAGGAGGTGCTTGTATTTTGTTTTGGACGGCATCGCTATTTTTTAAATCCGAACATGTAGAGCGTCGCGATAAAATTCGTCTCTTATTTGCATCTTTGCTTGCCGTGGTGTTTAATCAAGGATTGTTTGTAACGGGAGTTTCGCTCACCTCGCCTGTGGATGCATCGGTGATTACAACATTTTTGCCCGTTATCACAATGATAATTTCGGCATTGATATTAAAAGAGCCTGTGTCGTTTTTAAAAATTGCAGGTATTGTGCTTGGTATTTCGGGAGCGTTGATACTTGTGTGTGGCGCGGCAAGTGGCACAGGAGAATCTAGCCTTGCCGGAAACCTCTGTTGCATTGTGGCTCAATTTAGTTTTGCTTTTTATGTGGTGATTTTCAAAGATTTAGTGGCTAAATATTCGCCTGTTACCATAATGAAATGGATGTTTCTTTGGGCATCTATAATTTTTGTCCCCATTTTTGCTAAAGATATGATGAGCGTTGATTATCAAAGCCTTCCGTCGTCGGTATATTGGGGGATAGCGCAAGTGGTGGTAGGCGGAACGTTTATCTGTTATTTCCTTATACCTGTGGGGCAGCATCGTCTTCGCCCTACCGTGATGGTGATGTACAACTATGTTCAGCCCGTGGTAGCCACTGCGGCAGCTATTGCTGTGGGTATGGACACGTTTTCGATATACAAATTAGTAGCCGCATTGTTGATTTTTGCCGGTGTGTTTGTGGTAACGCAAAGTCGCGCTAAATCAGATGTAAATCTCAGTAAATAAAAGTATTATGTATAAAATATTTACCTTCCTTAAAAACAATGCTTTGCCGGTAGCAATGCTTACTGGCGGTATTTTTCACAATTTTTTTGCACAATTTGGGTTTCTAATGCCTTATTTTTTGTTTGTAATGCTTTTGCTCTCGTTTTCAAGGGTTTCGATGCGCGAATTAAAACCCACTAAACTTCATTTTATTCTTCTTGGTATTGAGGTTTTGGGCGCACTTGGAGCGTATTATGCGCTGAGCGGTTACAACAAAATATTAGCTGAGAGTGTAATGATGATAATTTTATGTCCCACAGCCACGGCAGCGGTTATTATCACTACAAAACTCGGAGGCAGCGCGGCAAGTATTACTACATATACTTTGATGGCAAATATTACTGTGGCAGTGGTAATTCCGATATTTTTCCCTATAATAGAGCCCGGCGCGGGTATGACCTTTTGGGATGGATTTTTTACAATTTCCAAACGAGTGTTTCCTCTTTTGGTTTGCCCAATGATTTTGGCAGAATTATTACGTCATTTTTGGAAAAAAGCACACTCGTTTTTAGAAAAAAACAGCGCGTTATCGTTTTACATGTGGGCTGTAACGCTTACCACTTTGGTTGGCATTATGGTAAAAACTGTTATCGAAACGCCTGAAAATTACCACATTGACATACTTATGGCTGTTGCCGCAATGGTAATTTGCATTATCCTATTTGTGAGTGGGAAAAAAATCGGCTCGCATTTCAACGACCGCATAAGTGCAGGTCAAGCCATAGGACAAAAAAACACTACATTTTCGATTTGGGCGGCTCAAACATATTTAGACCCGCTTTCGTCGGTATGCAGTGGTTTTTATATCATTTGGCAAAATCTGTTTAATAGTTGGCAGTTGCAAAAAAAACGCAAGATGGACGAGGCTAAACAGAAACAAGAGGCTCAAGCCGCTAATCCATCGTAAAACTCTTTTTTACAAAATCCAAGTATTTTTTTGAAAACAAATCACCGTCAGTTTTGGTGTAACGTTTTTGGGTAAAAACTTCGGCAAGATTGTTAAGTTTGTTTTGCTTAACAATATCTTTTATTTTGTCGAGATTTTCAAATCCGTTGTAATATTTATTTATATCACTATCGGTGTAATCTTTGTAAGTTTCAAAATGAAGAACTGCCTGATAGGGTAGACGTTCGGTTAATGGCAGCTCAGGGTCTTCGGGATAACCGGCTGTCATTGTAATCACAGGTACAACGCCTTTTGGAAGGTTTAGCACATTGGCAATCTCTTCGGCATTGTACATGGTTGTGCCTAAAAAGCAAATTCCAAGTCCGGCAAATTCTGCCTCCACAGCTGCATTTTCGGCGGCAATCACTGTGTCGGTTAAAGCTGTAGAAAACCATAAAAAATTATCGTAGCACGGTTCTGTACCTCTCAACTTGCACCAATGCGAAAATCTGTTGATATCGGCGCAAAATGTCATTACAAGAGGTGCGTGTTCTACCATAGGCTGATTAAAATGCAGAGGCATAAGTTGCTGTTTAATTTTGGGTTGAGTAGTAAGAACAATGCTGTATAACTGCATGTTGCCGGTGTTGCTGCCTCGCACAGCTGCATTAACTATCTTAACAATAGTTGCATCGTCAACAGTGCGCACCGAATACTGGCGCACGCTTTTGTGACTGTGAATTATGCTCTTCATTATTGTACGTTTTTGATTTTTAATAATATATGGTGGCGGTGAGGTGACGGTTGCCACCGCAGTTTCTAAATTCGCAAAGGTAAATTCCCTGCCATGTGCCAAGGTCGAGATGTCCGTTGGCAATAGGAATATTGAGCGACACTCCCATAAGCGATGATTTGAAGTGTGCCGGCATATCGTCAGAGCCTTCAAGGTCGTGCGAATAGCTTGCACTTTCGGGTATCAGACGGTCTGAAATACCTTCCATATCGTAGCGCACCGACGGATCGGCATTTTCGTTGATGCTCAGCGCGGCAGAGGTGTGTTTTAAAAACAAATTAAGGAGTCCTACTTCGGGCAATTTGCCAAGTTGTTCTATGATGTTTTTGGTAATCAGATGATAACCACGGCTTACTGCCGGTAACACTATATTTTTTTGTGTAATCATACTTGCCTAAATCTATCAGGTTTTGTTTTTGTTACAAATATCAAAAAAAAATCTGACGTGCTACCCAAAAAACTCAAAAAAATCTAAAATTTAATATTGAATCACTCTCATTACTTTCTTTCCGGCTCTTTTTTTATACATTTGCACCCAATAATAAATGATATGCAGTATTCGATAAAGGAAATATCAAATCTAACTGGCGTAAATGCCTTTACTATACGTATTTGGGAAAAGCGTTACAACCTTACTTCGCCCATGCGTACCGATACCAACATTCGTGTATACTCGCAAGACGATTTGCACAAAATTCTTGCTGTGTCGATGCTTGTAAAACGTGGCTTTAAAATTTCAGAGGTGGCGCAGTTGACTATGCAGCAGATGAGCGAAAAACTCCGCACTATTGAAACTATGCAAGATGATCCTGAATCTAAGGTTAACGCCTTGCTTGCCGCCGCCGACAAGTTTGACGAACAACAGTTTGAAAAACTTCTCAACCGCGAAATTCTTTCTTCGGGTTTTGAAAAAGCCATGATTGATACCCTTATTCCTATGGTAACGGTTTTGGAGCAACGTTGGATTTTGAGTCCTTTGTATCAAAGTGTTAAACAGTTTGCCTACGACCTTATCCGTCGCAAAATAATACTTGCCGCCGATAGCGAACCCGCCCGACAAGGCAACAACAAGTTTTTGATTTTTTCTACCCGCTCCGACGACTGCGAGATGATTCTTATTTTTATAGCTTACATAATAAAAAAATATCGTTTCCCGATAGTTTATGCAGGCGAAAACATAAGCATTGCCACCGCAGCTCTCACCGCCGAATCTACAGGATGCACTCATGTGGTAATGACCGACAAAATATATCCAAACAACGAAGATATTTCGGATATTTTAGACGAATTTGATAAATCTTTTAAAGGATTTACCAATTTTTTTGTTGGAAACTACTCTAACACAAACGGATATAATATTAAGGCGTTTTCTTCGGTAAAAAATTTCGCCGACTATGTAGCGCATTTGTCCGAAAAATAATACTTTTGTATTGGCTATTTTTAATTTGTTAAAGAGGAAAAATTGCAACTTGATACCGACATAAAGTTTCTGTCTGGCGTGGGTACAGCCAAAGCGGAGAGCCTTTCAAAAGAATTGAATATCAATACTTTTGAAGACCTTGTATATTATTTCCCATACAAGTATATCGACCGTAGCCGTTTTTATACCACCGACGAAATTCATAGCGATGATGTGGCTGTGCAGTTAAAGGGCGTTATTGGCAATTTTCGTAAACAGGGTGCCAAGTTTAAAGAGCACCTTACCGCCACTTTTACCGACAGCAAGGGACGCATTGAGCTTGTGTGGTTTAAGGGTCTCGATTGGGTGCAAAAAAGTATTATGCCCGGCAAGGAGTATATTATATTTGGCAAACCAAATTTTTATCAAGGTTGGAGTATTGCGCATCCCGAAATTATCGACCCGCTAAAAGCCGAAAAGAGTGTGCTTTCTCCATTTTTTCCGCAATACAGCACCAACGAAACCCTCAAAAACAGTAAGTTAAATAGCCGTGCAATACAAACTTTGCAGCAAAATCTTTGGAGCAAGGTAACTTCGCCTTTCCCCGAAACTTTGCCGCAATACCTTATACAAAAATATAATTTAATGCCGCTTACCGATGCTTTGCGCAATATCCATTTCCCTAAATCAGAGGAAACTCTTGCTAAGGCAAAATTTAGGCTTAAATTTGAGGAACTGTTTTATATTCAGTTGAATATCCTCTCCATTAAAGCTTCTAAAAATCTCAAAAGCAGGGGATTTGTTTTTAGCAAAGTGGGCGATATTTTCAATACATTCTACAATAATCATCTTCCGTTTAGCTTAACAGGAGCGCAAAAGAGGGTGATAAAAGAAATCCGTAATGATTTTCTTACAGGTCGTCAGTGCAACCGTTTGTTGCAAGGCGATGTGGGAAGCGGTAAAACCCTTGTGGCTCTTATGAGTATGCTTATTGCATTAGACAATGGTTTTCAGGCTTGCCTAATGGCACCTACCGAAATACTTGCCACTCAGCATTTTGCCACCATCTCTCAATTGCTTGGCGATATGCAAGTGTCGGTGGCATTGTTGACGGGCAGCACATCTACCAAAAATCGCAAAAATATACATGAAAATTTGCAAAGTGGTGAATTGCAAATACTTATTGGCACTCATGCATTAATCGAAGACGATGTAAAGTTTAAAAATCTTGGTCTCGCAATCATTGATGAACAGCATCGTTTTGGAGTGGCTCAACGTGCCAAACTCTATCAAAAAAATATCACTCCGCCGCATATTATTGTTATGACGGCCACACCAATTCCACGAACATTGTCGATGACTCTTTATGGTGATTTAGACGTTTCGGTGATTGACGAAATGCCTCCCGGACGTAAACCAGTAAAAACAATGCATTCGTTTGATTCTAAACG
>JAGCDD010000133.1 GCA_017651345.1 Bacteroidales bacterium | reverse complement strand
TCTATCGGTGGGCATAATGGTGGGCGCAGCATACAACATCGGCAATATATTCAAGAAGAAGAAACCTCAGCCAAAACCGCTCGAAATCGACATTATCAACGTCCCCGACTCTGCTCTCGTAGCCAACGTCGACGAATCAGAGCTCAATATCATCGAGCCGGAACCCTTTGCAGCCGTAGAACCAGTAGGCGACGACAACCAACCCGTAGACACCCAAGTAGTTGTTATCGACGTTAAGAAAGAACTCTCGCTCAACGGTTTCAATATGCAGTTTGCATTCAACGATAGTACTGCTATACTCAACACACGCTATCAAAACTACCTCAACCAGATAGCCGAGGATATGAAAGAAAACCCAGAAAAAATAATCATTATCACCGGTCACACCTGCAACATTGGTTCTTACGATGCCAACTATAAGGTTGCCCTCCGCCGTGCGGGCTTTGCAAAACAGCAGTTGATGCAGCGAGGCATTAGCGCCAACCGCATCAAAACGCAATCCAAGGCATATCTTGAACCGTTAGTACCCAACACGTCGGAAGAAAACCGAAAAATCAACCGACGAATAGAATTTAAGTACGATAAATAATATTTTAGAGCAAAATATTGTCTATGTTATAATATGAAGCATCAACCAATTAACAGCCACCTCAAAAAAAAATGAATAAAAACACAAAAAAACTTCACAAAAGTTTTGGAGAATAAAAAAAACGCTCTACCTTTGCACCGTCAAAAACAAAGACAAGCCCGGATGGCGGAATTGGTAGACGCGCATGTTTGAGGGGCATGTCCCAGTAATATGGGGTGCAAGTTCAACTCTTGTTTCGGGCACGAAAAATTGCAGAATATCATAGTTCTGCAATTTTTTTTTGTCCATAACTCGCTGCATTCATTTTTTTTGCTACCTTTAAGCCGAAAAAAACAGCTCAATGGCTATTAAAAATAAAATAAAGAAATTGGTAGACTTGGCGTTAAGCGACAGGGTGCTGACTTATGTCGAGCGTAAGACAATTGTCAAGGCGGCAAAGGAAAGCGGCATCTCGGAAAAAGAAATCAACCAGTACATCGACAACGCCCTCCGCAAACGCTTAAAATCATACACCAAAGAAGAACTTCAGCATTGTCCGTTTTGCGGAGCGCAGATTCCCTTGGTTAGCGACGAGTGTCTTTTCTGCGGCAACTCGCTCAACAACAGCACACAATCTTTCCATGTGACAACACCTCCGCCGTTTAATATCAGCACCGAGGAGGAGATTATCAACAGCGAAAACTTAAAGACCGCAATTGAAAGCCACGACCTTAGAAACTGTCCCGACTGTGGTGCGCCGTTTCCCCTCATTAGCAATATCTGTACTTCGTGCGGACACGTGCTGCACGAAAAGGTGTCTACATACCTGAATATCAAAAACTTAATCAACAACATAAAACAAAGCATTAAAACGCTCTCCGAAAGTCCGAATCCAACTGTTTTTCAAATTTTACGATTCCGAATTGAGTCGATAATCATGGGGTTGTGGTTGATATGTATTGCTATTATCCTCCTCAACACCAGATCAGTAGCATACGCCTTTCTTATATGCCCGCTACCTTTAATAGTAGGTGCGCTCTCCGTAATAATTCCATGGCGCTGGACGATGGGCAAGGATCCGGAAAAATCGCCTGTACATATCGCCGACCAAATCTATTACAACGCCGTCTACAATTTGGAGATGTACACCCGCCAAATTGAAACACTATATGGCAACAATCAAGAAGCCAAAAAGTTGCTCAAAAATTATAACGACGAAATCATCCGACAAAAAACTATCCGCAACAAAAAACACCGAAGCATCAACATCACACTTGTAACCCTTGCTGCACTCTTTACAATTACTATGTCAATCACCGTGCCTGAACCACCACCGGAGCCACCAATATCAATCAGATACAATAACTTCCGTGAACAGTTTCCGCAAATTTTCAGCGACCTCGAACTGTCAAAAAAAATCAAGCCTCTGCCCAAGATGAATGTTAACCAACCTTTGGACTCGTTTATCATAATCGAAAGCGAAGCTGATATCAAAATCGACATCTTATCCAACGATGAATCATTGCCTCTTGATGCCTACGACCTCAAAATGAATCCGTTGTATTACATATTGAAAGTCAGCAACTTGAAACTAAAATCAACAGGCACAATCAACCACAATGCCGACTCAGCGCACCTCTCGTTATCTTTATGGGACAAAAACGGAACTGAGGTTAAAATGTCCATTCCTTTGGTTATTGACACCACAAACTTATTTCGAGATGTTTTATTGAGACAGCTCGCAAGCAACCCGTACACAATCATGCGGAAAGGGAAAGGTATCACTTACGCCACTTTTATATCTGACAAAAAAACTGCTAACTCCGATACACTCCGTATGATAATCGACAATGCAGAGTATTTTTCAATTAACCAATAATCAGCATATTATGACAGACCAAAAAGCATATTTTCAAAACGTTAGCAACCAAATGGAAGATTTGTTGCGGCAGTACAAACAATCTTACCCGCTCAACTACGGCGACATGCTCCGCAATGTGCTGCCAATAGCACCAATTATTATCCCCATATTTCTGATTCCCTTTGAGCAGCGAGCCGATATCCTGTCTATAATGCGACCAATAATAATTATTATCGGAATGATAATGTTTGTAATACATTATTATAAAAAATTTGATAAATTCAATGAGTATATTTTATTTATGTTCTTCGTAGCATTCTTTATGTTTTACCCTTTTTTAACAGGAGCAAAAAATGCGGAAATAGAATTAATATTATTTATTATACTGGTAATTTTCGGGTCGATACTACTGATTCTCAATAGAAAAGATTCCAAACAAATCAAAATCATCCTGCTTAATATCGCACAGCAGAAAGAACTTCTCAAACCATACAGTCATTATAGCGATGTTAACGACTATCTGACACGTTACGACAAAATATTGGATGAAACCAAATCTGAAAAGAAACAGATTACCACGAGATATAGAATAGTAATAATCAGCATTTTAGCCATCGGTTTAGGGCTATATGTCCTTCAGAAAGTCAAAGATAGGCAGAAAGCCGAACAACAACTAAGTGAATATTCCAATAGCTACGAAAATTCATATTCCGACTTAGAAAAAATTCTTGACATACATGAACAAGAAATATTTCTTACACTTTCGCCACTTAGTGAGCATATCGAGAATGGTAACTCAGACGAGATGTATCATAATCAGATAGAAGTGTCTTGCGATTATTCCGCTCCACGTCTGAACATTCCTCAAATTTATACAGAGAACACCGACACAGCAGCCTTATACTATCTGATAATCACCAACCAAGACGGATCAACGATACCCGACTGTCCAAAGTTCTATTTCCGTGGTGCTAACCAATCTTCCATACATACTGAATGTTTCAACTTCTCAAGAAGCTATTGGCATAATTCAAACACCGACTTAGAATTTCTAACACTGATGCTCTATCTCAAAAACCACAAAGACTCACTCAGATACAAAATCGAAAAGATAGAATAAAAAACATTCAAGCCTATAAAATATATAATTGACATGGCAATCACATCCCAAATTTTTCCCATCGACAACAAACCCACATTTATCACCATTAAATGCCTAAACGACAATGCAAATCCAATAGAATTATTATTGTCTCTGGATCAAAAAAACAATGTAACAGCTAACTTCAAAACCACAAAACGTTACCCTGAAAACCTACGCTTAACCATCACCGACAAAAACGGCAACCCTGTAATGGAATTTCCCGATGTCAATTGGCCAGCAAATAGTCAACCCGAAGCTGCCATCATTAATCATGCTTATTATGATAAAAAGATATATTACAAACCAGTCTACAAACTCCTCACCTATCTTCAAACCCATCAAGACAGCATTTTTTATACAATTGAACAAATAGAATAATCATACATTTTCTACAAATTAACTCCATAGTATTATTATTTTCCCTAACTTTGCCCAATAAACCTTAACAATTAAGGCGATAAAAGAATCACCCATGACCCTTTACGACGAAATACAACTTGGCGAAAGCCGAACATTATAAACCAAGAACAAGAATAATAGATAAAACACAAACAATCATCATGTCAGAAATAACCATCATCCGCGCCACAAACGACGACCTCAAATATGCCGAGGCAATATCGCAACTTATCGACGAGGCTGCAAAATCAAAAAACTCAGGTCTCGCCCACCGCACTCCCGAATATATCAGGGAAAAAATCTTGCAGGGACACGCCGTAATTGCCCTCGCAGGCGACGAAATCGCAGGTTTTTGCTACATCGCCACTTGGCAAAACAACTCGTTCATATCTCATTCGGGACTTATTGTCAACCCCAAATTCCGTGGACAAGGTCTCGCTACATCCATTAAACGAGAGTGTTTCAACCTTTCGCGCGACAAGTATCCCGATGCCAAGATTTTCGGACTCACCACAAGTCTCGCCGTTATGCGCATCAACACCGCCCTTGGCTACGAGCCGGTAACATTCTCCGAACTCACCACCGACGAAGAGTTTTGGAAAGGCTGCGAAACCTGCGCCAATTTCGACATCCTCCAACGCACCAAACGCTTCAACTGCCTCTGCACCGGAATGGTGTATGTGCCGAAAAAATAAGTAAAATTTTTTATAGATAATAACTTTTTTGGTTATTATCCGTTAAAAAAATTACTATTTTTGCACAGAAAACCAAGTTTTTCTTGGATAACTGTGCAAAATTTAAATAAAAAAAGGGGTGCAAATCTGCGCCCCTTTATATTATACATCAAAAATATTCGATTAGAATGCCGCATTCTTAGGTGTTCTTGGGAAGGGAATCACGTCGCGGATGTTCTGCATTCCCTTTAC
>JAGCDD010000132.1 GCA_017651345.1 Bacteroidales bacterium | reverse complement strand
TGGCGCAATTGCCGCTTATTGCTTGTTCCCTAAAAAACCGTGCATTGTTTGTGATAGATATTTCGACAGGCAATTAACGTTATTCTAAATTCGTCGAACTCACGTTATTTATATCGACGGGCAATTCTTTTAATTTTTTGATATCCATAAACGGCCTGCCGTCGTTGTAAAGCGAGGCGTCATCGTTGTTCTTCAACGCGGCGGTGAGTGTTGAATGTCCCGATGTAAGCTTCTTTCCGAGTTGTACTTTCAGATGTCCGGAGAATGTGGACTTGTCCTTGCCATTACAATCGTTGGAGGTGAGGATTGCAGGTTCGGCGAGGATTTTGGGATTGGATATTTCTATGACGTCTCCATTGCTGAATGAAGTTTTCAGTTCTACACCGTCAATTCCGCCTGACATCGGAGTGATGCCTACGGTAATTGAGAATGGTATAGAGTCGTAGTTGACATCTTTGACATCAACCTCTGATTGTAGATATTCGTCGGTCTTGCGGCAAGATGTCGCAAGGATGATTGCCGCTAAAATGGATAATAATATATAAGAGTGAGCTTTCATATTTCGCATATTTTAATTATTTTTTTTAAGTTTGTGCAGGTCGTCGATGTGATAGATGTACAATCTGCCACAATAAGGATTGCTGTTGTTTCTACTGTCGTATTGGTTACGTTTTGTGGCATATACATCGTATTTGCCGTTCCAGTCAGGTGAAATGATGTATGGGATTATTGAGCTGTCGTCGTTGTCCAAGGAGATTGTCTCTATAAGGTGACCATCTTCGTTGTCAAAAAAGTAAATCTCGCCTATAAAATCATTATCTTCGCCTTTTTTTTGTGTTATACCATGCACTATCAGTGTATCGTTTTGTACGATTATATTATCGTTAATAAAGTTTGCTTCGATTGTATCTGTGCGTATTTGTACGCCTAAAGCATCCATCTTAATGACAGTGTATTTGTATATTGGATAGGTTGCGCTTTGGGCAGGTATTTCGTTTTTTAGCACAAAATAAAGATAGCCTTTAACATATTTGATGCTGTTTATGGTCGATGTAGAATCAAATGCTCCGTTAGTGATAAATGTTCCGTCTGTGTTGTACAGATAATAGTAGTTGCTATTATAATAGGACTGGAACCGGTACAATATTATTTTGTCATCAAAAGAAATAGCTTTTTCAATATTACCAGGAATCTGCTTTAAATTATAATAGATTTGATTACAATTGTCGTTTAAATTATGGTATTGTTGCATATTATCGTATTCAAATATAGCATAATCCCCGTTGTCTAAAGCCGTACATGATTCGCCTTGCGAAAGAATTCTGGTGTATACCTTGTTGTCATTATGCGTTATTTTTGTGAGAATCCTTGGTGTCTCATCGTGATTGTACTCGTCAGAATACTTGTTATATACATAAATATCGCCCGAAAGAGGGGTGAATATTTGATTATCTACTAATCTGGTTTGTGTTTTTGTCAAGAGGCTGAATGTATCGGACAATGAAATATTACCGTTTCGTGCAATTTTTGCGAATACATAATCGGAAATGTCCGTTTCCGGATTATTATCATATTGCCAGTGAGGATTGTTTGTTTGGATGAGTGCCGCAGCCGAACCATCAGGAAGGGCGACCATGCTGTATTCAGACACTTCTATATCCAATGCCTTAACTGGTTCCTCCATCGAGTCGTGATAGATTGTTTTGTCCTCGCAGGCAAAGCATGCTATCATGACGATTAATGCTATTATTATTTGTGTGGATCTCATTTTAGTATTCGTTGTTGTATTTGGCGATTATTTTATATTTGATGTTTATCTTGATGCCGATTTTTATTGAGTACTCTATCATCCGAAATACGTCGGAGATGTAGAAGTTGTGGTAAAGCAGGTCGTAGTTTTGGTATTTTTTTGCGGGGTCGTTGTATGGCAGCATATCAATTGAACCTCCAAGGTCGGCGAAATATGTCATGCGCCTGTGGTTGTAATTGAAACGTAAGCCACCGAGCAGGGAGTAGTTGATTTTGTTTTTTGTGTCGGTATTATCCTGGGGATCATTGTTTTTACTTGTGTAGGTGCCAGCAGTGTTGTATGCCTCAAATTCGGAATAGACGATAGACTTCATTTGTGCGCCGGCGTAGATGGACGGGACTATTTTTATTCGTTTCCTGTACCAAGCAGCCTCTACCAGTAGCGGCAATGTGAACACAGTACTTGTTTCGTTGTAGTGGAATGTTGCAATGTCGCTGTGTTGAATTGTGCGGTTGAGTTCGTAGAATACAAAGGATGGCGCAATGGATATGGAGACAATTTTTAGGGGACGGTATTCAAAACCCAATTGCACAGAATAGCCTGTAATCTTATATTTTGGGGCCTTAGACGTTGCGTATATGATAGTGTGTATTGTGTCGTTGAATGGTTCTACGTTGTGCCAGCCGCCCGCCATCCATACCGAAAACATTGGTCTTGTGGTGTAGCCGTTTAATACATTCTGGAATGGCACCGGATCGTCGTTAGTCGGGACGTAGAATGGGTCTTTTTTGAGGAATAGTTTTGCGATGCTGTCGGCTTCGTTGTCGTAGTCGAGCAACTTGAAGGCGGCGAGGGTGTATTTGAGGCGTTCCTGTTTTTGGTCTTTTGAGAGGCGGGGCAGGTTTTGTATCTCCTCCGAAAGTTGCAGTACGTCGTGGTATTTGTCGGCTTCATACAGAGTCTGCAGGCGTTGGAATAATGTGGATATTGTGTCGGTGTCCGCCTTGCTGGTGCGCGCCGAGCCTTGTGGTAAATCGTTCTGCGCGAGGACGTTGCCGGATGTCGCCGCGATGAGGATGAGGGTTGTGAGGAGTATGTTGATGAGTGTCTTCATTATCTTTGAGTTGCCCATTGTCGGCAGGTTTTGTCTTAGCTGTCCAACATTGCGCAAAGGTAGTTCAAAATTTTTAAATTTACAAAAAATTATTTAAAATATCTTGGTCGATTCATTTAGCCGTGCACATGCAATAAAAATTTTTGCGTTTACGTTTCTTTTTGTAAATTTGCGGCGTAATTTATCAACAATATGGTACATTTAAAAGCAATTTTTTTGGATTTTGACGGCGTCATCTGCGAGAGTTGCCAGATTAAAAACGACGCTTATTACAATTCTTACAAGGAGTTTGGCGACGAGATTGCCTCCAAGGTGCTCGAATATCACTTGCAGCACGGCGGCGTATCGAGGGTGAAGATATTCCCGATAGCGCACCGTATGTTTCTCAACCGCGAGATAGGGGAGGAGGAGCACAAGATGATGTGCGAAAGGTTTACCGCGTGGGTGGAGCAGGAGGTCGTGAAAGCTCCGCTCGTGGCTGGCGTGGAGGATTTTTTGAAAGAGTGGCAGGGCAAGGCGAAGATTTTTGTGTCGTCGGGCACGCCGCAGGACGAGATGAGGCGTATTGTGGCTGCAAAAGGCCTTGACAAATATTTTACCGAGGTGCTCGGCTCGCCGACCCTCAAGGCGGAACACGTGCGCACCATGCTCCAAAAATATTCCATCTCCAAGTCCGACGCGCTCTTTGTGGGCGACGCAATCACCGACAGGGATGCCGCAAGTGATGCCGGAGTGAAGTTTATAGCGCGGATTTCGCAGGATTCGCGTTTACAAAAAGAACCGTACACCATACAAGATTTCCGCGAGATTGGCAATTTGGTCGGGGTGTTGTTTGCATAATGTCAGTAATGCACAAAAAAATGCAACAATAGTTGAAAAAATAACAACCGTACTTGTTTAATGGTATGGTATTTGCGAAAGGATAACCAAATAATTATAAGTAAAAACTAATTAATACTCTCTATTATGGAAAACACTATACGAGTGGAGCGTGCTAAGAAGAAAATCACGCAGGCCGAATTGGCGGAGCGCGTTGACGTTTCACGTCAGACCATACACGCGATAGAGACTGGCAAGTTTATCCCTAACACAGTGCTTGCCCTCAAAATCGCCCGGTATTTCAAAGTGAGGCTCGAAGACATCTTCACGCTCGAAGAGACCGACTAACAATGTCTTGGGCTTTACGTAGGTAGCATCCTGCCCAGAGAATTGCCTAAAAAGAAGTACGGATCACGCCGTCGTCTTTTTAGACAATTCTTTTTTTGTTATCTTGTTTTTGTTTAAAGTTGCCACATCGCTACTTTTTTGCCCGATGTGGCAACTTTAACGTATGTTTATTTTGCCACATCAAGTATTTTTTGTACCTTTGTGGCAACTTTAAAAAACATCGTCGATATGGATAGCATCATTGGAAGAAAGCAACAAAAGGAATATCTCGGTAGTCTATACCGCTCACAGTCAGCGCAGTTTGTGGTTGTTTATGGACGAAGGCGCGTCGGAAAATCGTATCTTGTAAACGAGTATTTCAACGGCAGTTTTGCCTTTTACCATTCGGGATTGTCGCCAATAGACACCGAAGATACTAAAATGCTTGATAAACAACTTAGGAGTTTTGCGTCGTCGTTGCGCAAATACGGTTACGACACCGACGGACGAACCCCGAAAGACTGGCTCGATGCATTTGACATGCTCATAGAACTAATGGAAAGCAAGATGGTTGGCACAGACGACAAGCAAGTGGTGTTTCTTGACGAACTGCCTTGGATGGATACGCCAAGGTCAGGGTTCGTTACCGCTTTTGAGCATTTTTGGAACGGCTGGGGCGCGTCGCACCGCAACCTTATGCTCATAGTGTGCGGCTCTGCGACATCGTGGCTCAACGACAAGTTGATCAACAATCACGGCGGGCTTTTCAACCGTGTTACTGCCGAAATATACCTTGAACCTTTCACGCTTAGCGAGTGCGAGGAATATTACAAAACGTTGGGCATCAGCATGAATCGTTACCAACAGACAGTAGCCTATATGGTATTCGGCGGAGTGCCGTATTATTTGTCGCTAATGCGAAAAAAATTCAGCCTTGCGCAAAACATCGACTTCCTTGTATTCAGCAAGCATGCACCATTGCGTAACGAGTTTGACAGGTTGTTTGAATCGCTGTTTGTATCCCCCGACGATTATAAAAAAATCGCCGTAACTCTCTCCCAAAAACGTGAGGGCTACACGCGCAAGGAGATTGCTCAAAAAACAGGAATCCCATACGGCGGCGGACT
>JAGCDD010000131.1 GCA_017651345.1 Bacteroidales bacterium | reverse complement strand
TCATTCGCTCCTCGTTGAGAGCCTCCTGTTTTTCGCGGGTTTGTTTTTCGGTTTTGAGTTCGGCTTGCATGTTTACGCGATGTTTGTAAGCTCTTAGAAGAAAGTAAATTATCGCTCCCGCAGTTAAAATGTAGAGAAGTTTTGCAAACCACGTAAGATACCATGGAGGTAAAATCGTGATTTTCAGACTTGTAATTTTATTTGAGTAGCTTCGGTCTACAAATCGTGTTTTTACCTTTAGTGTGTATTGCCCCGGAGGAATGTTTAAAAAGAAGACGTTTTGTGGGTCAAGAGCTGTGTAGAAGTCTTTTCCAGAGCCTTCGAGTTTTAGCGCATATTCTATCATATTAGAATACGCATAGTTAGCTGTAAAAAACGAAAGCGTAAAATTGTTTTCGTAGTGTTTGAGCACAATGCCTTCGTTGGTGAATGCAGAAATGATTTTTTCATTATCGAGTCTTTCGGAGTTTGGCGGCAGAAAAATTCTTATGTTGCCTATAAGCGCATCCGGCGGATCTTTGTCGTTGAGTACATTTTGCGGTAAAAATTTGCAAACTCCTTTTATTGAGGCGAATACAAGTTCTCCGTTTCCTGATTTAGTTACTGCTCCCGACGAAAACTCGCCTGAGGGAATGTTGTAGTGCGGACTGAAATTTTTGAAAATGCCTTTGCCATAAAGATAGCATGAAATTCCGTTGTTGGTGCTTATCCAGATATTTTTGTCGGCATCTTCGGCAATGGCTCGGATGTGGGCGTTGAAAAGTCCGTCTTCTTTTCTAAACACTCTGAATTTGAAGTTTCTACGGTTGTCGAAACATACGAGACCTTCGGCTGTTGCCACCCATATTTTTTGTTGCGAATCCTCAGCTATGTGGTTTACGGTGTTTGATGGAAATCCGTCTTGGTTGTCAAAACTGCTTATTACTTCAAATTTGTCGTTTAATATAAACAATCCACCGCCAAACGTGCCTGCCCAAATGTTGCCGTAACAGTCTCTTAATATGCTTCTTACATCGCCGTGCGGTAGCTCTATTAATTGAGTGCTTTTGTTGTTTGTGCTCACTTTGAGTATTCCTAAATTGGTGGCTAAAAGGAGATTATCTTTATCGAACAGACATCCGCCTCTCACGTCGATGTCGTTGTATTTTTCGGGCAGAGGGTTGTAGAATTGCTGTTTTTTGGGGTCGTAAACCGCAGCGCCTTTTTTGTAGAATCCAAACCATAGGTTTTGCGCCGAATCTTTGAAAGCGGTTTGTACAAATAGGCTTGGTATATTGCTATTTTGATTGTTGTAAGTTTTGGTTTGGTTGTTTTTGTCGATAACGCAGATACCTTCGCCATCGGTTCCCAACCATAAACGTCCTTCGTTGTCAGACGTAACTGATAGCACGCTTTTGTCGGAGTATGTGTCGAATATCTCTCCATCGTTGTTGATAAAGTTGAGACCACCGTTCCATATTCCTGCCCAGATGTTGCCATATTTGTCGGGTAGGATACATCGTACCGAATTGCCCGACAAGCCTTTACTTGAGTTACCTTCTTCTATTACAAAATATTGTTCGGGATTATTTACATTTAATACAACTATTCCTCCAAGTTCTAATGCTATCCACAACTGATTGTTGTTGAGTATTTTGATATCAAATACTGCTCCTTGGGGTTTATCAAAACGGGTGAATGTGCCGTTCTCTTTGTTGAATAGAGCCAATCCTGTTCTTGTTCCTACCCACACCTTATTATTATTGTCGATAAAAATTGATAGTACTTCGTTGTCGGGCAGTGAGTTTTTGTCGTCGGGATTGTTGACATAGTTTTTGTATTCTCCGCTTTTTTTGTCAAACAACGACAAACCTTTGTTAGAATATCCTATGTAGACTATTTCTGTTGAAAAATCTTCTTGAATAGTCCAGATGTTGCCTTTTATCCAGTTTTCAACGTTTTGCTCGTTGTAAGATTTAAAATAGTTTTTGCTTTTGTCGAAATAGAATATTCCGTCCCAATAGGTTGAAATCCAAATACTTTTGTCGCTCGATGGTGCTATATGGGTGGCAGAGCGCGGCATGGCATACGATTTAAATTCGTCGGTTTTATAATTATAGGTATTGATGTCGGCTCTTTGGGTAGCAATCCATATCACCGAATCTTCCGGATCGTCGAGAATGCAGTTTAATTCGTTGCCACTCAATGATTTTGTGTTGCTATATGATTTGTAAAACGTTTCAAAACCATTGCCGTCGAAGCGGTTGAGTCCGTCTTCGGTGGCTATCCATAGATGACCTGACTTGTCTTGCGCTATGCTTACAACGCTGCTGTTGCTCAATCCGTCCACCTTAGATAGTTTGTGCACTGAATAGTTTTGTGCGTTTAGCAGCGTGGTAACAAAGACTAATAATGTGACTGAAATAATTTTTAGCATAACGTGATAGTTTAAATACAAATATATAATTTTTTTTGCAAACTGCAATTTTTTTTTGATATGTAGGGAAAAAATAATGAAACTACGTTTTTGGTGCTTATACTTTACGTATTGTTGGTGTAAATCGTTCAAAATACCACGGCAAATCGTTCATGAATGATTTATAAGGTCTATTTGGTTGAATTATCACGGATTGGTAATAACCATAGTTATTAAATTTGCGCCGTGAATTTAGCTTAAAAAATTAATACTGAACAATATGATAAAGAATTTTATTAATCCGAAATCATTGATTGCAGCCCTTATGGTATCGGGCGCTTTAATTTCGGGTTGTTCCGACGATGATGGTTTTTCATCTGTCGACAACCAGAATCCTGTTATCACTCTCGAGAGCGAAGCCATTCATTGGGAGTTTTCGTTAGAGTTTAGAATCAAAGCTAAGGTTGATGATGCCGATGGTATCAAAACTATCAATCTAAAAAATGCCGACTTGTTTTTAGACAAGACCATCGACATTCTTGCTATCAAGGGACCATACTGCTCAAGCTACGACCTTGACTACAAGTTTACCGTTCCTGATACACTCAAATCAGAGTCTTTCCCAATTGTTATTACTGTTGAAGACTTGGTTGGAAATGTTTCGTCTGCAACATTTGAAGCTAATATGGATGGGGATTTCACCAAGCCTGTTTTTACTCTTGAACCCAGTTCTACTATCAATGTCATCATGCCGTCATTCAATTTTAAATTTGCGGTTTCTGACAATAGAATAATTAAAAAGGTGTTGGTAAAATTCCCCGACCTCAATATCAATGAGGAAATCGCCAATGATGGAAAAACTTACGAGTATAAGAAAACTATCACAGTTGGAGATGAATATCGCGATTATAAAGGTGTGGTAACGGCTTTTGATGAACACGACAACAAGGTGGAAAAAGAAATTACAATATCGCGCGGTGCACTTAAAGATTATGATAGAATGTATCTCTGCGATGTGGAAAACGAGAATGATCTTATTTCCGATGTTTGTGGTGTGCCAATGCTAATCGACCACACTGGCGAGTTTGAATACACAGCTTATTATTATAATGCTGCCGCAGGTACTAAAGTACGTTTTATTCCTCAGAAAAATTCGTTCGGACCTATTTGTTTTGGTCTTAATCCATCTAATAACACATCGTTGACTCCCGATCCCGACGAGGCTCAGCCAATTGTACTTGATAAAGCTGGTGTTTATTACAAGATTGTTGTTAATACTAAGGCTGCTACTTATAGCACAAGCACTTACACTGTTGCAGAGGCTTTTGACCCAATGCCGGGAAAACTTGGCAGCGATGGTGTTAATTCGGGTCTTAACACTTGGTGCACTGGTACTTGGAATGCTGAAACAGGTATGTGGGATGGCGCAGAAGATGCTTGGTGGCAGACATTTAAAGTAGGTCTTATGACCGACAATCCTCGCGAAGTAGATCCTTGTTTTGAGTATAATCCTCAAAACCCCCATATTATTCAGATACTTAACTGTCCGCTCGAAAAAGGTTCGTTTAATTTTCACCCGCACAACTGGCACCACGATGGTTGGTGGGATTACTGCACTTGGAAACCTGAAAAAGAAACTGTTAACGACCCTGAAATTTGGAAATTCGTGGGTTCATACGGCAAAAATCCCACAGAATCGCAAGTTCAAGCTTACAACAACGATATTGAAAATGACAACCATGCCAACTTAACTATTCCAAAAGCTGGTAATTACGATATTATTTTCGATATTCATCTGGGACGTATGAAAATTGTTCCTTCTAAATAGTGAATTATCTTGTATAATCAAAAAGACATAAAAAGACATGAAAAAAATATTATCATTGTTTGTGCTGATGTTGATGGCTACCTGCCTTTTTGCGCAGACTGTCAAGATTTCAGGCACTGTAAAAGACAGCGAAGGTGAACCTATTATCGGTGCTGTAGTTATGGAGAGAGGTGCTAACAACGGTACTATTGCCGATATCGACGGTAAGTATACCCTTGACGTACAACGAGGAGCAACTCTTGAATGCTCTATGATTGGTTACGTGGCTCAGCGTGTAACTCTTATCGACAATCAAACTGTTTATGATTTTGTTCTTCAAGAAGATACCAAAAACCTCGATGAAGTGGTGGTTATCGGTTACGGTACTGCTAAAAAATCAGATCTTACTTCGAGTATTTCGTCTGTTTCGTCCGACGATATTGTTTCCTTTAATTCTGGTAACGCTATGAACGCTTTGCAGAGTAAGGTCAACGGTGTTCAAATTTCTAATACAGGTGTGCCGGGTTCTAACCCCCGCGTTATTATTCGTGGTGTTACCACTGTCAATGGCTCTAATCCTCTCTATGTAGTTGACGGTATGCCCGTTGGCGACAATATCAATTTCCTTAATCCTGAAGATATCGAGTCGATGGAGGTTTTGAAAGATGCTTCGGCTTCGGCTATCTATGGTACACGTGCTTCTAACGGTGTTATCATTATCACTACCAAAAAAGGTAAAGCTGGTCAAACTACTTTCCAGTTTTCTTCTTCGGTGGGTGTAAGTCTTATAGGTGACCCAAAAATGGCTAAAGCTTCTGAGTATGAAAAGGTTTACAAAACACGTTATTCAAACGATAAGCAGGTAGCACCTTATAATGGTATTGAAAACATTTCTGATGCTGAAGGTACCGACTGGTGGAATGAAACTGTAAATCAATACGCTATTTCTCAAAACTACAACCTCTCGTTTCAAGGTGGTAATGATAAAATGGTGTATAGCGGCAGTTTTGGTTATTATCGCGCCGAATCGCACTACAATTATGGCTATTGGGAAAAATTTACAGGCCGTATCAATACCGAATACACATTTAACTCTCACGTTAAATTTGGTGTAGAACTCGCTCCTAAACTCGAACGTTGGGATGATACTCCTAATCTTATGGGTGCTGCAATGGCTATGGACCCAACCACTCCAATTTTCCGTGCCGACTATCAGAGTATCGACAATGAATATTCGTGGTATGCACGTTCTAACAACAATCAAGAATGGAACCCTGTGGCAAGCCTTAGCCGTATGACTGCTCATAGCAATGAGTATGGTTTGCTTATGAACCCTTATATCGATATTGAATTTATCAAAGGACTCTCTTTTAAATCGCAGTTTGGCGACAATGCCCGTTTTAGAATGTCAGACAATTATGCGCCCAACTTCTTTATCGACAACCTCGAAAAGGCTGATGTTAACCAAGCTTCTCGTGGTTCAAGAATTTGGAACGATTGGAACTGGACCAACACTCTCAACTATCAAACCACATTTGCGGGTACTCACAACCTTAATGTTATGGCAGGTTACACAATGGAAAAATTCAATTACTACTGGCTCGATGGTAGTCGCGAGGGTATTCCTTCCAATAATGCCAATCTCCATTATGTGGCAGCTGGTACCGAAAACGAAAAAGCCAATGGTTCGGATAGTTTCTCTACTCTCTTGTCGTACCTTGGTCGTGTGATGTACAATTACGATTCTCGTTACTATTTGACAGCAAGCATCCGTTGTGATGGTTCGAGCAAGTTCCCCGACGGCAACAAATATGCTATCTTCCCTGCAGTAAGTGGTGCATGGCGTATCACTGGCGAAGACTTTATGATGGGTCAAAACATTTTTTCTAACTTGAAACTCCGTCTCGGTTGGGGTAGGGTAGGTAACCAGTCTATCGACAATAGTGCATACCTTTCTACAATCGGTACTTCATATTATGTTGTAAATGACGCACTTGTAACTGGCTCGTTTGTAAGCTCTACTGCTAATACCGACATTCGTTGGGAAACCGTTGAAGATTACAACGTAGGTTTGGATATGGGATTTTTTAACAACCGCTTGACTACCACAGTTGAACTTTATAAAAAGATTACTTCAGATATGTTTCTTAAAGAAGAAAACCTCAACATTCTTGGTTATCCTGAGTGGGCTGGAGCCATTTGGACAAACGTTGGTTCGATGGAGGCAACTGGTTGGGAAGTTTCGGTTAATTGGAAAGATCAATCTCGCAAAGATTTGAGCTACGAAGTTGGTGTTAATCTTTCGGGTGTTAAAAACATTGCAAAAGATCTTGGTAAATCATCGCCCATTCTTACTGGTGGTTTCAATGGTGATTACATTATCAGAAACGAAAGCGATGCCGAAATCTCTAAATTCTGGGGATATCAAACTAATGGTATTTTCCAAAACTGGACAGATGTTACATCTTACACCAGCGAGCACGGCGATCCTCTGCAACCCAAAGCTCAGCCTGGCGACCTTAAATTTGTTGACCGCAACCACGATGGCATTATCGACGAACAAGACAAATGGTGGCTTGGCTCTGGTTTCCCGAATATCTATTTGGGTGTAAACCTTGGTGTTAATTACAAAAACTGGGATTTGTCGATGAATTTCTACGGAATATTTGGCAACAGCATTTACAATAAGACAAAAGGTTATTACTCTGGTGTAAGCGGTCAGAATGTTTGGAAAGGCACTTACGAAGATGCTTGGCATTACGATGGTCAGTCTACCGATATTCCTCGTTTATCATACAACGATGCAAATCAAAACTATACCACTGTAAGCGATTGGTTTATCGAAGATGGTTCTTATTTGAGATGCAAACAGATTCAGCTTGGTTACACTATTTCAAAAGAGGCGCTCCGTTTTGGAACTCTCCGTTTATCTCTCTCGGCTCAGAACCCATTCATTATTACCAAATATAGCGGATTCGACCCCGAAACTGCTACTACAGGTTCTGTTACCGAAACTGGTATCGACGGCGTTGCTTACCCGAACACAAGAATTTTCTTATTCGGTGTAAATCTTAATTTTTAATTCTCCAAAAAGTATTTGACAATGAGAAATATATATAAATACGGCATAATCGCAGCTGTTGCGTTGAGTGGCTGCACCGATGATTTCCTTACCGAAGATGTTAGAGGAACTCAGGTTTTAGACAATTATTTCAACGATGAAAAAGAGTGCTTGGCGCAAGTTTACGGTTGTTATCAATCGCTTGCTTTCGACGACTGGTGGCAGATTTACAACACATATATCCTTGCAGATATGTGTACCGACGATGGTTGGATGAACAACACCACCCAAGGTCAAGATGGTTACAACGACCTCGTACTTTATCAAGGCAAAACCACTTCAGGTACTCTCGCTAACTTTTGGCAATACCGTTACAAAGGCATTCACCGTTGTAATACTGTATTGGAGTATGTTCCCAATGTGACATCTGTAAGCGAAGATGCTAAAAACCGCATGATTGCTGAGGCTAAATTCTTGCGTGCTTATCAGTATTTTGAACTTGTTCGCAATTTTGGCGGAGTTCCTTTGGTATTGACAATGGCTACTCCCGAAGAATCAAAAACAATGACACGTGCTTCTGTGGCAGATACTTACGCTCAAATTGAAAAAGATTATCTCGAAGCTATTCCCTATTTGCCCCTCCGTAGCGAAACTATTAAAAATGGTGAACTTGGTCGTGCTACCAAAGGCGCAGCAATGGGTTTGTTGGCCAAAGCATATCTTTATCAAGAAAAATACACTGAGGCAGAAAAATATCTCGACGAAGTAATCAACAGTGGCGAATACGACCTTTTGGACGATTTTAAGAATGTTTGGAATATGGATTACAACAATAGCGTTGAGGGTCTTTTTGAAATTCAGACTTCTGGCGATATTTCGCAGCCTGTTGGAGAAAGAATCTCTGTTGTAGCTGGTTCTCGCGATGATTCTGGTTGGTCGTGGGGTGGACCTTCGTCTAACCTCGAACTTGATTATCTTGCTGAAGGCGATGATGTTCGTCTTTTCTGCACCATTATCAAGCACGGCGCTACTGCAATTCCTAACGAAACCGATGAGAAAATTTTCCAAGACGAAGAAGGCAATGTAATTGGTTATCAGATCAAACCAGAAAAACACAAATCGGCACGCATTAATGCAAAACTCTACATTCCACAAGGTAAGCGTATCGAAGGTAAATACGACGACAATCATAATGCTTTGAATTATCGTCTTCTCCGCTATGCCGACGTGCTTTTGATGGCTGCTGAGGTAAAAAATCAGCTTGGCAAAGATGGTGACGCCCAGATTTATCTCAACAAAGTACGCGCACGTGTAGGTTTACCCGCCGAAACTGTTACAGGAAAAGATCTTCGTGATGCTATCCGTGTAGAACGCCGTCTTGAACTCGCTTTTGAGGGCAACCGTCTTTACGATATCCGCCGTTGGACTGATGACAACGGCAAAAAAATGGCTTGCAACCTCTTTGGCCCTAATGGCTCTTGGGTAATTTATAATACCATATTGTCTACCGACCCGTATGAAACCACCAACCTTATTGAACCTCAAGACGAAGGTAAGGATTTCAACGAAAATAGAGACTTGCTTTTCCCCATTCCGAACACCGAAGTTGTTCAGTCTAATGGTATGATTGAGCAAAATCCTGGATACTGATTTGTCTTAAGTTAATAAATATGAATATGAAGACACGGAAGTAAAATTATGAATTATTGGTATTTAAACTAAAGCTTCCGTGTTTTTTTTCTTTTAACCTGTAATAAAAAAAGAAAAATGAAAAGACATTCTATAATTCTTTTATTTGCAATGGCTTTGTCGGGTTTTATCGCTTGCGAAAAGGGAGATGTAAAACCTAACGACAGCAATACGGGTCTTACGCCCGAAGAGATAGCCAAACGCAATCAAGAGAAGGAAGAAGAAAAAAATAAAGACCAAAATGCTGTATGGAAGGTGGTGAATACCGCTGACGAAAGAGAAAACATTGTAATACCTGTTTCTATCAATGCCGAAACTGTTTATCAAACTATCGAAGGTTTTGGCGCGTCAGACTGCTGGCTCGGCGAATTTGTAGGTAAAAATTATACCTCGAAGATGCAGATGGCAAAACTTCTTTTCTCGCAAGATACTACATCCGATGGCTCGTTGCAAGGTATCGGACTTTCGATGTGGAGAGTAAACCTTGGTGCAGGTAGCGCAGAGCAGGGTGAAGGTTCTAAAATCACCGACGTAGCCCGCAGAGCCGAATGTTATCTCAAAGCCGATGGTAAAACTTACGACTGGAGCAAATGCAAAGGTCAGCAATATTTTATGAGCGAGGCAAAACGTTACGGCGTAGAAAAAATGCTTTTGTTTTCTAATTCGCCGCTTGTTTTCTTTACCGACAACGGATTAGCATTCTCTGCCAAAGGCGAATATGCCAACATTAAAGACGACTGTTACGATAAATTTGCCGGATATATGGCAGATGTGGCTAAGCATTTTACTGAATCTGGCATCAATATCGACTATATTTCTCCTGTCAACGAACCTCAGTACAATTGGGATGGAACAGACCAAGAGGGTAGCGGCTGGCAAAATTCTGAAATTACAAAACTCGTAAAGGCATTAGACGAAAAACTCGGCTCTTTGAATACCAAAATTGTGATTGCCGAGGCTGGTAGCTGGTCGTCAACTTTCGGCAACACTGTTAAAGGCAGAGACAATCAAATCGACGAGTTTTTTGGCAGTGGCGACAATTCTGTAAAAGATTTAACCCACGTTCACAAGGTAGCGGCTGCACATTCATATTGGGAAGACCGCAGCTGGAGCGAACTTCAAAAAATACGTACATCGGCTTATAATGCTGCTCAAAGCAATGGTATAGGTTTGTGGCAAACAGAATGGTCGATGTTGGGCGAATATTCATCTACCGATGTTTACCCAGGACTTGAAGGCGCAATGTATATCGACAACGCTCTTTATCTTTCAAGAGTTATTTATTCTGATTTGGTTTGGGCTAATGTGTCGTCGTGGAGCTATTGGACAGTATGGGGACAAGAGCGTTGGAATCAAAAAAACAGATTCTATCTTATAAAACTTGGTGCTGATTTGTCTGATTATCATGATACTTATGATGATCCCACAACCGACCGTAGCTGGGCAGCCAATGTAAATCTCTATGTTCTTGGTAATTATAGCCGTTTTATCCGTCCGGGTTACAAACGTGTAGATATTAATTGCGGTAACGACAAATCATTCTTTGGTACGGCATTCGTTTCGGGCGATGGCAACACTCTCGTAGCGGTGTATACCAATCTTACCAATGATAAAATTCGTGTAGAACCCACTATTTCAGGCTTTTCGGGCAATACCAAGTTTATCCGCTTTGTTACCGACGAAAACAAACGTCTCGAACGTACCAACATGAGCGATGGCAATATTGTGATTCCTGCCAAATCGGTGGCTACTATTGTTTATACAAAGTAATTAAAAGATTATAAATCAGCTGAGTATGAAAAAACTATTATATATAATACCGTTGTTGTTGGCAGGTTGCTCCGAAAACTATACGATAACTGCTGAAATCAACGAGAGCGAATCTTTCCAAACAATCGACGGCTTTGGAGCGTCTGACGCTTGGACTATACAGTTTTCTGACCGTTGGCCGGCTACTGCTGTTAATCAAGCTGCCGAATGGTTGTTTTCAAACGAAACTTTCGATGATGGTACTCCCAAAGGTGCTGGATTGAGCATTTGGCGTTTTAACCTTGGAGCAGGTAGCGCATATCAAGACGCTAAGGCTGAGATTAATCCAATGACACGCACCGAATGTTTTTTGATGCCCGATGGCAGTTGGGATTTCTCTCGTCAGAGCGCACAAGTAAATTTTATGAAAAAAGCCCAACAACTTGGTGTTAACACTTTTGTTGCGTTTTTAAATTCTCCTCCTGTATATTTTACCCAAAATGGTTTGGCTACAAACACTGGACGTGGAGGTACATTTAATCTTAAAAACGATTGTTACGATCAGTTTGCCGACTTTATGGCTAAGAGTGTCAAGGGGTTGAAAGATAATTACGATATCAACATCTCGTATATTTGTCCTGTAAACGAACCCGATGGACATTGGAATTGGCAAGGTCCTAAACAAGAGGGCACTCCCGCTACCAATGCTGAGGTTGCACGCATTACTCGCTGTTTAGATAAGGCTTTAACCAACGAAAATCTTGATACTAAAATTCTTGTTAACGAATCGTCAGATTATCGTGCCATGGTGGGCGTGCATCAAACCGAGTCCGACAGAGGTTTTGCCATTCAGACTCTTTTTAATAAAGATTCTTCTTCAAATGTCTGTGGTTTAAAACATGTTGACAATCTTATTGCCGGTCATGGATATTGGACCAACACTCCGCTCAACTATCTCAAAACTATGCGCGAAAATCTTCGCGACACTCTCAATAAGTTTTCCGTTAAGTTTTGGATGACAGAGCAGTGCATTATGAGCAATGATGATGAAATTGGTGGCGGACATGGTTTCGATACCACTATGCGCACAGCGTTGTATGTTGCGCGATGCATTCATCACGATATTGTATATGCAGGCGCGGCTTCGTGGCAATGGTGGCGTGGCATCGGCGAGGATTACAAAGATGGACTTTTAGAAGATTTTGGCGAGGAGACTTGGAACTCGGGAAAACTATCCGACAGCCGTTTGCTTTGGGTGATGGGCAATTACAGCCGTTTTGTAAAACCCGGTGCAAAGCGTATCGCCTCGAAATTGTCAGTTGACGAAAATCCCGAAGGTTTGATGATTACGTCTTACAAAAATACTGATGATAGTGTTATTTCGGTGATTATCAACTATTCTGACAAAGAAGAATTGGTAAAATTTCCGAAAAAAATCTCTGCAGTATATGTTACCGACGATCAGCCAGGCAACAAGCTTAAATGTCATAAAGATGTTAAAACAGTGGCTGCCGTTCCCGCAAAGAGCGTTGTAACAGTAGTTTATTGATTTGCTCTCAATCATTATTTAATATGAATTAGTATGAAACAATTAATAATAGGTTTAATGATTTTTGCCGCATTGCTGTTTGCAGGTTGTGGCAATAGTGGTGGCAAAAAAGGAACTTTTGCTGCTGGCGATAAGACTTTTTTGCTCAATGGCAAACCTTTTCTTGTTAAAGCTGCCGAAGTGCATTACTCTCGTATTCCAAAAGAATATTGGGAAAATCGTATTCAACTCTGCAAAGCTTTGGGTATGAATACGTTGTGTATTTATATCTTTTGGAATTATCACGAGATGGAAGAGGGCGTTTTTGATTTTACAGGTAATAAAGATATTGCCGAATTTTGCCGTCTTGCCCAAAAAAACGGAATGTATATCATTGTGCGTCCCGGTCCATACGTTTGCGCAGAGTGGGAGATGGGTGGTTTGCCGTGGTGGCTATTAAAAAACGACAGCATTCAACTGCGCACTCTCGATGCCGATTATATGAATCATGTAGAAAAGTTTATGGCTGAGGTAGGCAAACAACTTGGTCCTTTGCAGATTACCAATGGCGGAAACATTATCATGGTTCAGGTTGAGAATGAATACGGAAGTTACGGCATCGACAAGCCTTATATTTCGGCTATCAGAGATATTGTTAAAAAATCTGGTTTTGATCAAGTGCCTCTTTTTCAATGCGATTGGAGTAGCAACTTTACCAATAATGCTCTCGATGATTTGCTTTGGACAGTGAATTTTGGCACAGGTAGCGATATTGACGCTCAGTTTAAAAAACTCAAAGAATTGCGCCCAAATACTCCGTTGATGTGCAGCGAATTTTGGAGCGGTTGGTTCGATCATTGGGGACGTCCGCACGAGACTCGTCCTGCCGATGTTATGGTTAGCGGCTTGCAAGAGATGATAGAAAAAAATATCTCTTTTAGTCTTTATATGACACATGGCGGCACAACATTCGGTTTTTGGGGCGGTGCAAACAATCCGGCTTATAGCGCAATGTGCTCGTCGTACGATTATGATGCGCCTATTTCAGAAAATGGTCAGGTTACTCCAAAATATATGCTTTTGCGCGAGATGATGCAAAACCATCTACAAGAGGGCGAAACTTTGGCTGATATTCCTCAACAGATTAAGGCTGTGGCTGTTCCAGAGTTTCAATTAACCGAGATGGCAGATGTTTTTGACAATCTTCCTCAAGCTATTGAAACCGAAGATATCAAGCCAATGGAAAAATTCAATCAAGGATGGGGTTCGATTCTTTATCGCAAACAACTTGATGCCAATGTCAACAAGGGTACAGAGGTTAAGATAACTGAAGTTCACGATTATGCTTTGGTTTTTGTTAATGGAAACAAAATTGCCGAACTCGATCGTCGTAAAGGTGAATTTTCGTTCGTCTTGAATGAGGATTTGAAACAGGGCGATATTCTTGATATTTATATCGAGGCTTTGGGACGTGTTAATTTTGACAAGTCGATTCACGACCGTAAAGGTATTACCGAGTCGGTAACTATCGGAGGCACTGAGTTGAAAAATTGGCAGGTTTTCCTTTTGCCTTTGGATTATAATTTTGCTCTCAACAAAAAATATTCTGCGGTTAAGTCAACCAACAAACCCGCTTATTACAAAGGTGAGTTTACTTTGGATAAAGCCGAAGATACATTTTTGGATTTTTCTACATGGGGCAAAGGCTTTGTATGGGTCAACGGCTATGCTTTGGGCAGAATTTGGCAAATTGGTCCACAACAAACTCTTTATATGCCGGGTTGTTGGTTAAAAGAGGGTAAAAACGAGATTGTAGTTCTTGATATTTTGGGTGCAAATGAGCCTAAGGTTCAAGGTCTTGATAAGCCGATTCTTGATATGTTGCGAGTTGCAGTTCCTCAAACTCACCGCAAAGATGGCGAAAAACTCAACCTTACCAAAGAACAGCCTGTAATTGCTGGCGAATTAAAAAATGTTTCTGCACCGCAGACTATAGAATTTGCCAAACCTGTTTCGGGTCGTTATCTCTGTATTGAGGCTTTAAACAATTTTACCGGCGACAATATCACATCGTTGGCAGAGGTTGACGCTTTCGACAAAAATGGAAAACTTATCAACCGCAAAGATTGGAGCATCGTTTATGCTGATAGCGAAGAAACTCGTTCTGGCGAATACACCGCCGACAAACTTTACGACCTTCAAGAATCTACTTATTGGCAAACCGTTGATAATGTTGCATTTCCACACGCTGTGGTTATCGACTTTGGCAAAAATGAAACAATTAAATCTATCCGCATTATCCCTCGTCAAGAAAAAGGTAATCCGGGACTTATCAAAGAATTTAGAATTTTTGTAAAAGACACCGAGTTTTTGAAGTAATGTTTTATTATAATATCTGATGTGTTTTTCCCCGTCTTTTACAAATAGACAAAACGCCGCAGAAGTGAGTTCTGCGGCGTTTCTATTTAATTTGAGGTTCGTTCTATTTGTTACAACCACTTAACAAGAGCGAAGTCGCAACGGTGCGAGAGGTTCTTGTTTTTGGGGTAGAGACGGAAACCGTAGTTGAAGTTGCCGGGTTTTACAGGTATCATTTCGATGCTGTAGTGTGTAAAGCGGCCGGCGTGTTTCTGCATTGTGAGCGGTTTTACAGCGAGTATTTTGGTGCTGCCGTCTTGTACCGATTCGGTAACCACCATTTCGATTTCTACCTCGTCGGGACTGAGTGCGCCAAGGTCTACAACTACTTCTCCAAAGTATTCTTCGCCCATGTACAACGGATCGCGTACAATGTCGCAGAAGTTGAGTTTTTCGATTACAATCTTGTCCCAATTTGCCATTATCTTGTGTTTCCAAGCTGCAAGTTCGCGGGCTATTGCATAGTCGTTAGCGTTAACTTTTTCGCCTGTCTTAGCAAGTTTGTTGTAGTAACGCTCGTAGTAATCGTCCAACTGACGTTTCATTGTAAAGTTAGGAGCAATATGTCCGATAGAGTTCTTGATAACGCTTACCCATTGCTCGGGAACGCCTTTGGCATTGCGTGTGTAGAATTTCGGGCAAATGTCCTCGATAATTGTGCGGTAAATTGTTGCAGCGTCGAGTTCGTTTTGGAAGTTTTGTTCCTGATAGCTACGCTCCTGCGGCAAGCACCAGCCACCGTCGGGGCGATAGCCTTCTACCCACCATCCGTCAAGCACTGAGAAGTGGATTGCACCGTTCATTACGGCTTTCATACCAGATGTTCCAGATGCCTCGAGAGGACGTGTAGGAGTATTCAACCAAATGTCTACGCCCGATACCAAACGTTTTGCAAGTGAGATATCGTAATCTTCCAAGAAGAGAATTTTGCCGATAAACTCAGGACGTTTTGCAAATTCAGTAATCTGCTTGATAATGCCTTGTCCACCACCATCAGCGGGGTGAGCCTTACCTGCAAAGATGAATTGTACAGGACGGTCGGCATTGTTAACTATCTTAGAGAGCATCTCCAAGTTGGTGAACAAAAGGTTACCGCGTTTGTATGTAGCAAAACGACGAGCAAAACCGATTGTCAATGCGTTCTCGTTGAGGTTGTCTTTAATCTTAACCAACTGAGTGGGGTCTTCGCGACGACGGATCCAGTCAGAGTCGAGACGTTTCTTGATGTAGTCGATGAGGTCTTTGCGTTTTTTCTGACGCATTTTCCAGATTTCTGCATCGTCTACCTTCTGGATAGCGTTCCAGATAGACTCGTTGCTCTGGTCTTTGAGGAACTTCTTGTCGAAGGTCTTCTCGTAGAATTTCTGCCAGTCTTTGTCTGCCCAGGTGGGGTAGTGCACACCGTTGGTAACGTATCCGATGTTGAGTTCTTGCGGATAGTAGCCGTCCCACATGTAGTTAAACATATTTTTGGTAACTTCGCCGTGGAGCATTGAAACGCCGTTGACCTCTTGTGAGAGTTTGCAAGCAAGATAAGAGAAGTTGAACTCTTGACCGTGGTCGTCAACATTGGGTTTGCCAAGTGCGAGGAAGTCTTTCCACGACATGTTCAAACGCTCGGGATAGTGACCCATATAGGTAAGGATCATATCCTCGGGGAATGCGTCGTGACCTGCAGGTACGGGAGTGTGTGTGGTGTACAATGTAGATGCACGAACAATCTCCAATGCCTCGGTGTATGTGAAGTTGCGTTCCTGAATCAAGTTGTTGAGGCGTTCGATACCCATAAGGGCAGCGTGACCTTCGTTCATGTGGTAAACTTGCTTTGTGATGCCAAGTTTTTTGAGTGCGCGGATACCGCCAACACCGAGAAGCATCTCTTGTTTCAAGCGGTTTTCACGGTCGCCTCCGTAGAGGTGGTGAGTTACCCAGCGGTCTTCGTCCCAGTTACCTTCAAAGTCGGTGTCGAGCAAGTAGAGGTCGATACGGCCAACTGCAGCCTTCCAAACTTTAGCGCGGAGCTTGCGTCCGGGGAATGCAACTTGGATTTCCATCTGTTCGCCGTCTTTGTCTTTAACAGCGGTGATGGGCAGCATACGGAAGTCCTGAGGAACGTCTTCGGCAATCTGGTCGCCATGTACCGACAATCTCTGACGGAAATATCCGTAGCGGTAGAGCAAGCCAACAGCGCACATATCCACATTGCAGTCAGATGCCTCTTTGAGGTAGTCGCCTGCGAGGATGCCGAGGCCGCCCGAGAAAATTTTGAGTGAGTCGTTGATACCGTACTCCATGCAGAAGTATGCTACGCTCGGGCCTTTGGCGTTTTTCTTGTCGTCCATATAGGCACGGAATTTTGCGTAAACGGCTTCGTATTTAGCAAGGAAGTCGGGGTCGTTTTCTAATACTGTAAGACGGTTGAAGTCTACCATACGGAGCAACGAAATGGGGTTGCGTCCGCTCTTTTCCCAAAGGCCGTCTTCGCCAATGGTTTGCCAAAGTTCTTCGGCATCGTAGTTCCAGCACCACCAAAGGTTGTAAGACATCTCTTCCAAGCCTTTGAATTTGCCTGAGAGGTTGGGCTGAACCTGAATGTTTCTCCAAATTGGTTTGTTCACTTTTATTTCTTTTATGTTATACGGTTCTGATGAATATTTTGAAAAATCGGCATTGTCGACACGCGGTTTTGATTTCTCCATCGCGGTGGCGTATGCCTTGATATAGAATTTGTTAAGGTTTTTCCAGAGGAACTGCTGCGACAACTGATATGCGGCCTTGCGGTTTTTCTCGGCTGTGGCTTTGTCGGCTGATACATACTCAACTACAGAGTCGGCAAGTTTCTGACATACCTCGTGATAGTTCTCGTCGGTGCGGTGAAGCACTGTAACGGGTTTTGAATCCTTGGGCATAATGCCTTCGGTGTATTTACCGAAACCTGCGAGGTCGGTGGTGATGGTGGGCACGCTGAATGCGATGCTCTCCAACGGTGTGTAGCCCCAAGGTTCGTAGTATGAGGGGAATGCCGTAACGTCCATACCGATAAGCAAATCGTAGTAGGGAACGTTGAAAATGCCGTCGTCGCCTTTGAGATACGAAGGAACAAAAATCAGTTTGATTTTGTTTTCGGGACCGTTGTCTAAACCAAGTTGTTTAGCACGGTTTACAATAGCGTCGTATTCTACGTGGTGAAGTCCGTGTGTAAGGTATTTGTTGTATTGGTCGTTGGTAACAGTTGCCGAATCGTCAGCGAGAGCTTTCTTGAGGTCTTCGCGGGCGCCGTAGTTGTTGGCGGGAACCATAATGAACGCCAAAAGATCGTTCTTGAGCTTGCCGCCGTCCTGAATGTTTTTTAAAGCGTCCAAAAATACGTCGATACCTTTGTTTCTGTATTCGTAGCGACCGCTTGTGCCAAGTATCTTGGTGCTGTCGGTGAATTTTTGACCAAACATTTTAGAAGCCACTTTGAGCATAATGTCGCGGGCGGCTTTGCGTTTTTTGTCGAACACTGTGCCTTTGGGAACGAAATCATCTTCAAATCCGTTGGGCGTTACGATGTCAACCTTGCGCTCGGTAAATTGCAAACATTCCTGAGCGGTAATATCGCTTACAGTGGTGTATCCGTCGGCAGTGAGAGCCGAAAGTTTTTCGCAACTCTGTTTTGCCACCATACCAAGTTGACGGGCTTTTTCGTCGCCGTTGTAACTTTTGAGTGGTCCGTAGAGTGGCTGACCGTTGCCTGCAATGCTTCGTCCAATTGATGTGGCGTGAGTAGTAAACACGCTTGCAATCTCAGGAGCATATTTTTCGATGTAGAGAATACCTGCGCCTGTCATCCATTCGTGGAAATGAGCGATTACGCGGTCTTCGGGTTTGAGGTTGTATGCGCAGAAACTTTCGATCACCTGACCGGCGGTGTATCCAAAAATCACCGGCTCGATATATCCCCAGTCGCCAGAGATAGAGTCGAGTTTGTAGGTTTCCCACAATTCTGCGAAAATTTTGTCTTTCTTAGGGACGTTGGCAGAGAAGTCCACGAGAATAACGATAGGCTCGCCGATAATATTCCATCGGCCGATTCTAACTCGCTGTCCCTTACGTTCCAAAGCGTGTTTCCAGTCGGAGAATAGGGTCTTGTCTTCGCGGAACTCAGGGTTTTCTTCGTTGTTGCGCCAAATGTCGGGACCGAGCATAATCAAATGGTCGCCGAATTTTTCTTTCATGGTTTGCGCCTTGGTAGAAACGACGGTGTGGATGCCGCCAACCTTGTTGCAAACCTCCCAACTTGTTTCAAACACATAGTCGGGTGTCAGTTCTTTTGATGCCATAGTTTTTTTACGAACGTTAATAAAACCTGTTTTAAGGCGGACAATCTTCCGTCCGCGGCTGTTGTTATAAATATTACTATAATATAAGGTGTGGAACTTGATAGAAGCCACCCCTGTTTTTTCAGGTTTGAAAGTTACGCAAAAAAAGATTACAGCGTATCAAAAAAGGCTAAAAATTTTCAAAAAAAATGTATTGGGCTATATTTTTAGCAGTTTCACTTACTGAATATCATTGATAGCCATCCTGTTTTCATTCATCCTGCTCATATATTGCTGAATTATTGCTTTTAGTTCGCGTTCCATATCGGAGATGTCAACGGTACCGATGAGGTTGTTTTGCATCAGTTTGTCGGTGAGGGCGTAGACAGCCTTGGTTTCGGTGCCGTCAAATTGAATTACGTAGCCGTTTTTAACAAACTGATATATGCCGTTGATGTAGTTGACTGCAAATTTGTCGGTTTCGGGCGTGGTAAGAAGGTCGTTGCCAAATGCCACGTAGGGATGTTTGTAACCTAAATAACTTAACACTGTGGGCATTATGTCGATTTGTTGGGCAATGCCGTCGATACGTCCTTGAAATTCGGGGTCGCCGGGCGAGAAAAGTATTATAGGACCAGTGTAAAGTCCCAAATCGGTTTGATATTCAGCATGATCAGATAGGTTGGTGTGGTCGTTGGTGATAATAAATAAGGTGTTGTTGTACCACGGTTGTTTTTTGGCTGTTTCAAAAAATTGGCGTAACGCGTTGTCGGTGTAGCCTATGCACTTGTGAACTGGCAATGTGCCTTCGGGGAACTTGCCTTCGTATTTTTCGGGAATCTGAAACGGATGATGGCTGGTGGCTGTAAACACCGCGCTAACAAACGGTTGACGGAAAAAGTTCATCTCGGCACAGAAAAATTGCAGAAACGGTTCGTCCCAAATGGCCCAATATCCGTCGAACTCTGCCTCGCCACCAAAACGTTTGCTTTGGTCAAATTCTGTGCGACCAAAATAGTCGTCGAAACCAGTTGCATTGCTAAACGCTTGAAATCCCATACTACCGTTTTTGGCTCCGTGGAAAAACGCTGAGTAGTAACCCTCTTTTTTGAGTTCGCCTGCAATACCGCTGAGGTTGTTGAGAGCGGCAGGCGTTAAGAAAAACGGCTCTACAAAAAATGGAATACTACTCAAAACACTCGGCATTCCGTCGATAGATTTGCGACCGTTGGTATAACTATTTGTAAACCACAGACTATGCTGCATAAGACTGTCCACAAAAGGCGTATAACCTTGATAATTGCCGCCGTCGATGTCGGGGTTATAACTTTTTATAAATTCGCGTGCAAAACTCTCTACGATAAACACCACCACGTTTTTGCCCTTGCCCTTGGCGTTTGCTACAATGCTGTCAACAGGTTGGTGCAGAGGTGTATATATAGTATCCAATTCTTCTTGCGAAAAATATTTCGGGTCTTGAAACGGCTTTTTGTTAATGGTGCGAAGTATACTGAATGGCGTGTTTAATACTAACGGTGCTTCCACGGGTGAAGTTATGTATTGGTTTGCGTTGCTGAGTGTTATGGGACGTGTGCTGCGGTCGATACCTCCGCGCATACCAATTGCACACAGGGCAACGGTTATTAGCATGAACACCACTCTGAGTGCATAATATTTTATAAAGTCTACAATGCCGTATAAAGGTTTGTTGCTAAGCGGATTCTTATATAAAAATATCAGCATCAAAGCCATTACTCCGGCAGCAATAAGCAGATACCACGAGTTGCAAGCCTCTGTAAAAATGATTGAAAAGAGGTTGTCTTCGTTGCCAAACTCGCTGAATACAGTTGCCGTTGTACGACGCCCTGTAAAGCGGAAATATACCACATCACAAAGGTTGGCTATTATACCGAGAGTGTTGATTGAAATATATATAATTTTAACAATTTTGGCGTAAATCTTACTATTTTCTTTTAAGTGAAACGGAAATAGTGCCAAAAGCAAGAATATCATATTTGTATATAATATTCCCGACGTATCAAACACCAATGATCCTTTTACAAGGTTGAGAAAATTGTCTGTAAAAATTTTGCCCTCGTAATAATTGTAATTGAGCGTGAGAAATAGTGTGCGGCAGATGGCGTAGCAAATGTACACCAACAATATGTCGAAAATGATGTTTAAAAACGATTTAAAAATGCCTGTTTCTTTCATTGTCTTAGTATTATTTCAGTTTGCAAAGAAACAAAATATTATTACCATCATAAATATATTTGGAGAGATTTTTCGATTTTTTTTATTTAATAATTTCTTAATATAATTATTTTTTTTTGTTATTTTTTTATTTTTTTAATTTGTGACTAATTTTAAGTGCCTTTTCAACGGCATCTAAGCACTATAACAACCGCCACAGACTACCTCTACTACTACTATTTTAAAAAAAAACTATCTACCAACTAACTAACAAGTGGCAAGCAAGGTGTTACACTACCGGTTTTATACGCCGTTATTATGTATTATGCTATCGATGGATGCGATGTCGCAATCTGTGGAGACGATAATGTCGTCACGTCCTGTAACTATGGGCGGAAGCATATCGTTCAACGATAATTTGGAGTTTCTACCTGATTCTTCGAGTAATTACTACTGTCTTTCGGGCAGTTTAAGCACTAAGTTTTTCGGCGTTGTAGACGTTCCGCTGTCGTTTTCGTACACTAACAACCAGTTTACCAAGAATATGGCGATGCCCTTCAACAGGTTTTCACTGAGTCCGAGTTACAAAGAATACACCGTTTATATTGGCTTTAACTCGATGACATTCAGTAAATATACTATGAGCGGACACGACTATTTTGGCGGTGGCGCAGCGTATCTACCCTCTGAAGGAATCAGCGCCGAGGCATTTTTTGGGCGGCTTCGCAAGGCGGTGCAGCCAGATTCCACCACATCCGATGCAGGCTATGCTCGCCACGGTGGCGGACTGAAGATTGGCTACAAGACTGACCGATACGAAGTGTCAACCAACGTAATAAAAATCAAAGATAAAGACAACTCGGTGAGTTTCGACGGTTACGAGAGCCAGTACGTATACCCAAAAGACAACATTGCCGCCAGTGTAAAAGCTGATGTAAAAGTTACCGACAAACTGAGCCTCGGTGGAGAATACGCTGTAAGCCAGATATACGAAAGCGAAGGCAAATACACTTACCACGCCTTCGACTGCTCGGTATTGTATGCTGGCTCGGTAGGTTCCATAGGAGCAAGTTACGACCGTCTGCCGCCAAACTACGAGACCCTCGGAGGCTACTATTTCAACGAAGACGAAGAGCAGGTGGCGTTGAATATGACCACCACCATAGCTAGCAAGATAACCCTCGGCGGTAATTTCGGCTATCGGCACGACAATATCGAACATCAGCAAATAGCCACCAACAAGAGTTTTGCCTACGCCGCCGACCTCCATAGTACACCAATGGAGAGACTTG
>JAGCDD010000001.1 GCA_017651345.1 Bacteroidales bacterium | reverse complement strand
CCGGTCAAACGCCTTGTGCTTCCTGTTCAATTCTTTCAATGTTCGTCTGCGTTGTCTAACAGTTGTCGTCGTTTTTTGATGTCCGCCGTTCTGTTTTTTTTCGCGCTGCAAAGTTAGGCAGGTTTCTCTTCCCCTCCAAACTTTTTATGTTTAGTTTTTGTTAAGGTTTCAAGTTTTTTTTCACTTTTCAACCTTTGTTTCAACGTGCGTCGTTCTTTGTTTTTGCGGGTGCAAAGGTAAGACGTTTTTGGACTTCTTCCAAATTATTTAGCAACTTTTTTGCTGTTTTTTTACGTGTTTTACGCACTTTTTTTTGATAAACTGTAAGTGAGAATGTTACAGAATGAAAAAATCAAAAGAAATTATGCAAAAACGAAATACACGTGTCAGAAAATGTCGTATCTTTGGAGAAAAAATACCAAATGATGAAGAAACTAATACATTTATTATTGTTTTTGTTGTTTGCCTTTATTGTTTCGTGTGGCAACAAAACCGATTCAAAAACGGATACAAAGGCTGTAGAAACAATTTTGCAATCAATTGACACTGATGGTTGTTATACCGACAAGGACAATGTGGCTCTATATATCCACACTTATAGTCATCTGCCTAAAAACTATATCACCAAAAAGGAGGCTCAAAGCCTTGGATGGGTAAGTCAACAGGGCAATCTGCATAAGGTGGCCCCAGGGAAAAGCATCGGCGGCGATAAATTTGGCAATTTTGAAGGTAGGCTACCGAAACAGAAAGGTCGACAATATTACGAATGTGACATCGACTACGGAGGCGGCAGACGCAACGCCAAACGGATTGT
Source organism: Bacteroidales bacterium (assembly GCA_017651345.1). Classification (GTDB taxonomy): domain Bacteria; phylum Bacteroidota; class Bacteroidia; order Bacteroidales; family UBA3824; genus UBA3824. The sequence continues at coordinate 12,068 of JAGCDD010000001.1, read as the reverse complement.
ATTTAGCAACGACGGCCTTATATATTACACCAACGACCATTACAACTCTTTTGAAAAACTATACTGACATGAAAAAAATAATTCTCGATTTTGAAAACATCTCTGGCAAAGAGGAGATGCACAAGTATTTGGCAGAGAAATTTGAATTTCCCGACTATTATGGGGGCAATCTTGACGCTCTGTTTGAATGTCTAACAGATATTGCCGAACCCACTGCGGTAAACATTGTAAACGCTATCAACGATTACGATGAGCAAATAATAAATGTAATTACCGCTGCCGAGGAAGAAAACGACAATCTTGCTGTTTTTGTGAATTAACCTTACACTTCACCTTATAAAAAAACAAGCCGCAATGCAAATGCACTGCGGCTGTGTTATAAAATAGTTGGATTACAAAACTATGCGTACATTGCTACGATAGCTTCGTAAAGTTCTTGTTTGCCAGAAGTTTGTTTGGGTTCGCCATTCTTCTTGCCGTACTCGTAAACCTGCTCGAGGGTGAGTTTGCCGTCTTCGAAGTCTTTGCCCATACCTTTGTCGAACGAAGCATAACGTTCTGCTTTCATCTTCTTGTAAGGAGATTCTTCGAGAAGTTTTGCAGCGTTTTCGAGAGCACGAGCCATAGCGTCCATACCAGCGATGTGAGCAATGAAGATGTCTTCGAGGTCGGTAGAGTTACGACGAGTTTTAGCGTCGAAGTTTGTACCGCCGTTGCCAAGACCGCCGCCACGGATGATTTCCATCCAAGCCTGAACGAGTTCGTATTGGTCGATGGGGAATTGGTCGGTATCCCAACCGTTCTGGTAGTCACCACGGTTAGCGTCGATAGAGCCGAGCATGCCGTTGTCAACAGCTACTGCGAGTTCGTGTTCGAATGTGTGACCAGCGAGAGTAGCGTGGTTAACCTCAATGTTTACTTTGAAATCTTTGTCAAGACCGTGAGCTTTGAGGAATCCGATAACTGTTTCGGTGTCAACATCGTACTGATGTTTAGAAGGCTCCATGGGTTTGGGTTCGATAAGGAATGTGCCTTTGAAACCTTTAGAACGAGCGTAGTCGCGAGCCATAGTAAGCATACGAGCCATGTGCTCTTTTTCACGTTTCTGATCGGTGTTGAGAAGGCTCATGTAACCTTCACGACCGCCCCAGAATACGTAGTTAGAAGCGCCAAGTTCGATACCAGCATCGATAGCGTTCTTGATTTGAACGATAGCGCGAGCTACAACGTCGAAGTCGGGGTTTGTAGAAGCACCGTTCATATAACGAGCGTTGCCGAAAACGTTTGCAGTGCTCCAAAGGAGTTTTATGCCAGTTTCTTTCTGTTTTTCTTTGAGGTAAGCAACAATTGCTTTGAGATTCGATTCGTACTCTTCGATAGAAGCGCCTTCAGAAACGAGGTCAACATCGTGGAAGCAGTAGAAAGGAATACCGAGTTTTGTCATAATCTCGAAACCAGCGTCGGCTTTCTGTTTAGCAATTTCAACAGCATTTTTACCCTCGTTCCAAGGGAATTTTTTTGTGCCGCCACCAAACTGATCAGCGCCTTCAGCACAGAGAGTGTGCCACCATGCCATTGCGAAACGCAACCAGTCTTTCATTTTTTTGCCCATTATTACTTTTTCAGGATCGTAATAGTGGAAAGCCATAGGATTTTTCGAGTCTTTGCCTTCGAATTTGATTTTGCCGATTCCAGCGAAATATTCTTTTGCCATTTTGTTGAATATTAATAGTGTTAATAAAATATTTAATTTTCGATTTAAAGAATTTTTGTGAGTTTTTCTTTCCATGCCTCGTATGCGTCGTCATAAGCGGCTTGGTTTTTCACATCGGGTTCGGTAACTTCTACCTTCTTGAGGTTACTGAAAGCCTCTTCGGGCGAAGCGTAAAGACCTGCGCCAATACCTGCGCCACGTGCAGCGCCTATTGAACCGTCGGTGTTGAAAAGTTCGATTGCAGCACCTGTGGTGGTAGCCAAAGTGTTGCGGAATACAGGAGAGTAGAACATATTAGCCTTACCTGCACGAATCACCTTGGTGTCGATGCCGATGGTTTTCATAATGTCCATTCCGTATTTAAACGAGAATGCGATACCTTCCTGACCTGCGCGGTAAAGGTGTGCAGCTTTGTGGATGTTGAAATTGAGGTTCATTACAGCGGCACCCGGATTCTGATTTTCGAGTACGCGCTCAGCACCGTTGCCAAAAGGCATAATGCTAAGTCCCTCGCTACCAATAGGAATACCGGCTGCGATAGTGTCCATTGCAGAGTAACTGGTCATTCCTGCGCCCACTTGCTTGTTTAGCCAAGAGTTGAGAATACCTGTACCATTGATGCAGAGGAGGATACCAAGACGGTTCTTTTCTGCAGTATGGTTAACGTGTGCAAAAGTGTTGACACGCGATTGAGGATCGTATTTAACCTGCTCGCTAACACCGTAAACTACGCCCGAAGTACCACCTGTGGCTGCGATTTCGCCGGGGTTGAGCACGTTGAGCGATAGAGCGTTGTTAGGTTGGTCGCCACCACGGTAAGCCACCTTGATGCCTTTAACCAAGCCAAGTTCTTTGGCTGCCTTTTCGGTAAGTTCGCCCTGAACCGAGAATGTGGGAACAATCTCAGGGATAAGGTCTTTTGAAAAACCGTAATAGTCGAGCAAGAACTGTGCTACGCAATTGTTTTTAAAGTCCCAAAACATACCTTCAGACAAACCTCCAACGGTGGTTTGAATTTTACCGGTAAGTTTCATAGCGATATAGTCGCCTGGGAGCATTATTTTGTAAATCTTGCTGTAAAGTTCAGGTTCATTGTCTTTTACCCATTTGAGTTTCGACGCGGTGAAGTTGCCCGGAGAGTTGAGAAGGCTACCAAGGCACTTGTCTTTACCAATTTCGTTGAGTGCGGTGGCACCGATACCAGCGGCACGGCTATCGCACCAAATGATAGCAGGACGAAGAGGATTCTGATCTTTATCCACAGCCACCAATCCGTGCATTTGGTAAGAAATACCGATAGCGTCAATTTCCGAAGGATTAACGCACGACATACGCATCACCTCAGCGAGAGCGAGTTTAAGATTTTCCCACCAAAGAGTAGGTTCTTGCTCTGCCCAACCTGCTTTAATAGCGGTTATTTTCATTTCTTGTTTTGGGTGGAATGCCGATCCTTCGCACTTTCCGCTGTTGGCCTCTATCAGAGATACTTTTACTGACGAACTGCCTATGTCAAAACCTAATAGATACATACTTAAAATGTTTTATTTTGTTTAAAAAATACAATTCTGTTATATACCGCAAATGTAAGAACGTTTTTTTAAATTACGGATAAGTTTTAAGCAAAATTTTTAAAGTAATTTGTTATAAATTGTTAATACACTATAATTCAATCGATTACAAAGTCAAATATAATAGCATGCACATAAAAAAAACGGAGTGGTGACATCGCGTCGGCACTCCATTTTTGTGAACTGTATTATTAAACTGTCATTATATAATAAAAGGTGTCATTATCTTCTCAATTCTCTTAAAACTATAAACTATCTGTTGTTTTTTAATGACGATGCAAAGATACATCGTGTTTTTTTATTATCCAAATTTTTTAGCAAATATTTTCAAAAAAAATGATAGATTTTTTTTAATTTATAGAATATATAAAAATTGATAAAGGATTAGCATATAATTAATAATATTTAATTACTTATTTTATTACTAAAATAAAAAGAATTGTTAATTAGAGTTCTAATAATAAAAAAATTATGTATTATAAGAAAATATGATATGATTTGAAAAAAATTAAAAAGAAAAAAATTTGGAAATAGATTATAAATGGCTTATATTTGTAGACTATATTTTAAGAACCAAAAATTATAATAAAATGAAAATCAAAACTTTAATGGCGGCTATTGCTGCCTCGCTGCTTATTTTCTCTTCGTGCAACAAGAATGAAGAAGATGATGATCTTATCGTGGATTGGAATCCTATTAAACTAAAGTTTTTTGTGGTTGAATACGGATTAAAAACTAATTATGTGGCAGATAATTACAACGATATAATACACACAACTTCACTAACCTACAAAGGCAAAACTTACAAGGTGGAACAGTCGCTTTCAAAATACTATATGCCACACTTTAAAGGATTGTACGTAGATAGTTCGGCTATTGATAGGCCTTACTTTTGTTTTGGTGAATTGGATGGTGCTGATAACTACGACGATGATTTTATAATCAACTTTGCAGATGGAAGTGCTGATACAGTGCATTTTAAGCGAGTACACAAGGGTGCGTTAGATGTTAAGGATACGTGGATACTTAACGGAAACGAGCAACAAAACGGTGAATTTATATTGCGCCGCGAATGTCAAGATGGTAAGTTGGTAAAATTATACTGGTAAAATTCGTTTATTTTGCCTTTGTTTTTTTCGCAAAATATCCTTAACTTGCCAAAGATATTAAACAAAAACACTATGCAAGGCAAAAAAATAGAAAGTCTTGAAGCATTTTTGCAAGAGATTACAACCGTTTCGGAAGCACTTCAAGGCGTATCAGACGATAATATAAAGGTTTGGACCGAGGGTAAGAAACAGATCGAAAGGGCTGTTAACCAATTTTATGGCGAAAAACATTTTATAATAGTTACAGGAATGTTGAAGGCCGGCAAATCAACCCTCATCGACCTTCTTGCCCGTACCCGAAAGGCAAGTCTTGTGGGTTTTGGTGTGGATACAACGTTGCGACCTGCCGTTATCAAAATGTCGGAAACCGAACCAGAGGGATGCATCAAGGTATACTATAAGCCCGACGGTATGGACGAAAAATCTGCTATGCAGCAACTTACCGATAGTTTGCGCGGGTTGAAAGAGTTTTCAAAAATTCCTATCAAATACGAACTCAACGACAACTATCTACGCAAAATACTGTGCAGCAAGGTAGAAGGATCTGACAACTGCTTAAATGCCGAGCCGCTTTTGGTGATTGTAGAGGTTCCACAAAACAACGAAAGCCGTTTCTTTGCCAACGATTGCATATTGTTGGATATGCCAGGATTGGATTCAACCAACAGCGTTCAAAGTCGCGACAACGAAAAGTACAAGGCGTTTTTTGATGAGTGCGATTTACTCCTGTTTGTGCAGAGTAGCGTTGCGCCTATCAACAAAGAGGCAGGCAAGTACTTAAAATACATTGGGTTAACCCGCGACGAAAGTACTTACAGCCTTGTTCAAAATGTGATGAACGTAAAATATTGGCAGCACGAATCTGTTACCGACAAAGAGCAACAAAATCAAACTCGCGACGGAATTAAGGCTTTTAAACAGTGTCTCGACAAGGACAACGCCGAAATTAAACCATACCGTGTAAATCTTGGAATGGCTTACGATGCAATTCTCGGTAGCGATGACGACCTAAAAACCAATAAATCAGAGTTGTTGAAAGATTCGCACTTTACCGAAATGGAAGACAATCTGATTACCGACATTGCCAACAACGGCGGTTACAGACACTTAGCACATTGCGCCGACGTGTTGCGAAACACACTCTCTAACACCATCACCGACACCGAAAAACAAATTGAGGAGATAAAATCAAGATTATCAGAACTTTCAGATGATGAAAAATCTTTGAAGCGCAAGATATCCAAGATTAAGCGAGCATACGAGAATTATCAATTCCGCCCTATGCAATTTGCAGTAAGCGAGAATCTTATCAAAGAGATTAAAGAAAACCTCTTTAAAGAATTTGACTATATAAAATCGTCGGAGAAATACAACGGCAAAATCACTATCCAACCCGAAGACGACAACACAAAGATTAAAGCCAAGGCTACATATCTCACCGAATTTATGAACGAATGTGGCGTGTTTGCCAAAAAATACATAAGAGATTCATTCAAAGAGGCTTACTTAGATAACCTTGTTAACAAAAACGATGTTAGCAAAAACGCTATCCAACTTGCCCAAGAGGAATTGAAGGTGGTTTCAGAGGGGTTGAAAGATGATGACATAACGCTCAATACCGATATGATTTCTGCCAACGCCAACAAAATCGGTGAGTTAGACAGCACTTTTGCCTTTGCCGACTTTGACGGCGGAAGGTTTGAACCTCAGCGCCCGTGGTATCTGTTCGGATTTCAAAAAAGGATTGAATACAATCTCAACAGGATTTACGACAAGATTTTTCAACATTACTCTGCCGAACTGTCAAAACTTATTGGCAACAACAACGTTACAAAAATAATAACCACGCTTTTGAAAAACGTTATCCAAGACGACCTTCAACCGCAACTCGTGGAGTGTGAAAAATCTCTTTCGCAAATGCAAGGGGTTATCGAAACGCTCAGCCGCGACGAATCGCTGCTTAAAGATGCCGTGGTAACACTGAAATCAATGAAGTCGCCCGATGCAGAGAGCATAAAAACAATCAATAACTAAAACTATGAAACCGATTTTTAAACACCTTATATTATTATTGATTTTGGCGGGAGTATATTTTGCCGCCGATTTTTTAGAGAAGGGGATAATACTCAACGACATAACCCCCTATCCTATTTTGGGAATTGTGTTTTGGGTGCTGTTGCTGTACATTGTGTTTGTGGTTGTAATTCAACCCATTATACAGTTTCGCAGATTAAAAAACATCAAGTCGGTGGACGTTGAAAAGGCAGCGAAAAAAATCCACAAACAACTTGAAAATCACAAATTTGAAGACAAGGACAAGGAGGAGCATTGGCAGTCGCGAATATGGCACAGCATCAACGACGAACTTGTAACCAAGCGCGACAACGACCCAGAACGCAAGCAACGCCTCACCGCCCTCATCGAAGAATACATCAAAACCGACAACCAACACAACGGCAAGGCAGAAAAAGCGAAAAAAATCATCAACAAATATAGTTGGAGCGCAGCCCTGTGCGTGGTGTTCAGCCGAAACAGTTTTTTAGACGGGCTTCTGATACTGTTTGCGCAGTTGAATATGACCGTGGAGATTGCAAAACTTTACGGATATAAGCCGTCGCCAATGTTTAATGCGCTGTGTTTCGGATGGATAGCCACAAATTCGATTATCACGGGACTATTTTCACAGGCAGGAGCAGAGGCTGTGGGCGACGTGTTTGCCGATTCGCTCACCAACGGCGACATCATCGAGGGCGGACTCACAAGCACCATACTTTCTAAAACAAGCGGAATGGTGGTAGAGGGTCTTGCTGCCGCCACAACTGTTTATGTTACAGGCAATATCGTGCTACTGCATCTGCAAGGCATCCCCGAAATTAAGTTAGAAACACTATTCAGACTGCGCCGCCGTGGACGTTTGGAACTTATCAAAGAGATTCCCGCCAATGTGGCAGAAAAAATCAAGGGCGTGATGCCGTCGTGGTTTGCAAAAGTTCCAGCCTAACCCCTACCACCTGTACCCTACCCCCACGCATCCACCCATAGCCATCGGGTGGGTTTTGCCAGAGATAGACGAGTTGAAGACTCCATTGTATTTGGTGGATTCGTAGGCGGTGGAAGCCATACAGTCGGGATTGTAGAGCGGGTCTTTGGTGGATTTGTTTTGCTGGGTAAACGAATAGAGGACATACAACCCACAGCGCAAATCAACATTGGGAGCAAGACGGATAATAAGATTAGGCTCAAAAATACCGCCCACAACGACTTTTGAAGATGATTTTCCGCTAAAACCGCTTTCGGTATACAAATGATGCTGAGGATAGTCGCCATACACTTCGAGATTCTGTTCTATGTAGTAGCGGCGTGTTTCAAGGTTGCCATCGTCGGTACTGAATTTATTTTTGACGGCAAAACCGCCAAACAACCCCACCCCAAACCACAACTCTGTGCGCCTATTGAACGCCTGACGGTATACAAACTCTACGGGAACAACCAACAGGTTTTGTTTCTGACATTCACCAAGTGAATGAAAATATGTGCGGTGTGTGTAGAGGTTGTTGTCCTCATCAACCGCCTTGTCGATGGTTTGCATATAGTTGAGCGTGGCTGTTGATTTGAAATTTACCGACATCAAACCCGTGGAAACGCCTACTTTCGGATTAAAAAAGTGCGAATAGCCGAGTTTTACCTGAAACCCGAAACCGTCTTTCTTGTTGCCATAATCACCTAACTTATAGGCTAATGCGTGATACCCGCCGCCAAAAACAAGCGACACCGAATTGATGGCATTGCTGGAAACTTGCGCCCACACGCCGCCACATATCATTAACAAACAGAATGTTATAATAATTTTTCTCATAGCGTTATTCATTTACAATGATTTTAAAAGTCAACTTGGTGCTACCGCAAATTACCACACCGTGGTAAAAACCTTTTTTGAGCGAGAGAGTGTTATGCGGAGTCAGGTTGGAAATTTTGTCGATTTGCACACCCAACTGATTATATATCAATATATAGGCATCGGTCAAATCGTCCATTTCCGAAAGTTCTACAACAATAGGCGCGGAAGATTTGGCAGGATTTGGATATACATTCACCGATGGTTTTAAACTCTTTTTGAGCGTAGGATTGCTAACAATGTAGTTGCAGGTGCGGATTTTTTCACCGTTTTTGAGTATCAACGCCACGCTGTAACTGCCGTTAAGCATAGGTGCGTCGATGTAAAACTGTTTGTCAGCCCCTTTAATTTCCTTATTATTCTTAAACCACTGATAGCCAATGTATTCGTTTTTGGAATTATTAACACAGATAAGGTCGGAGTATTTGGTTTCAATAATGTCGGTTGGGTAAAGTACCTCAAAATCAAACACATACTGTTTACTATGACTATCCTTGGCATCCTTGACACTGATAAACGCGTGATATTTGCCCGGCTTTGCCGATTGAGGAATCTTGAATGAGGCAGGCTGTTTTTCGTACGATTTAACAGGAAGAAAATCAATATTTTCAAAACCCTCTTTTTGTGCCTCGTTCGAGAACGTGAGTTCGTACTCCACAGCGTATGGATTGGTGGCAAACGTTAGATTAATCTCATCGCCAGCGCAATATGATTCTGTTTCGGCAGATATGTTACTTACAGTCAACTCTTTGTAATCTACTTTGATTTCCACCTTGCCTGTAAACACAAACTTGCATTCGTTTGTCAATACGCCATTTACGTAAACGAACGCTGTGTAACCCGGCTTTTGTTGCACGGTAAATGTAACCTCGGTGTTTTCTGTGAGATTTTCGGGGAGAGTGATTTCCACATTGTTGTCGGTGATAATTTCGGGCTTGGTAATTTGCTGTTGTTCAACAGTATAAACCGTTTTTATCTCAACATCTTCGTCAGGCATAGTAAACTGCGATTTGTAATCAACAATTGTTAGTGCTGTGCCGTTATAGGTGGCGGAGGTCAGATTATAACCATCTCTTTTTGAAAAAGTTACAGTTATTTCATCACCCACATTTGCTTTTGTTTTGCTTGGCGTAGAATAAGCATCGGAGGTAATTGTATAACCGATTTTAGAATAAACCGCCGTAATAGTTACATCCGTTAAATAATCAGCCATATTAAACGACGTTCCCGAAAACTCGGTGTTGTTTATCAACACCTTATTTAATTGGTAGCCATCAGCCGTGCGGTCGGCAACAGTAAACGACACTTGGTCGTTGATAGTGGCTTTGGCTTTATTGGCGGTAACATACTCTCCGGCAGTAATATTGTATTCAATAGGCAAATACGATGTTGCCACATAAGCATTTTCAGCAGGCATTGTAAACCACGAACCATAATCTTCCACAATCAACTCATTACCATTGCATACGGCTCTAAAAATATAATATCCCGGTATGTTAGAAAAGTTCACATTGATTTTATCACCAACATTTGCACTATTTTTATCCGCAGATGAATGTTCATCAGTGATAATGCTATAATTTATTTTAGAATAAACCGCCGTAATAGTTACATCCGTTAAATAATCAGCCATATTAAACGACGTTCCCGAGAACTCGGTGTTGTTTATCAACACCTTATCTAATTGGTAGCCATCAGCCGTGCGGTCGGCAACAGTAAACGACACTTGGTCGTTGATAGTTGCTTTGGATTTATTTGCGGTAACATATTCTCCGGCTGTAACATTGTATTCAATAGGAGTATAAGTGGTTGCTATTGTTACATTCGCAGCAGGCATTGTAAAGGATGCCGTGTTGTTGGTGATAGTCAAAGGATTGCCATTATAAGTAGCAGAGGTAAGATTATAACCATCTCTGTTTGCAAAAGTTACTGTTATCTCATCACCTACATTTGCTGTGGTTTTGTTTGGTGTGGAATAAGCATCGGAGTTAATTGTATAACCAATTTTAGAATACATCGCCGTTATAGTTACATCCGTCAAATAATCAGCCATATTAAATGTCGTTCCCGAAAACTCGGCATTGTTTATCAACACCTTTTCAATCAACAACCCCTCGGCAGAGCGGTCTGCAACGGTAAAGGTTACTTTATCGTTGAGAGTAGCCGTTGGTTTATCAGCGGTGATATATTGATCGGTGGTAATGTTATAAACTATTGGTGTATAAGTTGTGGCAATAGTTACCGCCGCAGCAGGCATTGTAAATGATGCTGCGCCGTTGGTGATTGTCAAGACATTACTATTGTAAGTGGCTGATGTAAGATTATAGCCGGGGCGGGTGGCAAAATCAACGGTAATTTCATCGCCAACATTTGCAGTGGTTTTGTTTGGAGTGGCATAATTATCAGATGTGATGGCGTAGCCGATTTTCTTATATTCCGCCGAAATAGTCACATCACAAACATAATACTTCATTTCAATTTCACCTTTGAAATCTGTGATAGGCACTTCGGTAGTATTAGCCAAAACCTTAGTTAACTGATAGCCTTGTGCTGTACGGTCAACGACATTAATGGAAACGGTATTGAGAACTACTGCGGTTGATTTATCAACCGACACATTATCATCAGCGCAAATAATATTGTAAATAATAGGTCTATATTTTGTTTTAATGGTAACATTTGCGGCGGGCATTACAAATGATGCTTTGAAATCGGCAAAGGTTAACTCTATATCATTATAAGTTACAGAATATAGTTCATACCCAGGACGGTTTGCAATGATTAAATAAATGACATCACCAACATATGCCGTAAGACGTTGAGGTTGTGGTCTAGCATATGCCTCATAATAAAGATAATACTCTATTTTAGAATATTCCGCCGTAATATTTACATCAGTCAAATAATCCTTCATATCAATCTCGCCTATATAATTGGTGATAGCCACTTCGGTAGTGTTTGCCAAAACTTTTGTCAACTGATACCCCTGTGCAGTGCGGTCGGTGACGGTGATTGTAACCTTATCATTTATAGTAGCAGTGGTTTTGTCAACGTCAATATAATCACCTTTATTAATAGTGTAATTTATAGGTGTATATGTTGTGGCAATAGAAACAGCAGCCGCAGGCATTGTAAAAGATGCCGTGCCGTTGGTGATTGTCAAAGGATTATCATTGTAGGTGGCGGATGTAAGGGTATAACCATCTCTGTTTGCAAAAGTTACAGTTATCTCATCACCAAAATTTGCAGTGGTTTTGTTTGGTGTGGAATATTGGTCAGCAGTGATGGTGTAATCTATTTTGGTGTAAGTGGTTGTGATTGTTACATTTGCCGCAGGCATTGTAAACGATGCTGTATTGTTGGTGATATTCAACGCTGTGCCGTTGTAAGTGGCAGATGTTAGACTGTAACCATCTCTATTTGCAAAAGATACTGTAATTTCATCACCAACATTTGCTTTGGTTTTGTTTGGTGTGGAATATTGGTCAGCGGTGATGGTATAATCTATTTTGGTGTAGGTTGAGGCAATTGTTACATTTGCCGCAGGCATTGTAAATGAGGCTGTGTTGTTGCTGATATTCAACGCAGTGCCATTGTAAGTGGCAGATGTTAGACTGTAACCATCTCTATTTGCAAAAGTTACTGTAATTTCATCACCAACATTTGCTTTGGTTTTGTTTGGTGTGGAATATTGGTCAGCGGTGATGGTATAATCTATTTTGGTGTAAGTAGTGGCAATGGTTACATTCGCCGCAGGCATTGTAAAGGTTGCAGTATTGTTG
>JAGCDD010000130.1 GCA_017651345.1 Bacteroidales bacterium | reverse complement strand
GTGCAGTTATGTTAGTATCTTGCGGTGCTAAAAGCAATTTCCAGAAAGAACTTGAAGCTATCGCTACTGCAGTTCAAGCAAAAGACTACCCCACAGTAGTTTCTAACGCTACCACTATTCTCAACAACATCGACAAAGCTGCTGCTGGTGACCTCGTATCTGCTGGTTTAGCTTTCAGCGGTGTAGTTAACCAAAAACAGCAAGACGGTGCTATCGATCCTCAAGAGGCTATCGATCTTTACACCAACGCTCAGAAATGTCTTGAAGCTGCTAAAACAAAAAGCGATTACGCTGCTACTGTAGAAGTTTACAAAGCTCAAGGCAACGATCCTGATGCTTTCTTGGCTTCTATTCCTAACGCTGTTGCTTCTTTCCAAGCTGTTATCGACGCTCAGACTCAGCAAGCTGAAGCTGCTACTGAAGAGGCTGAAGGTGAAGCAGAAGAAGGTGCTGAAGACGCTGAATAATTTTTGAAAATTATTTCAACCGATTAATAAAAGACTGACGGAAAATATTCGTCAGTCTTTTTTTTTGCATATATTTGCGTAATAAAAAATCTTTGCGATATGAAACAGTTAAATAGAAACACAGCGTCGGCTCAAACCTACACCGAAAAGGTGATTCAATTTGGCGAAGGCAACTTTCTCCGCGCCTTTGTAGAATGGATTATACAGAAAACCAACCAGAAAACCGACTTCAACGGCTCGGTTGTGGCTATACAGCCAAGGGCAGGTGGAAAAATCAAAAACCTCACCGACCAAGACTGCCTCTACCACGTAAACCTCCAAGGCCTCGACAGCAATGGGAAACCAGTTGATTCTATTGAACTTATCGACGTAATCAGCCGCGGTATCGACCCTTACAAAGATTTTGATAATTTTTTAAAACTTGCCGAACAGCCCGAAATGCGTTTCATAGTGTCAAACACTACCGAGGCGGGAATTGTTTTCGACCCTTCGTGCAAGTTTACCGACAAACCAGCCCTCTCCTACCCCGGGAAACTCGTGCAACTGCTCTACCACCGTTTTGAGCATTTCAAGGGCGATACAACAAAAGGTTTTATAATTCTTCCCTGCGAACTTATTTTCCACAACGGCAAGCACTTAAAAGAGTGCATTTTACAATATATCACACACTGGAATCTCGGCTTAGAGTTCAAAAATTGGTTCAACAATGCTTGCTCAGTATACAACACGCTTGTTGACCGCATTGTGCCTGGTTATCCTAAGGACAATGTTGAACTGATTCTTGACCGTATCGGCTACGACGACAAGCAGTTGGTAAAAGGCGAAGTTTATCACCTTTGGGTAATAGAAGCCCCCAAAAGCCTATCCTCAGAGTTTCCCGCCGATAAAGCCGGATTGAATGTTATGTTTGTTCCCTCAGAGGCACCATATCACGAACGCAAGGTAACGCTATTGAATGGTCCTCACACTGTGCTATCGCCGGTTGGCTATCTCGCGGGACTCGACACCGTGCGCGAATGTTGCGAAGATTCACTCATCGGTCGCTTTGTTGACAAGGTGATGTACGAAGAACTTTTGTCCACGCTCAACCTGCCCAAAGTAGAACTCACCAAATTTGCCGGCGACGTTAAGAGCCGCTTCCTCAATCCATTTGTAAAGCATTTTGTAACAAGCATTATGCTCAACTCGTTTCCGAAATTCAAAACTCGCGACCTACCCGGACTCAAAATATATCACGACCGCAAAGGCACGCTGCCCAAATGCATAGTTCTTGGTCTCGCCGCCATCTGCACATATTACAAAGGCGGAAAACGCGGCAACGACGAAATCAGCCCCAACGACGCTCCCGAAATAATTGATTTACTCAAAAATCTTTGGGCAACAAACAATTGCGCCGAAGTGGCAAAAGGAGTTCTCTCCGCAGTTTCCATTTGGGACGAAAACCTCAAACTCATCCCCGGACTTACAGAGATGCTGACCGAAGATTTGGAGATAATTCAAAAAGAGGGAATGAGAAAGGCTGTGGAGATGGTGTTATAAAACAATAAAAAACTATGTCGCAATACATTCGCATAAACCCTTCCGACAATGTTGCCGTTACTTTAACGCCATTAAAATCAGGCACTAAGATAGACCTCAACGGCGGAATAATTCTCCAAAATGATATTCCCTCTGGTCATAAATTTGCCATTACAGATATTCCCGAAGGTGGAAATGTTATCAAATACGGTTTTCCAATCGGACACCTTATATGTAATGTGTCGAAGGGATACCATATCGACCATAATATCTTGAAAACCAATCTCGAATGTATTTCTGATTATACTTACTCGCCTAATCTTGTGGAGATTAAACCGGCTGATAATCAGCGCACTTTCTTGGGATTCAGGCGCGGCGATGGTGCTGTGGGCGTTAGAAATCAAATTTGGATAATCCCCACTGTGGGCTGTGTAAACGGCATTGCACAAAAAATTACAGAGCGGTTTCGTGCCGAAATCTTAGGCAAAGAAGGCAGTGTGGATGCCGTGGTGGCATTTCCCCACAATTACGGCTGTTCGCAACTTGGCTGCGACCACGAAAACACCCGCAAAATTATCCGCAATATGGTGCATCACCCAAATGCGGGAGGAGTGCTCTTGGTGGGTCTCGGCTGCGAAAACAATCAAATGTCAGCACTTAGGGAACTTATCGGCGAAGTTGACTCTGACCGCATAAAAATGTTTGAGGCACAGAAAGTTGACGGTGATGAAGTGGAGTATGGTTTAAAACTTTTGCGCGAGATATTTGCAGTGTGCAGCAAGGATGTGCGTCAAGAAATCCCGGTAAAAGAATTGCGTGTAGGTTTAAAATGCGGCGGCTCTGATGGTTTGTCGGGCATAACGGCAAATCCCCTGTTGGGAATGTTTAGCGATTGGATTGTGGCTCAGGGCGGAACAACTGTTTTAACCGAAGTGCCTGAAATGTTTGGCGCAGAAACTATTCTAATGAACCGTTGTGCCAACAAAGAAATCTTCAACAAAACCGTCGCCCTTATCAACGATTTTAAGCAATATTTTATCAACAACAATCAGCCGGTGTACGAAAATCCTTCGCCGGGCAACAAGGCGGGCGGAATATCCACACTTGAAGAAAAATCGCTCGGCTGCACTCAAAAATGCGGCAAAAGCACCGTCCGCGACGTTCTCAATTATGGCGAAACCATCACGAAATGCGGTCTCAACCTACTCTCTGCACCCGGCAACGACCTTGTGGCAAGCACTGCACTCGCCGCTTCGGGATGTCAATTAGTACTTTTTACTACGGGACGCGGCACACCTTTCGGGACGTTTGTCCCAACGATGAAAATCTCCACCAACACGCCCTTATATAATGCCAAACCGCAATGGATAGATTTTAATGCGGGCGTAATTGCCGAAGGCGAAGATATGGAAAACGTTGCCAAGCGGTTTGTAGAATTTGTGATAAACGCGGCGAGCGGCACTCCTGTCAACAACGAAAAAAACGGCTACCGCGAGATTGCAATTTTTAAGACAGGTGTAACATTGTAGATGATTGCAACATACGCAGATTAATCAGCAAAACAGGGTAAAAATATTTAAAAAAAATTTTTTTTATTCAAAAAACCGCCGTACATTTGCAAGCCAAAAAATACGAAAATATTTAAAGTAAAATGAAAGCAGGAATACATCCCGAATCATATCGTTTAGTGGTTTTTAAAGATATGAGCAACGACCACACTTTTATTACTAAAAGTTGTGCTAACACAAAGGACACCATCGAGTTAGACGGTGTTACCTATCCCTTGATTAAGGTGGAAATCTCTAACGCATCGCACCCGTTCTTCACTGGTAAGATGAAACTCGTTGACAGCACCGGACGTGTTGACAAGTTCAAAAAGAGATACGAAAAAACCTACACACAAAAAACCAATATGTAGTTTTTTACAAAAACTTAAAAGGCTCCGGGTTCTAACGCGCTTGGGGCTTTTTTTGTTTATTTTTATCTAAACACCTGCATCTATGAACATTATCATCTCCGACAACCTTCAAAAAAATTCAGATTTTCTGCCGCTGACATTCACCCGTCCTGCCGGGAATCTCCGTGTGGGCATCCTCACAATCGACGAAAAATGGGCTAAATATCTGCCCGAAGCGCAAATCTCGCTTCTGAGTGTCGACTATCTCAGAAACAAATTCGTGCCTATTTTTGAAGCCGACAACTATGTGATAGATTCCTCAATACTGCCCGACCACGATTTGGCAGAGGCTGTAAAAAGTTTGCAGAAAGGCGAAGGTTTGAGTGTAAACGGCGAAATCATTGCCGCACGCCTCGACGAAAGCGACACTATGCTTTTCTATTTCGACCGTTCGTCTATCAAGATAAATTGCAAGGAGATAGCGCAGGTGTCGCGTCTCAACTACACTTGGGACATTTTTACCCTCAACGAGCAGGAGATAGAAAAAGATTTTAAACTCATTACCGCAGGTCGCAAGAGCCAAAAACTCAGCGACACCAACCGCATCCTCCAACCCGAACGCATATTTGTGGAAGAGGGTGTAAACGCAGAATTTTCAATTATCAACCCCGCCGGAGGCTACGTATACCTCGGCAAAGAGAGCGAGGTGATGGAAAACGCCGTTATACACGGTTCGCTTGCACTCTGCGAACATTCAGTAGTAAAAATTTCAGCAAAAATATACGGAGCCACCACTATGGGGCC
Organism: Bacteroidales bacterium; assembly: GCA_017651345.1. GTDB lineage: Bacteria > Bacteroidota > Bacteroidia > Bacteroidales > UBA3824 > UBA3824. The sequence goes on along the minus strand of JAGCDD010000130.1, from coordinate 2,153 downwards.
TTACACCAAATGCGGCGGCGAGGTAAACAATGCCGTTATCTGGGGTTACTCAAACAAGGGTCACGACGGATTTCTCGGCAACTCTGTTCTCGGACAGTGGTGCAACCTCGGTGCCGACACCAACAACTCTAACCTAAAAAACAACTACGCCGAAGTGAAGGTGTGGAACTACGCAAAGCACCGTTTTATCAAAACCGGCTTGCAATTCTGCGGACTCATTATGGGCGACCACTCAAAAAGCAGCATCAACACAATGTTCAACACCGGCACAGTGGTAGGCGTAAGCAGCAACGTGTTTGGAGCAGGTTTCCCTCGCAATTTTGTCCCCTCGTTTGCTTGGGGCGGTGCGGCAGGTTACGAAACTTACCCCTTTAAAAAGGCTATCGAAACAGCCGAACTTGTGATGAAACGCCGTCACGTGGAGTTGACCGACATCGACATCGACATACTCCAAAACGTATTCGACCGTACAGAACAATTTAGAGAAAACTTTTAAAAATCAACCGTTTAGATGAAAGAAGACAAAAAGTCGGGAAGAATTGGGATTGTGATGAATAGTCCCGACAGTATGACAACAATGATTCAGTTGCCCGACACCGACGCGCCGCTCGACATAGATTGGGATCAAACCATCGGCGAAAAGATTTACATTCTTCCATTGCGCAACAATACGCTTTTCCCACAGATAATTATGCCTATTCAGGCCGACCGCAAAAAATCTGTGGAACTCATCAAAAAGGCTTACCGCGAGGATTTGCTCATTGCCACCGTTACGCAAAAAAATCCCGCCATCGACGAACCTACATACAACGATATGTACCGCATTGGCACTATCGTAAAAGTGATAAAATTTTATGAATTGCCCGACGGAAGTATCACCTGCTTGATACATTCGTTGGAGCGTGTAAAACTCACCGGCGACCGTTCCGACGAGTTTCTTGCCGCTGCCTACAAGGTGGTTAACACTGTTTTCCCTAAAAAAGGCGACTCGGAATTTGACGCCCTCGTTACATCTATCAAGGATAAATCTGGTGAATTTGTATCGCAAAGCACCGAAATGCAGTCCGATGCCGTGTTTGCCATCAAAAACATCGCTAGCCCGGGATTTCTCATCAACTTTGTGGCGTCGAACATTCCTTTGGAGGCATCCGACAAGATGAAACTCCTGTCGATCAACGACCTCAAAAAGCGTGGAATGGAGTTGCTGAGCCTTCTTACCCTTGAACTCCAAAAATTCAAACTCCGCGACGACATTCAAGACAAGGTTAAGCGCGAAATGGACAAGCAGCAGCGCGACTATTTTCTTAATCAGCAGATTAAGACCATTCAAAACGAACTTGGCGAAAACCCCAACGACGAGGAAATCAAAAACCTCGAAGCCAAAGCCGAAAAGAAAAAATGGCCCGAAGCCGCTGCCGAAGCATTCAAAAAGGAACTCGCCCGCTTAAAAACTGTTCATCCGCAATCGCCTGATTATTCTATTCAACTTACATATTTACAAACACTTGTAGACCTTCCTTGGAACGAATGTTCTGCCGACGACTTCGACATCAAAGAGGCGCAGAAAATTCTCGATTCCGACCACTACGGTCTCGAAAAAGTAAAGGAACGCATACTTGAATATCTTGCCGTAATAAAACTAAAAGGCGACCTCAAATCGCCGATACTCTGCCTTTTTGGCCCTCCCGGTGTGGGCAAAACCTCGCTCGGACGCAGCATTGCACGTGCACTCAACCGTAAATATGTGCGCATTTCGCTCGGAGGTTTGCACGACGAGGCTGAAATTCGTGGTCACCGTCGCACTTACATCGGCGCTATGCCTGGACGTATATTGCAGAGTATCAACAAGGCAGGTACATCTAACCCAGTGTTTGTGCTTGACGAAATCGACAAAGTGTCGAACGATTTTCGTGGCGACCCAGCGGCTGCACTTTTAGAGGTGCTCGACCCCGAACAAAACTTTGAATTTCACGACAACTATCTCGACCTCGACTACGACCTTTCAAAGGTAATGTTTATAGCCACAGCCAACTCGCTATCGACCATCAACCCCGCACTATTAGACCGTATGGAAATTATCAACGTGTCGGGATACGTTACCGAGGAAAAAATCGAGATAGCCCGAAAACACCTCATACCCAAGATTGTAAAAG
>JAGCDD010000129.1 GCA_017651345.1 Bacteroidales bacterium | reverse complement strand
TTTTTACGGTAAATTCTAATAGGAACGCCGCTAATTTTTTGTCCATCGGCTGCAGCGGTAAGTGTAGTGTATTCCTCAGTGGTTTTACCTAATACTGTGATTGATAACTCTTTGGGACGTTTAAAGTTTTTCCATTCTATATTTTTGGCGCAAAGCATAATAATTCTGGCGTTCATTATTGCCGTGTTGTTGTTTTGTGCCGATACTGGGTTAAAAAGCAGCATACACAAAAACAACATCATGCCTTGCAATAGCACCTTATTTATTATATTATATTTTTTGTTGCCAATCATATTCTATTTATGTTGCTAAATGTAATATCTATTTTCCAAAAAAACAATATCCATACCAAAAAAGAGATATTCGTTTTGTGGTACGTTAATTTGTGCCGAAAGTTATGCCTTTTTTTCCAAATAACATAACAATTTATCTTTTTTTTTACAAAAATTACACTGATTTTGTAAAAAAATTTGCTTAATATCTGATAATCAGCCATTAATAAAAATGTATGCAAATAAGATTTTTTTTGTTACTTTTGCAGTGGCAAAAATGAGTTGCCAATTTGTGTAAAATATTAATAAGTATTTGATTTAAAGAGATTTATAATTATGACAATCATACTTTCGGTGTTGCTGGCAGCAGCTGTGGGATATATTTTTTGGCAGCGCAAACAATATAATATAAAGGAGCAGGACAACAAGAAAAAAATAGAATCAGCCGACGAAGACATCAAAGTGCTTAGCAATAGTATCGACAGCAGCAAAGAAGAAATCGCCAAAAACGAAAAAAAGATTTCGGAGCTCAAAAACGCTCTCGACAGCCAAAAATTCCGAATGGTAGAAATGCTCAAAAACCTGTATGTGGTACAAAAAACCGTTTTTACAGGACGAGGATTTATAAAATCGCTGTTTCCCGACTATTTTGTATTAGATGTTCCTGCCGAAAATGCAGGAGGTGATTTTTACAAATTTGCATCCAAAGGCGATTATGTGCTTGCAGCTTGCGGCAATAGCGGCGTTACTGGTATTAATGGCATGATTAACGGTATCTTGAATGTAGTATTTCTATCAGAAATATTAGAACGCATTGATATAAGCACCATTACAGCAGGTCGCGTTCTTGATTTGTTACGTAGCAAATACGCTCATCTTGCCGAAAGCAACGCATCATATCGTCGCGACGAGGATATGCCGGTTAATTTTACCGTATGCATAATCAATCAAAAAGAACGCACGTTGTCGTATGCAGGAGCCTACGGAAGTATGTGCCTATTGCGAAAATCGTATCCGGGAACTAACCGTCGCGAGGTGGATGTTCACGAGTTCCGTGGCGACAGAATGAATTTTGCAGTATCGTTTGGACGACGCAAAAATTACACTACCGAAACTATCGAACTTGAAAAAGACGACCGTGTATATATCAAAACAGATGGCTTTGTAAATCAACGAGGAGGTCGCACAGGCAACCGCTTTGGCGATATTTACTTTCGTCAAATGCTTATGAAACATTCCAGCGAAAGCATGGCAGACCAGATGCGCTCTTTTAAAGATGAATTTGACAATTGGCGTGGCAACGATATTAGAGCCAACGATATACTTATTATAGGTCTCACCCTTAAGGTAAAAGCAGTTTTTAACCCCGCTCCTACCGTTATCGACGAAATTGACGAAGATGTTGACGATTAAATACTTATCACTATGGAAAGAAAAGATGCCGAACCATTATCGAGTGTGATTCAACAATATCTGCACGCCATTGGTGCCGATACTCGCATTCGCGAAATACGTGCTATGCAAAAATGGGACGAGGTGGTAGGCCGTGTGATTTCGCGCGATACTATTGATATCGAACTACGTCAAGGTGTGCTAACGGTTAAATTTAAGTCTCCGCTAATCAGAAACGAAATTTTTGCACGCCGTAGCGATATTATCCGCAAAATGAACGAGGCTGCAGGCGAAAATATTATTAAAACTATAATTATCAGGTAATTGCTATTTGTGAAAAACACTTAGATTTCCCTTGTAACGTTCGCCGTTTTTTTCCATGATATAAAAATATACACCATCAGACACGTCGGGAGCATTCCAATTGTTGCGATAGTCAGACGAACGGAAAACCTCTTTACCTTCGCGATTATAAATCACCATCGTCCAACCCGACGACCATTCTAACCCTTTGATTTTAAAATAATCGTTGAGTCCGTCGCCATTTGGAGTAATAATATTTGGAAACACAAATTCGCCACAATAACGGAAACTAACTTCAACTGAATCTTTTGAACTTCCACAAATGTTAACCACATTGAGCACATATTTGCCGGGGTTCTCTACAAGAATTTCGTTTCCATGAAAACCATTTTGCCAAATGTAATCTATCGCATCTGGCACATTTGCAGAAAGATAGAGCTCTGAATCATCGCACACCAAAGTATCGGGAATAAGCGAAAAATCGGCTTTAGCATATTCTTTTAAGTCAATATCATCCACTGAAACACAGCCATTTATATCAACAACTTCAACCGAATATTTTTCGGCTTTTGATACTTTGATAGATTGAGTTGTTTCACCGTTAGACCATTTGTATTTAGCGTTAGGCACGTTGCAATCGATAACTTTAAACGAATCGCGGCAAAAAACTTCGTCGGTTTTAAAATCAATTATAGGTAAAGGATTACACCTTATATTAATAGTGTTTCGAGAAACACATCCATTATTGTCGGTAAGCACAGCGGTGTATTCTCCTGCTTTTGAAAAAACTCGCGAAAGTGCTGATTCTGAATTATCTTCCCACACAAACGACTTATATTCAAAATCTAATGGACACTTAACCTCAACACTTGTGCCTTCGCAAAATGCTCTATCCTCACCAAGAGAAAACTCAGTAGCATTTACAAACTCAACAGAGACTTCTCCAGTATTAAAACATTGTGTAAATGGATTAGTAACAGTAAGTTGCAGATTAGAAGTTTCGGTAATTGATAAAGAATGATCGGTAACACCATTACTCCAAAGATACTCGCAAACATCTTCGGTTTTAGGTTCAAGAACACATTCATCGCCCTCGCACAATACAGCATCAGCCGGCATCACAAGCTCGGGAGGATCGTACACTTTAAAAAATCGGTATTCTGACGATTCGTTGGCACCGATTTTAATGGTAAGAGATATGCGATAAGTGCCGCTATTATCAAACGAGTATTCAAAAGAGCGTTCGGTAGATTTATAAATTTCAGTCCCAACAGCATCAGAAATAACCCATTTATATTCTTCAATATCACGCGAATCGGTGCATACAAACGATACTTTTTTATTTACGCAATTGTTGGCAACCTCAAAATTAGGAGGTAGAAAATAAGATGGTATAAAATTAGGCAAACCCATCTGGCTTTTTTTGCCGCCGAGATATTGACCACGGGTTTCAAAATTGCAAGCATCCCCTTTTTCGCGCGGATTGTTGATAACGCCAAGATACTCGCAGTTGTTTTGGGCAAGATAGATTTTGCCATTGATAGCAAGTTGGAGGGCGCCGGCAAATGGAGTTTGCTGTTCGATTGCGAGTTTGTATTCTTGGTCGGTGGCAAAATCCTCACGGTATAAATCGGGAGGAAAATCAGGGATTCCAAAACTCTCATAATCAAAATATCCAACCGTAACAGCTGATTGTGCAATTTCATTAACAGTAGATAAAGTTAAATCTAACTGATTTACAACACATTCGGTAGAATAATATAATTTAGACGCATCATTAGAAAACTCCACACCATATATATCAGTATCAAGAGTAAAAGAAGCGAAACTACTCACCTCACCAGTTTCTGGGTCAAACTTGTAAATATCAAGAACTGTATAAGAAATTTGCAATAACAAATCAGCCCAATGCGCTGTAGCACAAGCTATATACCTGCCATTTGGCGAAACGCGCATATAACCCGCAGCACCCGAAAAATCAAATGCAGCTGCAAAAAAATCAAGACTTGAATAATTGGGCATTGCCACAGGAAATTCGCGTCGAGAAGAAACTACAATTCCGGTATTATCAATCATATATTCCACTACACAATTTCCTTTACCATTTGGAGTATGGTCTTCGTCGGTATCACTACCTGTAACACGTGTCAACAACCAAAAAGCCTTTTGATTAGTATGACGAATTGCCGTAACTTTCTCTACTACAAGGTCTTCTAAAATAATATTTTTATCTGCAGTAACCGCTCCCCTACCATCGTCTAAGGTCATATCCACCACAGAATAACTCAACGGACCTTTGCCATTTTCATCAACCACAAAAACAAAATATTTTCCATTGCTTTCGGGCCAAGGAACTATAATGGCACTTTCGGTACTACCATGATTACCAATAAGATTATCACCATTAACCATTACATCATGTTCGCGATTCCATATCGTTTGACCATCGGTATAAAATAAAAGGCGTCCCAACGAATCGCTAAACGATGCCACTCCTTCCCAATTGTCGAGCGCTCCATCGGTGAGTATCGTGGGATTTTCCGACTTGAAATCCAAGCCTGCATTACGCCCAAAATACCAGACCGAAGTCTCTAATTGAGCACTACAGACACTGCAAAATATTGATACTAAGAAAATTATAAAAAAACGTTTAGTCATAAATGTTAGTTTTTTCCGAAACGAAAATAAACAAAAATATTGGATTAGTAAAAAAAAAGAAAAAAAAATCTCATATATTAAAAAATTGAAAACCAAACTCATAACCACTACAGTAAAAAAAAGGTTTAAAAAATATGTTTTTTTTAATGATAAAGTTTGCACAAACGAAAAATATACCTACCTTTGCACCGCAATCGAAAGAACGCTAATTCAGTTTTAACCCCGGAGAGATGGGTGAGTGGCTGAAACCAACAGTTTGCTAAACTGTCGTACTGGTAAATCCGGTACCGGGGGTTCGAATCCCCCTCTCTCCGCTTCTTTTTTAAAATACTATAATTTTTCTACCAAATTATTTTCAATCAATTTTTTTTGTTCTATATTTTTCGTAGTTAAAAAGTTAAGACAATGAAAAAACAATTATTTGCATCTGCGGTATTACTACTAACCGCGAATTTATCTTTCTCTCAAGTATTTATCAACGAAGTATCAACCAATACAGATGAAATTGAAGTTTTTGGACAAACTTGCGATTGGATAGAACTATACAATCCTTCATCGGGCTGGGCATATATGCACGGGTTTTCAATATCCGATGATCCTGATAATCCTCAAAAATGGCAATTTCCAGACAATTATAAGATTGAACCATACGGATTTTTGATGGTGCTTTGTAACGATGAAGCTACGGGAGCCAACACCAATTTTAAACTTTCAGCAAAAGGCGAAACCATTATTTTGTCGGATAAAGACGGAAACATTGTTGACCAAGTAATTGTACCACCTCTGCTTGAAGACCAAACTTACGGTAGAGTACAAGACGGTTCGTACATTTGGGGAGTATTCAAAGAAGCTACTCCTTATGCGAGCAACAACTCTTCCGAAGCATTTACAACACCGCCAACTGTTGATATCGAAGGTGGATTTTATAACGGAAATCAATCAGTTACAGTAACATGTACCGATCCTGATGCAGAAATATTATATTCAACCAACGGATGCGAACCATTCAGCAAGGCAAGCTCAAATCCCGCAATTTTTACAATTGACAAAAATACAGTTTTGAGAGTGTGCGCAATTAATCCCGAACTTAAAAAAAGCCGAGCTATCACCAATACATATTTTATCAATCATCGCGAATGTGATTTGCCTGTTGTGGCATTATCTACCGACCCGCAAAACTTTTATAACTCAACAAGAGGTATTTATGTGCAAGGCTCTGCTGGTATCGCAGGCAATTGTGTAGATTTTCCAGCAAACTGGAATCAAGATTGGGAACGTCCCGTACATTTTGAATATTTCGACAAAAAACACAAAAAACAAGTGTCGGTAGATGCCGGAGTAAAAATATTTGGTAATTGCAGCCGTGCTAATGCCATGAAATCGTTGCGAATTGTTGCCAGACAAAAAGAATACGGACACAAACGTATTGAATATAAGATATTTGAAAACAAAGATATCAACAAGTTTAAATCAATAGTTTTGCGAAATGGCGGCAACGATTTTGATTACACAATGCTTCGCGACGGAATTATTACTCAATTATGCGCTCAACACATGGATGTAGATGTGCAGGCTTTTCAACCTGCATCGGTTTACCTGAATGGCGAATATCTTGGTCTACACAATATAAGAGAAAAAATTTCGGAGCATTATATTGATGAAAACTACGGTCTTGAAGATGAAGATATCGACCTTTTGGAAAACAATGCTCAAATTATTGAAGGCTCTGATAAAAGCTATAAAGATTTAATTTATTATGCCGAAAAAAATTCGCTCAAAGACGATAATAATTTTAAATATATCTCAGACCGTATCGATGTCAACAATTATACCGACTACATAATAGCACAACTTTTTATCGACAACGAAGATTGGCCTAATAACAACATAAAGTATTGGAAAACAAACGGTAAAAACAGTAAGTGGCGTTGGATATTGTTTGGAACCGAATATTCGTTGGGACTTTATGGTAAAAGTGCAAGCGATAATTCTATCAAAAGAGTGCTTGTAGATAAAGACAACGCACTTGGTAATTCGGCATGGAGTAGCGTGTTGATGAAAGCAATGCTTCAAAACGAAAAATACCGAAACATGTTTTTGCAACGATTTGCATATCATATTCAAAAAACATTTTCGGCAGATAACTTTAATCAAATGGCCGACAGCCTGCTTAATCTAATTATAAAAGAGTGGCAATACCATTCCGATAAATATTACCAACAAAATGGACCATCAAAATTACAGAGTTCAGTATCTACGCTCAAAAGTTGGATGAACAGTCGCCGTTCGTATATATGGGATCATCTCAAAGAGGTATTTCAAATAGAAAGGTTAATCAATATCGAAACAAAATCAAACAATGTCTCTGCACGCATTTTGCTCAATGGCTACCATTCAAAAGAGAATATTTCGGGACAATATTTTGCAGGCATCGAACTTAACCTAACACCCGAAATACCAGCAGGATATACATTTGATAAGTGGTTGGTAACAGACAACGAATCCACCAAAGAATATAACACTCAAACACTTACAATTAATCCAAATAAATCGTTAGAAATTACGCTTGTAACCAAAGATGCACAACCAACTGAAATACAACAATCGCGTAATACATCTGCCAAAGGCTTGGTTATTTCAGAGGTATGTCCCAAAAATGGAGGTGTTATTGCCGACGAATACAATCAATATCCTGCCTGGATCGAAATTCGCAATATGTCTAACTCCGCTATCGACCTTGCTGGGTTAGTTATAAGCAACGGCAAAGAGAATTACACAATACCTTACAATTACCCCGAAACAAATCTTGAACAAGGTAATTATTTGATAATTTTTGCCGACGGAAACAGCGACAAAGGTATTTTCCACACCAATTTTAAACTCAAAAATGGAGGCACAATAGAATTAATACAGGTGTTGAATGGGGAAAAAGAAGTTATAGACCAGTTGAAATATCCGAAACTATCTAAAAATCAGTCGTATGGCGCAGAAAGTGACAATTATGGTACAAAAAATGTGATTTACGAAAAAGCAACTCCATATTTAACCAACAATGGCAAAACAATCGCCGAAAAGCAAACCTACATTGTACCTTCAGAGAATATAGCCACATCAACTTCAAAAGTACCGTTTACATCAACAGTTTCGGTTTACCCCAATCCTGCCAAAAATTTTGCTGTAATAAAAGGAACATCCGAAAATGTTAAATGGACATTAATTACACTCAGCGGCACTACTATAAAATCAGGAAATGGCACTGAAGTAAAATTAGATAGTTTAAAATCAGGATATTACATTTTAAGAATAAACGATGATAACAAAATCAACGTGGTACATTTTCTAAAAATATAAAACCACAAAATAGATAAAAAACAAAAAATCCTGAAAGCCATTGGTTTTCAGGATTTTTTGTGTCGGTCTCCAGGGAGTCGAACCCTGGACCCACTGATTAAGAGTCAGTTGCTCTACCAACTGAGCTAGAGACCGTTGTCGTTTTGTTTGACGGTGCAAAAGTAGAAACTATTTTATTAACTACAAATAATTATCGAGTTTTTTTTAATATTTTTTTTTACAAAAATGTAATAGATTATATTTAAACTGATTATCTTTGCAAAAAATATAAAGAAAATGAAAATACTAATTGCCTGCGACAAAATGAAAGGCACTTTTTCGTCAAAACAATTTGGCGAAATGGTAGAAAATGCTATAAAATCAATTACTCCTGATGTTGAAACCGAAATTTTGCAAGTGTCAGATGGTGGTGATGGTTTTGTAGAATCGCTCCGTTGGCGCAACAACTATTCGCGTTGGGAGTTTCTAAGTTATAATGCCGCCAACCGCAAAATTCAAAGCAAATATCTTTACAACATTTACAATAAAACTGCAATCATAGAATCTGCATTAACCTTGGGTATCAACAAATTAGCTGCTCAAGAAAAACATATTCTGCACCTATCGTCATACGGTCTTGGATACGATATCAATCGTGTAATCGAAGTGCGTCACCCGCGCACTATTGTTATAGGGATAGGCGGCACATCTACCAACGATTTGTTTTTGGGCGGTGCAAGTGCTTTGGGTTACACTTTTTTAGCCAACAATGGCAACAAAGTAGAACCGTTGCCTATTAATTTTCTGAAAATTAATCAAATAATTCCGCCTAATGATATTCCTTCAGCAGAGTTTTTTGCAGCAACCGATGTTATGAATCCGTTACTGGGAAAACAAGGCGCAACCAAAATATATGGTCCTCAAAAGGGAGCTTTACCCGACGAAATCAATTTTCTTGAAAATGCCTTTTTGCATTTAGCCGAAATAATCCAAAAAGATTTGGGTGTAGACCTCACTAAAATCGAAGGTGCAGGAGCTGGCGGTGGCATTGGCGGAGGGTTGGTTGCGTTTTTAAATGCACAAATAATTTCAGGTGCTGATTTCATACTCAACAATCTTGATTTTAACAAAAAAATATCTGAATCAGACTTGATTATCACTGGCGAAGGCTCGTTCGACAATCAGTCATTGATGGGCAAAATAACGGGCAACATTATTTCAAGGTGTCAAAAACAAAACAAAAGAGTATTGATTATAAGCGGAATATCCGATGAAACTCCCCTACCAGAGAATTGTAGCAAGATAACACTTTTTCAAGAAAAGCCATCCCTCCAATACGCAAAAGACAATAGTGACTTTTTATTAAAGGAAAAACTTTCCAACCACCTAAAAAATATGTGAGCCACTGGCGAGAGTTGAACTCGCGACCTGTTGTTTACGAAACAACCGCTCTAACCAACTGAGCTACGGTGGCATTTGCGTTGCAAAAATAGTGTTTTTATATTTGTTTGCAAAACAAATAACTCTTTTTTTATTGTTTTTTACAGCAATATATCTAAGATATTGAAAATAGCGAATATAATGCTTGCCACACCGTTGAATGTTCCAAATGCAATATTCACTTTCGACAAATCGTTGGGTTTAACAATAGTGTGCTGACGGACAAGCAACAACAAAAATATGCTTGCTCCTATAGCAAAAAATACTCCACCTTGCTGAAAATATCCTATTGCTATTACAGTGGCAGCGGTAACAATATGCGCCAATATGCTAAGAGTCAACGATTTTTTGATTCCAAACCTTTGCGGAACTGAGTGGAGGTTTTGGTCGGTATCAAACTGAGCATCTTGCAAAGAATAAATAATGTCAAATCCGCCGCCCCAGCTAAGCACAAGCACAAAATAGAGTATGGCAACAATAGAAAATTCGCCGCATACTGCCAAATATGCACCCAATGGAGCCAATGCCATTCCACAGCCTAACACAAAGTGACACAGTGATGTAAAGCGTTTTGTATAGCTGTAAAACATTACCACAAACAATGCCACAGGCGATAGATAAAACACCAAGCGGTTAATTGTAAAAGTAACGGCAACAAAAAGTAATGCATTAACAATCACAAAGATAAGTGCATTTTTGGGCGATATTTTGCCAGCAGGAATCTCTCGACTCTTGGTGCGGGGATTTTTAGCGTCCACATCGCGGTCGAGATAGCGGTTGAAACCCATAGCCGTATTGCGGGCAAACACCATACATCCAATCACTTGCAAAAGCAAAATCCAAGTAAATCCTACACAGGTTTTTATTGCCCAAAAAAATCCGGTGAGCGCAAACGGCATGCAAAATACCGTATGAGCAAACCGGACTAAGGAGAAATATTGTTTAATTTTTTCAAACATTTCTATTCAAAAAAAATCAATCTTCTGAATCGTCTTCGATATTGTTATTGTTATCGTCTTCAATAGCCTTGTTGGTAATCATGCTCAAAAAACCGATTTCATTATCGTTGAGGAATCTCCACTGACCGCGAGGAATGCCTTTTTTGCTAAGTCCAGCAAACATAATACGGTCAAGTTTTTTAACCTCGTAGCCAAGAGCTTCAAAAATACGACGTACAATACGGTTACGACCCGAGTGTATTCTGATTTCCACTTCTGATTTTGTATCTGGGTTGGGATAGATGATTTCGTCGGCATTGATAAAGCCGTCTTCAAGGTCGAAACCTTCTGCAATACGGTCCATATCCGAACGAGTTACATTTTTGTCGAGCGAAACATGGTAAACTTTCTGAACTTCATTGCTTGGGTGTGTAAGCTTTTTGGCGAGGTCTCCATCGTTGGTAAAAAGAAGAACACCGGTGGTATTGCGGTCGAGACGACCTACAGGATACACACGTTCTTTGCAAGCACCTTCAATAAGCTCCATTACAGTGTTGCGAGCATGAGGATCGCGAAGTGTGGTAATATAATCCTTTGGTTTGTTGAGGATAATATAACGTTTGCGTTCGGGCTTAACCAAATGGCCACCAAACATCACCTCGTCGGTAAGGTTTACTTTAACACCCATTTCGGTGATAACTTCGCCATTTACCGAAACAAGACCTTGCTTAATCATCTTGTCGGCTTCGCGTCTTGAGCATAATCCGCTGTTAGACAAAAACTTGTTGAGACGGATTTTGCCATCGTGAAGCATTGTATCGTCATCACTCTGAGCGTCGTTTTCGATTGCTTTTTGGCGACGGTCGCTATGATCCCAATATTTTTTGTGATGGTATCCCTTTTCGTCAACAGTATATTTGTTGCCACGAGAACGGAAATTATTATTGTCATAATTATTTGAATTATAACGATTTCCGTAATTGTCACCATCATTGTTCCAATTGTTGCGGTTATTATAGCGATCATTGTTGTAGCGGTCGTTGTTATTATAACGGTCGTTGTTGTAGCGACGGTTTTGACCATATCCACCACCTTGATAGTTGTTGTCGCGATTGTAAGGCTTTTTTTGATAACCGTTGCCGCCGTATCCACCGCCGTTGTTGTCGTAGCTGCGGTATCCTTGACGACCACCGTTTCTATCATCCTGATATCCACGGTCGTTACCATAAGGTCTACGTGGACGCTGGTTCTGACCATCACGGTTAAAACTGCGTTTTTGATAACCATTAGAATCGTTGTCGCGGCTAAAACTACGTTGTTCTCCGCTAAAATTGTCGTTATCCTTTTTTACAAAAATTCTTTTGCGGCGAGGTTTTCCGCCTTCGTTGTAATTTTCGCGGGAATTGTTGTCCGAATAGGAGTTGCCGCGGTTGTAATTATCTTCCATTTTATGTATAATAATCGTGTTTGAAATTTTTTGCAAAGGTAAACAATTATTCACGAAAAAAAATATTTTTAGAGAAAATAAAAATACAATTTTTTTTGCTTTTATAATAAATAAAGTGTAAATTTGAACTTTCAAATAAAAGTAGAAATTATGTCGATAGAAATAATGAAAATGCTGATACAATCGGCATGTGGCGATGGCACATTGAGCGACCCTGACCGCAAGCTTTTGGAAAAAAAAGCGTCTGATTTTGGTATCAGTTTAGACCAATTGAATAAAATGATAGATGCCGAACTCAAAGGAGTTTCAGCTGATAATCAGGCAGAAACCACTGCCAGTAATACCAATTTAGAAGGCTCTGGGTTCGTTACCGAAGCACCTTCTACCCCATCACCTTCTCCGGCTCCAGAACCCAAACCACAACCACAACCAGAATCAACATCAGAGGGTTCGGGATTTATTACAGAAGCACCTGAGCCTCCCACACCACCGCAGCCAGCACCTGCACCTGTTTCGTCTGTATCGTCAGCGTCGTCTTCTTCGTCGCAATCTCAAACGGCGTTTGGACCCAGCATGGCAGTTTCATCAAGGTTTACCGATGTTAAGCCGATGTCGTCGCAAGGGGCTATGAGTACGGTATATCAAGGCAAACAATATGGCAAATGGATTATAATTAAGCGTATCAAACCGCAATTTAAAGACAACGAAGATTATAAAAGTCTGTTTTTCAAAGAGTTTGAAAACGCCTACCATCTCGACCATCCCAATATTGTTCGCATTTTAGACAAAGGTGAAGACGAAGAAGGCGCATTCTACACTATGGAATACGTTGACGGACAAAGTCTTACCGACTTAATAAAAACTGGACGTACGGTAAAAGACGAGCGTTTGACCAAAAAACTTTTTTCGCAAATGCTTGATGCATTGTCGTATGTACACAAAAAACAGATTATCCATCGCGACCTCAAGCCCGACAATATGATTGTTACCTACCGCGGCGACAATGTTAAAATATTGGATTTTGGTCTTGCAAGTGCCGACTATTTCGACGACAATCTTGTGAAAGTGGGAACTCCCAAATACGCTGCTCCCGAGCAGATGACCAAGGGCAACGAGGTAGATCAAAGAGCAGATATTTATGCACTTGGCCTTATCCTTTTGGAAATGACCACAGGAAGTCTCGACGATAAAAATGCTGACACTGTTAAAAATCCTAATTTTCAGGAAATTATACGCAAAAGTACCAAGCAAAACCGCGATGAGCGTTTCTATGATTGCCAAGAAATTATGGAGGTTTTAAACCGTCCTGTTCCTGCAACACCTGTTAATCCTCCTGTTACTCAAACAGTTCCGCCACCAACTCCTCCAAAAGTGGAAACTCCCAAACCTGCGCCTCAGGCTGCACCCAAACCCGAGAGAACCGAAATAGTGGAAGAAAAGAAAAAATCAAAAGCACCTTTATTTATTATATTGTTGCTTTTGTTGGTAGGATTAGGCGTTGGCGCATATTTTCTCTTCCTAAAAGACAAAGGAGGTAATACAGAAGCTGATAACAACAATAATCCGCCAATTGAAAACCCAACCGACAATAATCAAGAAAACGGCAATCAGGGCAACAATCAAAACCAAGATCAAAACAATAATCAGCAACAGGTTACACCAGCTCCCGATACCAACAACGGACCGTCGGAAGAAGAGATAAGAAGAAACGAAGAGCAATCAGCACTCAAAGAAGAATACAACAAACTTATGAGCGAGGCTCAAAAAGTGTTAGACACCAAAAACGTTGCTCGTGCACTTCCGCTATTTGAGGCAATTGTCAACAAGACTCCAGCATACGCTGAGGCTCAAAACGAAGCCAAAGAAAAGGTAAAATTCTGCAAAGATGAAATAGCTAAAACTTCGCTTTATAGTCTTAAAAAAGACCGTCAAGATGGCAAACTTGGTTATCTCAACAAAGATGGCTACGTTGTTGTTGACTACCTTTACAGAGACGAACTCCGTCATACAAAAGGTGGCAAAATATTAGCTGTGAAAAACGAAGCAGGCAAATGGGGCTTTATCGACGATGCTACCAAATTGCCTATTACTGAGTTTAAATACACTGATACTGATAATAGACACGATTTTGCTGGCGAATACAAAATGATTGTTAGCGGAGAACCAAGCAGAACTGATATTATAAAAGCAGACCGTATAGAGGAATACCGAAACGGCAAAAAAATCCAAACTACAGATATTTTGCGATAATATTATCCGCAACATGAAACAAAAAAACCGCCTTTTGAGCGGTTTTTTTTGTTTGCGAGTTGATAAACTTAACTATTTGTTTTTAAGCGTGATGTCACATAATTGCGCATACTCGTTAGTAGTATTTACAACTTTTGCAGTGTCGGTTTTCAATGTCCCGTTATTATCTTCAAAAATTACCGAATAAGCGTTTGGCAATTGATCAACATTAAGCTGATAAAAGCCTTTTTGGTCGGTTTTGGCAACAAAGGTTTGAGAACCAGTGTTCAACGAAACACGAACGTTAGGGACAAAGAGAGTTTCGCCATTGGCGTTGATAGTAGAAACATGACCATAAACTGTAAATGGGTAATCCTCGTCAATTTGAGGAGGAGCTCCATAGCAAGCAGTGAGAGTGCCTATGCCAAAAAAGGCAACCACTGCAGCTGATACTTTCTTCCAACATATTTTCATAATGCATTAAATTTTAATTGTTTATATTAGTATTAACTGTTTAGTTCGTAATAATTGCAACGAGCCGCGCCACTTTTAAATCCAGAGTGAAGGTGCATTCCGTTGCCAAGACATTTATTCCACTGACCACAATCAGCACATCGTCCCTGCTTTGCCCACGAGCGATTTCGCATAACATCAAAACCATTTTTCCAAATATCCGAAAAACTGTGCTCATAAATGTTTCCCTGTATAAAATCTTTGGCACGAACACTCAGACAACCTGTTACATTGCCATCGCCCATAACTGAAGCGATATTTACGCCAGCACGACAAAAGAAGAAATAATCGCGCACCTTGAGTTCATAATCTCCAAGCCAACCTTCGCACGAATAATTAAGGTGAATCTTATCACCAAAATTTTTGCGGGTTTCGGCAATAAAATCCATTAAGCCTCGATATTGCAAACTATTAATAGATAATTGGTTATAATTATCACCTGCCCTACCTTCGGGAAAAATTGAGAATATCCGCCAATGTTTTATTCCATTATCAATCAAAAACTTGCGAAAATCTCGAAGCGTATCATAGTTAAACGAATTGACACAAGTGATTACATCAAACATAAAAGGCCGCATCTTAGAATACTCCACTGCCAATTTAATTGCCGACATAGTGCGCTCAAAAGCAATGGAATTTTGTCTAAGACGGTTGTGTTCGGGTTCAAATCCATCGAGACTAAAACTCATACTGCCCATTCCGGCATTAATCAACGAACGAAAACGATTTTCTGTCAACAATATACCATTTGTAACAATGCTCCATCGAAATCCACGCTTTTTAATTTCGATACCAGCTTGTTCAAGATCGTTGCGCAAAAGCGGTTCGCCACCAGTAATGCAAATATCAAGTTTAGTAGCTGTAGCTGAGCATTTTATATCGTCTAAAACTTTAACAAAATCTTCAACTGGCATATCGGGTTGGTCTGATTGTTTGAGGCAATCGCTACCACAATGCAAGCACGAAAGATTGCACCTAAGCGTACACTCCCAAAAAAGATAATTGAGCGTGTGATTCTTAATCTCGGTGTTGCGGTAACGCCTAAAAACCAAATGTTTAAGCGAATTTAAAATGCTCATAATGTCAAAGTTAGATTTAATATGCCGATTACAAAAATAAACAAATTTTTTGATTCAAAGCTAAAAAAATCGGCACAAATTGTCCACTTTTTTTCGATACATTGATTATTTTTGTAGCCAAAATTACTAATATGAAAAAGTTTCTAACTATCGCAATCGTAATTACAGTGCTTTGGAGCTGTGGTAGCAGCAATCTTCCACTCAACATGACTCCCCTCGACACTCTCAGTTTCAAAGAAGAGGTTTTTAACTTCGACACTGATTTTGAATACACCAAAAAAGAGCCAACAGTTATCTATTTTTACTCTCCAAGGGTAAAAAACTGTGAAAAACAAACTCCCGATATCGAACTTGCTGCAGGCATTTATTCTGATGTTATACATTTTTATAGTGTCAACTACGAAGATAATATCAAAATTGCTCAAGCCTTTAATATTCAAAAACTGCCCGCGTTTGTGTTTGTACCGTTAAATGCTAATATACAAACGCTTTCGGGAGCAATTCTATCATATCACGACCTCGAAAAAGCTTTCGACGATATTTTTGGAATAAACAAATAGACATGGCTAATCTTTTCACTGAAGTTAAAATTCCTAAATCTCAGACAGTTATCAATTACAATAGCCGTCTTATGTTTGTGGGTTCGTGCTTTGCCGACAACATTGGCTCAACGTTTAGCGATAACAAATTCCGCTGCTTAATAAATCCACTTGGCACTCTTTATAATCCATTATCTATCAAAATATTATTTGATATTTTAACATCTGATAGAATTATTTCTGAGCAAGATTTTTTCTATTATCGCAATATTTATAGTTCGTATTTGATGCACGGCGATTATTCGGATGCAGATTTAAACAAAGCAGTATCACGAGCTAACAAATCAATCGAAACAGCACACAACTTCATAAAAACCACCGATATAGTATTTATTACACTCGGAACCGCGTTTGTATACTATCTCAACCAAAACGGTATGCCGGTAGCCAATTGTCACAAACAGCCGGCTAACTTATTTACACGTAAATTGTTGACTGTGAATCAATCCACAGAAGCTTTGCTAGATATTTGCAACTCCATTGTCAAAATCAATTCCAAGATAAAAATAGTGCTAACAGTAAGTCCCATCCGCCATATAGCCGATGGTGCTATCGAAAACTCACTGAGCAAAAGCACATTACTACTTAGCGTCAACAATGTGGTAAAATTGCTCAATTATGTCGAGTATTTTCCATCTTACGAAATAATGATTGATGAGTTGCGCGACTATCGTTTTTACGAATCTAATCTTACTCACCCATCTGAAACGGCACAAGAAATCATTTTTGACAAAATCACCGCAACATTTTGCACCTCGGCTGTAACAGACTATATAAAAAAGGTGTCTAACTTTATGAAGAGCATTAAACACAAACTTCTTTCACCCGATTCAGCAGAAACAAAAAGCTTTGCAGAAAACCAACTTAATCGAGCCCAGCAACTTGAAAAAGAAATTGAGGGGCTTGATTTGACAAACGAAAAACAATATTTTAACGAGATAATTAACAGAATAAAAGTAACGATATGAAAAACAAATATTTAATAAGTATTTTATTATTACTGCTTTGCAACATAACTATCAAGGCGCAAACTACCTTGAAATTAACATACGGCGAGCCTGGATTAATCCACGACAAAGAGTGGAACGGCACAGTGTATCCTCAATTTAGCGAAAAACACTACGCGATTGAAAACAAAGAAGATATTGACGAAGGAGATGATGTAGCCATCAAAATAATTATGAAGTATGAATCAAAGGAAGGGGATGAATGGATTGCACAGTCAGAACCTCATGATGGATATTTTATTAGAAGCTATACTTCATTAATTGGTGAAGATGCCGACAAATATCAACTCGATGTTTCGCAGACACTTAAAGACGATTTTGCGGACCCTATTAATCCCAAAACCTA
Source organism: Bacteroidales bacterium (assembly GCA_017651345.1). Classification (GTDB taxonomy): domain Bacteria; phylum Bacteroidota; class Bacteroidia; order Bacteroidales; family UBA3824; genus UBA3824. Next base: position 2,144 of record JAGCDD010000129.1, on the reverse strand, counting down.
TTCGATAGAAGACAACGGCAAAAAGATAATAATATTGGAAGTACCTAATGGCACCGCCAAAATATCAACGATCCATGCCTCCATCACCGCTCCCGAAGATGATACAAAATACGAATACGGTACATCTGCTGTTGGCATAGACATAAAAGCAACAGTTAATTCTAACCAACCAGGAACAATGACTTATGTAAATATTACTAAAAATATTGCATTATGGCATGAGTATATGCTCGAAGTGGGAAAAAATCTAATTCAATTTTTCTACAAATTTGTTGACGATATTCATTATATCTGCAATCCTGTTAACAGGAATATTATCGTAGAACCCAAAACCATCGATTACGAAGGCGAATTGATTATCAATTCAAAACCCAAAGACGGCACTACCAATTTTATTCCTGCCCAGATCGAAAAACTTCCTACTTTAAAAGGCATTATTGATGACGACGATGTTCAATTGGCATTTGACTTTGAAAACAATAAATATCCAAGTGCCAACCCAGGAGAATACGAAGTCACAATAAATCTAATACTTACTGGCACTGATGCTGCTAATTACAAACTATCAAAACATCAAGAAACAAGAACAGTTAAAATAGAAAAAGAAGAGAAGAAAACTGTAGAACTTGAAGGTAATTTTGCTATCTACCCAAGATATTTTGACAACACCACTAATGTTTACGAAGGCGAAGTTACAGTTCCCACAATCAAGAATAAAACTGAGGGCGATGATGTAAAAATTGCAGTTGACTATACCCAAACCGCCTTCCCTGATGCCTCTATCGGCGAACATCTTGTTAAAATAGTCTACTATCTTGACGGTAAGGACGCTTACAAATACAAACTTGCCAAAACATCGCAATACGAATATGGCGTAATCCAAGCATTCAAAATAGCAATTAATCAAACTCCTGATTCTAAGGGCGTTTACCAATTAGAATATACTCAATCAGAAATTGGTTTCGACTTACGAATAGATAACATAACCAACGAAAACGAGACAGCCAAATATTTTGTCAACGGCGAAGATATTACCGGCAAAATGCTAACAGCTGGTGCATATACTATCAAAGCCGTTATGTATCAGTATAATTTGCAAGTTGCCGAAAGTGAATGGAAGGTAAACGTCAAAAAGCTAAAACTGAAAGTTACCACCCCCCAAGTGCAACACACCAAAGTTTACGACGGCACAAAATCTGTTGAACTTATTGGCAATCAATGCGAAATAACCAATAGTCTTGAATCCGACAATATCAAAATTGCCTCGCAAACTCAAGAATACGACACTCCTGAAATTGGTACGGGCAAAAAAATTACAGTATCGTTTACACTTTCGGGCGACCTTACCGACAAATACACCGCTCCCGACAATGTGGTTTATAACGACGGAGTAATAAGTCCCGGCAAAATCGAAGTATCTGATATAAAGGTAATTAAAACCGATTATTGTCAAGGCGAAGAAGCCAAAATAGTTCTCACAATTAGCGACGGAATACCGCAAACAGCATCAATTACTTTTGATAACGAAGCTAAACAAAATGGATTTACCGATTTAGAAATCAACAATTTAACCAAAGAATCCGAAACCGAAAAATCATTTACGCTCACAATTCCCGAAACTGCTGGCGGAGGCACTCACAATGGCGAAATAACATTATCCGACCCATTGGGCACTGTAAGTCAAAAATATAGTTTTTCGATTACCGTCAACTACCCCAGCAACTATATCGTTTCTAAGTTTACCGATGTTGTTTTGGTAAATAATTACAACGAACAATTTACCGATTATCAATGGTTTAAAAACGGTGAAAAAATCGAAGGCGCCACATTGCAATTCTATTGCGACCCCAACGGCATAAGCGGAATCTACAGCGTAGAAGTTGGTACTGCCCAAGGCTCAAAAGTTAAAATATGTGGTGCAGAATTTACACCCGAAGAACAAGCCGCTACCAAATCGCTCGTTAAAAAAATTGAGGTTTATCCCAATCCTGCCACATCGTCGCAACCAATCAATCTTCACCTTGTTAACCTAAGTGAAAACGATATTAAAAACGCAAACATGGTGATTATCAACTCTATCGGCAACAAAGTGATGCAACTTAAAAACCTTAAAGAAGAGTTTGAAATTTCGCTGCCAAAAGGCA
>JAGCDD010000128.1 GCA_017651345.1 Bacteroidales bacterium | reverse complement strand
GAAGCTGCTTGGAGGTCAGGTTCCATAATCATCGGGCTGATGGCACATCCTACGTGGTTAGATGTTACCATAGGTTCGTCGCACTGAATAAGCACCACGATGTCGTATCTGAGTTTTTCGATTTCCTCAATAGCTTTTACGGCTTCTACCACGCGGTCGATAGCTCCTATGTGACTCTCTTTGGTTTTGATGCAGTTACCTCCGATTGATTCGATATAGTCAATAATTTCTTGGTCGTCGGTGGCTACATACACATCGGCAAAGTCTTCGCAAAGCATCATTCGGTTGTATACGTGCCCGATCATTGGCATTCCGTTAATGTCGGCCATAGGCTTGCCGGGAAATTTTTTTGAACCCATACGTGCGGGTATTATGCCTATTATGTTTAATTCTTCGGTGTTCATAGTATGTTGCATTTTATAATTTCGCTCAAAAGTAGATTTTTTTGTTGAAAGAACCAAAACCGATTGATTTTTTCTGATTATTGGACAAAAAAAAAGTCTGTTTCTCAACAGACTAACGTATTTAAATAATTTGAGGTCGATAGCGGAGTCGAACCGCTCTAGACGGTTTTGCAGACCGTTGCCTAACCGCTTGGCTAACCGACCTTGTGGTTTTGCGGTGCAAATGTAGGGTTATTATTCGTTATAAAAAAATTTTTGTGTAGTTTTTTTTGAAAATTTTTCTCAACGGTTTTTGTATGTACCCGTGGCGTGATTTTTGCGGCTTTTTTACGCGCTATGTCTGTTTTAGATACCATACGAAACATATTTTCAGCCCGCTTCAAATGCATAATTACGCAGAGTGCCTTAGAAGGAATGTCCGACGGAGGCGCAATTGGCGAGGCTCTTGGACTGCCCGTTGTGGGACGCACACCCGCCGACCTCCGCAAGTTTCCTGTTACAGAGATGCTTGGTTATGGCGACGGCATCACTCCGGGCGGAACAGTGTCGGCGTGCACCGACTCAGCGTGCAATATGGCGCGTTTTATTGTTGACAACGAGGTGCAGGGGCTTACTCCGCCGAGGTTTCTGTCGCTTATCAATTCGTGGTATAACTATAAGGCTTACGACGAGGAAGATGCCTTTAAAATAACACTTTCGGGTTCGGTGGTGGCGGGATGCTTGTTTTCGGCATTGCCTCAGTATAGTGTGGATAATGCTTTAAAATTTCTTCCCGACCTTGCGTGCGATAGTGTAATTGCGCCGGCATCGCTGTTTTTTGGCACAGCAATGTATCTTGGAAGGGGTCAAAAACCTATTACCGCAGTTAAAAATGCCGAAGAACTACAGAAAAAAATCTGTTCGCAGATAGGTCTTGTGGTGGGCAAAGATGGTATAGAAGAGTCGTTGCGCAAACTGTTGGAAGCCTTTGGCTATTGTGCAGGCGACGGATTTCCGGCGGTGGTGCTTGGAGCGGTCAACAGCGGAGTAATGCCCGACCTTGCGGGATTTCTTGTAGGGTCGTTGGCTGGATTTATATCTTCGGGCAGCAACATACCTGAGCGTTGGCGGTCGCAATTGTTACGGGCACGCGAACCACGCGAGGCTGCACAACGTCTCTACAGCGTGGTACAGAGGCTTTGCAACACAAAAAAATAGATTATCCCTCTATCGAAATACCGCTATAAGCCACAGGTCCGCCCACAGGAGGATTGTGTTTAAAAATATCCAACTTAATGCGGCCGATATGCGGAATTTCGAGCCTGATACGCTGCAAAATGCGGTGTACAACGTTTTCGATGAGGTTGGCGGGCTGCATCATCTCCTCTTTTATAAGGTTGTAGACGGCGCAGTAGTCTACCGCATCGTTGAGATTGTCGGAAATGCCGGGGCGCACAATATCAGCCTCAAACGAAATATTTACGCTAAAATCGTTGCCCTGATTTTTTTCTTGTTCCGAAACGCCTATTGGCGAATGAAAACGCATATCATTTAGTATAATTCTGCTCATTTTGTGTAAAATTGCGCCGCAAATATAAAAACAATCATTAGTTTTATATATATTTGCAGCCTAAAAATATATCGTTACAAAAATGGAAGAGTCAAAAAACTTTATCGAACAGTTGGTAGAAAAGAACCTCGAGGAGGGCAAAAACGGAAAAAAAGTTCAGACACGTTTTCCTCCAGAGCCCAACGGATACCTTCATATAGGTCATGCTAAGGCGATTGCGCTCGACTTTGGTATTGCCAAAAAATACAATGGAGTGTGCAACCTCCGATTCGACGACACTAACCCCATCAAAGAAGACACCGAGTATATGGACGCCATCAAGCACGACATTGAATGGCTCGGATTTCATTGGGGTAACGTGTATTACGCATCCGACTATTTTCAGCAGTTATGGGATTTTGCTGTAGAACTTATCAAACGTGGCCGTGCATACGTTGACGAACAGAGCGCCGAAAAAATTGCCGAACAAAAAGGCACTCCCACACAACCCGGTATTGAAAGTCCTTTTAGAAACCGTCCCGTTGAAGAATCGCTTGCATTGTTTGAAAAAATGAACTCTGGCACAGTAGAGCCCGGCACAATGGTGCTCCGTGCCAAGATTGATATGGCAAACCCAAACATGCATTTCCGCGACCCGATAATCTACCGCGTGCTAAATATTCCTCACATCCGCACCGGCAACAAATGGAACGCTTACCCTATGTACGATTTTGCACACGGCGAGAGCGACTATTTTGAAGGCGTAACTCACTCGCTTTGCACATTAGAGTTTGTGGTTCACCGTCCGCTCTACGATTTGTTTGTAGATTGGCTCAAAGAGGTTCGAGGTGAAACCGACAATATGGACGATAACCGCCCAAGACAGACCGAGTTTAATAAACTCAATTTAAGTTATACTTTAATGAGCAAACGCAACCTGCTCACATTGGTAAAAGAAGGTCTTGTTTCGGGATGGGACGATCCCCGTATGCCTACTATTTGCGGATTCCGTCGCCGTGGCTACAGTCCCGAATCTATTTTGAATTTTATCGACAAGATTGGCTACACCACATACGACGCCCTCAACGAGTTTGAACTTATGGAAAGTTCGGTTCGCGAAGACCTCAACACTCGCGCTACACGTGTTTCGGCAGTGCTCGACCCTGTAAAACTCATCATCACTAACTATCCCGAAGGACAAACCGAGGAGATGACTGCCATCGATAATCCTGAAGACGAAAACAGCGCAACACACACAATAGAGTTTAGCCGCGAACTTTGGATCGAACGCGACGACTTTATGGAAGATGCTCCCAAGAAATTTTACCGTCTTGGTCCCGGCAAAGAGGTTCGCTTGAAAAATGCATATATAATAAAGTGTCCCGAGGAGAATTTCTGCAAGAAAGACGCCGACGGAAACATTATAGAAATTTATGCCGAATACGACCCCGAAAGCCGCAGCGGAAGTGCCGGAGCCGACCGCAGAATCAAAGGCAAAACCCTCCACTGGGTATCGTGCGCTCACGCCGTAAAAGCCGAAGTGCGTCTCTACGACCGTCTGTGGAAAGTAGAAAACCCTCGCGACGAAATGGCACGCATTATCAAAGAGCAAAATTGCGAACCTTTGGAGGCAATGAAACAGATGATAAATCCCGACTGTTTAAATGTGCTAACAAACTGCTATGTAGAAAAATACGCCGCAACGCTCAAACCGTTGCACTATCTGCAGTTTATCCGCATGGGCTATTTCAACGTAGACCCCGACAGCACACCCGAGCATTTGATATTTAACCGCACCGTTACACTCAAAGACACTTGGGCTAAAGAGCAGAAAAAATAAGAACAAGGCTTGACAAAAAAAGTGTAAAAAAATTTTTTTGTTATAAAAAATCGTTCTACCTTTGCGCCGTCAAATTAAGACGGACACTGCCCGATGGTGTAATTGGCAACACGTCTGACTCTGGATCAGGAGAGTTCAGGTTCGACCCCTGATCGGGCAACTTAAGAGAGGCTTTGAGAGCCTCTTTTTTTTGTGCTTTTTTACAAAAAAAATTTAATCATTTTTAACCATTTTGCATCTACGTGTATCAAAAATATCCGTACCTTTATAATCTAAAATAGATAATTTATTGACCATTATGGAACAACCTAACATATTAGTGGTAGACGACAGTATGCCAAACCTGCTGTTGCTCAAAGATATACTCACTGGATACAACTATGGGGTTATAGCCGAGAGCGAGGGCGAAAAAGTGCCCGGCATACTCAAAGCCGGCAATATCGACCTTGTGCTACTCGACATTATGATGCCCAAAGTAGACGGTTTTGAAGTGTGCCGACGAATAAAAGCCGACCCCGACATCAAGGATATTCCTGTAATATTCCTCACTGCAAAAGTTGACGAGGCAAGTCTATTAAAAGGATTTGAACTCGGAGGTGTGGACTATATCAAAAAACCTTTTTTGATTTCGGAACTTATTGCACGAGTAAAAACTCATCTGCGGCTACGTCAGGCCGAAACTCAGTTAAAAGATTTCAACCGTCAGATAATCACCGCAGTAGTGCAAACCGAAGAAAAAGAACGCGCACGATTTGCCAAAGATGTTCACGATGGACTCGGTGCGTTTTTCTCAAGTTTGAATACATATCTTAGCCTGTTACAGCACAACAAAGTGGCTCCCGACGAATTGCCATCGGTATATTTAGAAATGAAAGAACTTGTGGAAGAGGCTGTTAAGGAGAGTAAAAATATCTCTAACAACCTTATGCCCGATATGTTGCAAAACTTTGGTCTTGCGGCAAGCGTGGGTAGCCTATGCAAAAAAATTTCGCCCGCAGGAGAACCCGAAATTGTGTTTGAAACTGCCGATAACTATGCCGAACCTTCAAGCTCAGAGTGTAAAACCGCTGTTTTCCGCATAGTAAACGAATTGCTCAACAATGCATTGAAACATTCCGAAGCCAAAAAAGTTACTTTGAAATTTTCGCAGCAAGACAATTATCTGCGTATCGACTACACCGACAATGGCAAGGGTTTTGACCCTAAAGAAGTACAGCAACGCATAAAAGACAAGCCTTGCAGCGGCATTACAAACCTTTACGGAAGAGTGTCGGGTCTCAACGGACGCACCGACATTCAATCTTCGCCAGGCAACGGCGTTAATATTTGCATTTTGATAGACACCAAACAGGCATAAATATGGAAACTGAACGCAAAATAGTATTAGTAGACGACAAACCATCATTTCGCAGCACTACAAAACTGCTTTTGCGCAAGATTGGCGGCTGCAAAGTTACAGGAGAGTACAATTCTGGCAACGAATTTTTGCAGGATATCAACATCATTGACGCCGACTTAGTGTTTATGGATATTGAGATGCCCGGCATCAACGGCATTGAAACCACCCGAAAGGCATTGAAGATACGTCCCGACCTTATGGTAATAGGGCTTTCGCTCTACGACGAGCCTGAATATATCAAAAACCTCATTGAGGCGGGTGCTCGAGGCTATCTGCTTAAACTTGGCGACAATCTTTCGCTTATCGAAACTATGCTCAAATATCCCAAGGCAGAGATTTTTTATTCAAAAGAGATTGCTTCGCAAGATGTTAAACGCAACGTTTCAAAACACCGTGTAGTAATAGTGGAAGTATCTGAGGGAACACGTTTTATAACAGAATATACACTCAGCAACTGCGGCTACGAAGTATATTCGTATCCCGACACCGAATCTGCGCTCAAAGCCATACCAAGCATTAGCCCCGACCTTGTAATAGCCGATTACAATACGATAGGAAACAATTTGAGTTTCTTTAAAACTGTTCGTGCATTTTTTGAAGCCTCGCACGCAGGACTTATGTTAATAAGCAACAAATCAGACGAAAACCTCATAGCCGAGGCTCATAAATTTGGTGTGGATAATATCCTGAAAAAGCCTTTTACTGGCAACGGACTTATGGCGATGGCAGAAAAAGTGATTTACGAATAAGGCTATTTTACAATAAAATCGATGCCCAAAAGGGTAACATCGTCTAAGAGCGATGTGTTTGAGCGTTGAATATTGAGTTCGGCAAGAAGGCTGCTGATATTGTCGCGCACAGGGAGCATATCGCGCACAGTGCGTTCTACCACAGTTTGACCATAATCGGGAATGCCCTCGCGCTCCATCTCAACCACACCGTCGGTAAAGCAGAGAATTTTGCTATTGTGGGCGATTGTGATTTGTCCCTCGTTGATAACAGGAATGTCGTCCATCATACCGATTCCCGGACAGCCTTTGGTGAGATATTGTAGGCTCAACGACTCTTTGTCGAATAGTATCGGCGGGTTGTGCCCTGCGTTTACATACTTGAGCACGTGGGTTTTAAAGTTGTAACGCCCGATAAACAGAGTGATAAAGCGTTCGCCGTTTGAATTTTTTACTATAATCTTGTTGAGCCTTTGCACCAAAACTGAGAGTTCGGTTTCGGAAACAAACAACGCCTTGAGACTTGCTTGAAAATTCGACATCAGCAAAGCTGCAGCCATACCTTTGCCTGCCACGTCGGCAATGCAGAAAAACATCTCGTCTTGCGATAGGTAGTCGAAATCGTAATAGTCGCCACCTACCTCGTAGTGAGGCAGATAGAATGGGTATACTGCGATATAAGGATTTCCGTCGAAAATATCCGCCTTGGGAATAAGCAGACTCTGCATACGCGATGCCATCTCAAGTTCTTTTCGCATACCCTCTTGACGCTTGTTTTCGATAGCCATAATAATATGGTTAGAGAGTATCTGTATAGAGTTGAGATACTTGATGATTGGCGAAGTGCCTTTTCCTTCGTTGGTGTCGCCGATGAGGATGTATGCTAAAGGCTTGGTATTTTGTGTGATAGGGATAATATAGTCGAGGCCGGGGAGTTTTTTGGTAAGGTCGAGCGAAGAAATCGAATCGTATTCAGAAATATCGCCGAAATCGTGTTCTGGGTCAATAGAATCGCCTGTTGAAGAGTCGATACCTTGCCTAAGGATAATGTTCCAATGCCGATTTTCGTAGTTGAAAATCAGAATGCTATTGATACCGAACTCGTCTAAAAGCACGTTGCTGTAAGTTTTCAGCAATTCTTCAATCGAAGAGTTGTTGCTGATCACTTTGATAATGTTGAGCAACGTATTTAGTTTAAACCGGCTTGAATTCGCTTTTTTGACCTCGCCCATAAAAATCCATATTAATGCATTTTGTTTTTTGCAAAAATAAAAAAAATATTTGTGCGGAAGTAATATAATCCGCACAAATATTAAAAAAGGAGAAAATTATTTTGCGCGTTCAACGTAAGAACGGTCGCGAGTGTCGATTTTGATTCTGTCGCCCTGGTTAACGAACAAAGGAACACGGATTTCGGCTCCTGACTCTACAGTAGCGGGTTTGAGTGTGTTGGTGGCTGTATCGCCTTTGATTCCGGGTTCGGTGTAGGTAACTTCCATGATTACGAAAGGAGGAAGTTCTACAGTAAGAATCTGGTCGGTTTCTTCTTGGATAACGATTTCTACTTCCTGACCATCAAGATACATATCGGGGTTTTCGATGTGCTCTTTTGGAACAGTGATTTGTTCGAAAGTTTCTTGCTGCATAAAAACGTAGTCTTCGCCCTCTTTGTAGAGGAACTGGTAAGGACGGCGGATAATGCGGGTGATGTCGATTTCGTGTCCTGCCGAGAAAGTGTTTTCAAGTACCCTGCCGTTTGTAAGGCTTTTGAGACGGGTGCGGACGAATGCGGGACCTTTGCCCGGTTTTACGTGCTGGAAACTAACCACGGTGTAGATGTCGTGGTTGAAATTGATACATAGGCCGTTTTTTAAATCTGCTGTTGTTGCCATATTATTGGTGTTTTATTTAGTTTTTAATGCGCAAAAGTAGATAAATTTCTGATAAATGCAAAAAAAACATAAAATTAGATACGGAATCCACCAATTAGCACGTCGTCCATTTGTACAAAACCGTTTCGCCACGATTCAAAAAAATCGTCGAGGCGTTTTTTCTGTATTTCAGGGTCGGAGGTTTCGTTGTTGATTTCTACCAAAAGGTTTTTAAAACGGCCGTAAGTTACCTTTTTGTTGGTTTTAGCATTGAACTGATCGGGAAATCCGTCAGAAAACATATAGATGTAGTCGCCTTTTTTTACGGGAATCTCAGTGGTTTCAAACTGTTTTTCCATCGGGTAAAATCCGATTGGGTTTTTTACGCCTTTGTATTCGGTGAGAGCACCGTTGCTTACAATGTACATAGGATTGTTGGCACCGGCAAATTTTAGCGTAAGTGTCTTGGTATCAAGAATACACAGAGCCATATCCATACCGTCTTTGGGTTCGAGAGTGCCAGCAGCCGATTGTTTTAGCGATATTATCACCTTTCGGCGGAGTTGTTCAAGAATGTCGGAAGGCTTGATATTGTTGTCGGCGTCGGCGGTGATGTCGTTGAGAAAAGCCATACCAAGCATACTCATAAAAGCGCCCGGAACACCGTGACCTGTGCAGTCGCAGATGGCAAACAGCAGCAAGTTGCCTTGTTTTTTCATCCAATAGAAGTCGCCCGACACAATATCACGAGGTTTCCACAATAGAAAATAGTCTGAAAGCATTGATTTTAAGATGTCTTCGCGTGGCAGAAGGGCGTTTTGAATGCCACGAGCATAGCGGATACTATCGGTAACCTCTAAGTGTTTGGCTTCTATTTGGTTTTTGAGCATTTGTATACGTTCCTTGTCTTTTTCGATAGCAAGGCTCATATCCCAAAGTTTTTTGTTGCGCTGAGCGAGTTTTTCGCGTTCGGCTTCGAGTTTTTTTTGCTCGATAGCGATTTCGTTGTTTGGCAGAATGTTTTGCTCGGTTATTTGATTTGGTTGATTAATATTTTTTGCAGCTGAGAGTTCGTCGTAAAGATAATTTACTCGTGTAAGTTCGCTATCGTAGAAAGAAATTTCTTGACGGTAGCGTCGTTCTAATCTGCGTTCAGAATTTAGCATACGTCGGCGCATTGTAATAAGCACAATTACGAGGGCAATCAGCAAAACCGCCGCCGTAATGATGAGGATAATATTTACAATTCCGAGTTCCAAAATCCTTGTAGTTTATTTTGATGAAAAATCTTTACCTAAAATAAGTCCGTATTCTTGACGAGTAAGTTCGGTAACTTTTTCGTCGGCAAGTTCTTGAGCGTAAGAGTTGATGTCGAGGTCAAAATACCTGATAACATTTTCTTCAGTAAGTACAAACATAGTGCCTTCGTCGTTGAAACCGATATTCTTGATTGGAAAGTTGTGCAGCATAAAATCGTCAACCACAAAAGGTTTTGCATTACGCCTTCTGATATTGAGCACCGAAATACGGTTTCCGAGACTTGCCATTGCCAAATATTTAGTGTTTTCGTCGTAGACAATACGTTCGATACGGTTGTGAGCTCCAAGCATGTCAGATTCTTTGGTGCCTGTTTTGAGGTCGAGAAACTGAACGTCGCCTTTTGAGAAGCATATAGCGAGCCTTTTTGAGTCGATTGCTGTCATGGCGTAAGCGTTCATGCTTGTTTGACGGAAAATTTCTTTTGTGGTGTTGTTGCTAAAGTTCCAACGCAACAGAGCCGCGTTTTGAGTAAGAATGTAAACGTCTGATTTGCCATAGCAGTAAATATCGGCAATTGATGTTTTGGTATTGTAATTGGCAATTGAGCGGCTTTCGGGGTCGTCGGCATCGAGAATAGCGATTCTACCGTTGAGATATGCAGCGCAGATATATCTTTTGTCGGGAGTAAGCATTGCACTTTTGATAAAGTCTCCCTGAACTGATAATTTTGAGCGGCTTCGGTTTTTGTCTTTGAAATTGATACAGAATGTCTCCTTGTCGGTGGTGGAGAAAATCACAATCTCAGGTGTTAAAAAAATGGCGGAATGAATAAGGTCGCGACTTACAAAATCAGAAATCCTGAAAACTTCTTTGGTCTTTTTGTTGGCGTAAGAGTAGGCGAAGATCTGACCTTTTTGAGTAAGTACAATAATGCGTCCCAAATCATCTACGGTGAATGCTGCAATGGTTTCGGTAGTGGTTTTCAATGGTTTAATCATATTGTTGATTTCCATTGCATATATCATAGCGTCAAATAGTTCTGCATCGTTTTGAGTTACGTTGTTGCGGCGGTTTAGGTTGTAAGCTGTGTAGGCAATTCGCAGGTTAAGACGGTTGTCGCCATATTCGCTTTTGGCTTTCATAGCCATGGCGTTCGACATAGCCACACTGTAAAGCATTGTTGCAGAATCTGTTGCCTGACGTGCCACCCGAGCTTGCTCTTCGGCGTCTTGCTTAGCCATCTCAGCCACAGCCTTTTGAAACTCAGCATCTTGAAGGTTGAGTTCTGCAATATCTTTAAGTGAATCCGCCTCGCGACGACGACGGTCGGCAAGTTGTTGTGCGCTACGAGCCTTGTCGCGTTCGTTTTTTGCCTCGCTTGCTCTAATTTGAGCTTCAATTTTTTGCAATCGTGCATTTTTGTTAGCTTGTTCGGCAATTTCTTGTGCTCTGAGGGCTTTTTCTTTTTGCATAAGAGCTGAATCAGCTTGCTGTTGAGCGTATTCTGCTGCGATGTGAGCCGATTTTTGTTCGTTCAATGCCCACACACTCAGCACTATAAGCGTAGCGGTAAAAGCAATAAGACCTACAAGCACCGTCATCAATTTGCGGCGTTTGATGCGTTCGCGGGTTTTGATAGCCTGATCGCTCAACTCTATAAAATCTTGACAGTTTTCGTATTGGTTTTGAGCAAGTTTCAGTTTCTGACGGTACGAATTTTTTGTGTTGTCGTATTTGAGAAAACGGTATGGATTGGGCGTGTTGGCAATATACCAATTTAAAAAGTACGAATAGGTGCCTGAGGATAGCAAATACTGCTCTTCGCGGTTGTTGTTGAGCCATCGGTTCATCTGCGTGGCAAAATCGTGATAGTCTTTTAAGAAAGTCTCCTCTTCGGTAGCCCATTCGGAAAGCAATTTCCAGTTACGGATAAGCGCCTCGTGGGTAACGTCCAACACTGTGTCGCCCGAAAGATACTGAGTGTCTAACTTGCCCGGCACGCTAAACGGCTGTAAAAGAGTGTTTTCGGGAGTGCGGAAAATGTTGATTACACCGCACACTGTGGCGTTTGTGATGTGAGGTTTGTTGATAATACCCGTTATCTCGTTGATAGTGCAACGGTTGCGCACTTGACGTTTGTTGTCGGTTTTTGTCAACGATTTAAACACCGTTTCCACAATCTCTTTGCTCTCTTCGGGAGTGATGTTTTTTTCTGCCCACGGAACGTTTTCCATAAAATAGTCGTAAGCGCTTTCGTAAAGTATTCCTGCGTGGGCGTTGAGAATATTGTCGAGACTTGGGTTTTCGTAATATTTTTGCTGGTATTCGGGCAATTCGGCAAACCAAATGTTAAACTTAGCACGGTCTTCGGAACTTAAAGCATCGCTCGAAATGCCTGCTATTTGTGCCAAGTGAATCAAGTCGATCTCTACCGCTCCATTATCAGCCATTTTCCACAACATATTTAATGCATGTTGCAACACAGGCAATTGGTCGAATCCGCTGTTGAGGTTGTTGATGATGATTTCGGTAAGTCGTGGTGAAATGCTTCCTCCGGCAAGTTTGGCGGGTTCTTCAATCACTTGGCGGATTTCGTTGCGTTTAAGTTGCGGTACAAAAAACTGGCTGTATGCGATATACTCAGGAAGGTTTTTAAATACGGTGCATTGGCTGATAAAGTCGCTACGCATTGTAAATATCACATAGATAGGCAGTTTTTCGATAACCGAAAGTCTTATGGTTTCGAGCAGTAGGTTGATTGTTATGTACGATTCGTCGGAAGGTTTTCCGTTAGAAAAATTCTCCAAATTGGTGAATACTTCCTCAAACTGGTCGGCTATAATCAGCAGGTTTTTACCTTGTTCGCCATCGGCAAAAAAGGGTGATTCTTTATAGAGTTTTGCCAACGACGAAAAACCATATTTGAGTTCTGCCTGAGTTTTTTCTTTTGATATTTCAAGTTGCTCAGATATTGATTCACAGAGAGATAGAAACGGATTTTTTTCGGGTTTGAAATCGGCAATTAGCCAACTATTGTATTTTGCCTTGCAAAATCCTGCGCGAATGTTTGGCAGCACACCCGCATACACCATCGACGATTTACCATCACCCGAAGCACCTGTGATAAACGCCATCTTGTTTTCTTCCAACAGTTTGATAATGTGGCGTATGTGCATATCACGACCTTTGAAGAAGATTGATTCCTCTTCGGTAAAAGGTCTAAGACCGGGATATGGACATATTTCGGGTTGCATAGTTATGATGTTTTTCCTGTGATTTTGTCGTAGTATATTTTAATATCTAACGGAATAATACTCTTTTCGTTTATGGTGTATGATACAATTTTTTTTAACGGTTTTAACTGAGTTTCGTCGGCGTGATCGCTGTTTCCGGCAATGTAGAGAGGGGTAGAAGCGCTTTGACCTCCTGTCTGTTTCCATACTTGCTGAGCAAACGGCGGAGCCCAATCGGTGGCGTAGTCGTAATAAATAATTCCGAGTTTGCACAATGGCAACTGGTTTTGGATAAAGTCGTTATAGTCGGTGTCGGCTCCTGCGTTGATTTCAAGTTCGGTAACAGTTTGAAGGTCGGCAAGCATATTGGAGACCTCTTTTGCCGAATCACGGTCTAATGTATTGTAAATAAATAATATATCGTAATTCTTGGCATCTGTTTTAGCCGAAGGTTTGATATTCATAATTGCTCTCAATTCCTCAACAAACACAATGGGCGAAGTAATGTCGGAATATATTGTATTGTTGTTGATATCGCGACGGATATCGTTGATATATAAGTTTTTATCGTTGATAATACCCAACGGATTCCACACAAACATTTTAAAATTGCCATCTGTAAGACCTTTTGCCGTGCGGTATTGAATGGCAGAAGGAGTGTCGTAAACAGGGGAATCGTTGTCGATAATATTGTCGTAGCCGAGAATGTGCATTGAGCAGTCGGCATTTAGCATAAGATTTTCAACATTGGTTTCTGCTTCCGAAGGCTCAATCACCTCGATACCAGCACGCAAGAGTATATTTTTAACCTCGGAACGCAATTTTTGCAATCCGTCGGTAACCTCGGCGAGAAACACCTTGGAACTCTTTATGTACAAATTCAGAAACATTGCTTACGACTTTATCATTATTATTTCTATCCAAATTAAATGCCACAAAAATGTAAAATAAAATTGTAATTGCAAAGATTTTGTTATTACATTTTTTTTTGCACTTTACTTTCTTTGTGTTACCTTTGCACCGTTTTAATTTAAAATACAGAATAATGGGAAAGAAATTTGCCGAATACAAGCAGTTCGACCTTTCGCAGATTAACAAAGAAATACTCGAAAGGTGGCAGAATGAACATACATTTGACCAAAGTCTCGAAACCCGCGAGGGTGCACCTAAATTCATATTTTTTGACGGTCCGCCGTCGGCCAACGGTATGCCGGGCATTCACCACGTGATGGCGCGTACCATTAAGGACTGCATTTGCAGATACAAGTCTCAAAAAGGTTTCCAAGTAAGCCGCAAGGCTGGTTGGGATACTCACGGTTTGCCCGTGGAACTCAGCGTAGAAAAATCGCTCGGTATCACAAAAGAAGACATCGGCAAAAAAATTTCTGTTGACGATTACAACAACGCCTGCCGCAAAGACGTGATGAAATACATCGGCGAATGGGGACGACTCACTCAGCAGATGGGCTACTGGATCAATATGGACGACCCCTACATCACCTACGACAATCGTTATATCGAATCGCTCTGGTGGCTCTTGAAACAGATGTACAACAAGGGCTATCTCTACAAAGGATATACTATTCAACCATATTCGCCCGCTGCCGGCACAGGACTTTCGAGCCACGAACTCAATCAGCCCGGCTGCTACCGCGATGTTAAGGACACCACCGTTACAGGAATGTTTCTTATCACCGACCCGAAAGATGAGATGACAAAATGGGGCAAGCCTTACTTCCTTGCTTGGACAACCACACCGTGGACACTTCCCTCAAACACCGCTCTCTGCGTTGGTCCTAATATCGACTACGTGGTGGTGCAAACCTACAATCCTTACACCGCCGACAAAATCACCGTTGTAATGGCTGAGGCACGTTTAAACGCATATCTCAAACCCGAAGGTGCAGAAGCCGATATGGATGCGTTCAAACCCGGCAACAAAGTAGTTCCCTATCGCATTGTGGGTCGTTACAAAGGTTCCGACCTCGTGGGAATGCATTACCAACAGATGATGCAATGGGTAAAACCTTGCGAAAAAGTTGATGACCTTTCTGCCGAATTTGTAAAGAAATACGCTGCCGCTCATCCCGACAAATGCTTTACCTACGAAAAAGATACATTTGTAGAGATTGCCGAGCAGGCATTCCGTGTTATCCCCGGCGACTACGTTACTACCGAAGATGGTACTGGTATCGTTCACATTGCGCCCACATTTGGTGCCGACGACGCCAAAGTGGCCAAGGCTGCCGACGTTCCCGCGCTTTACCTTATCAACAAACTCGGCGAAACCCGTCCGATGGTAGACCTCCGCGGTAAATACTATGTGCTCGACGAACTTGCCGAATCGTTTGTAAATAAATGTGTTGACGTAGACGCATACAATCATCACGCAGGCGACTATGTTAAAAACGCTTATTCGCCCAAATACAATCAAGATGGCAAGTACGATGCCGAAGCCGCTGCCAAAGACGAGGATCTGAACATCATTATCAGCCTCGAAATGAAACAGCAAGGCATCGCATTTAAGATAGAGAAACACGTTCACAACTATCCTCACTGCTGGCGTACCGACAAGCCGGTGCTCTATTATCCGCTCGATTCGTGGTTTATCCGCGCCACAGCAGCCAAAGAGCGTATGATTGCCCTCAACAAAACCATCAACTGGCAACCGCCGTCAACAGGTTCGGGACGTTTTGGTCAGTGGCTCGAAAACCTCAACGACTGGAACCTCTCTCGTTCGCGCTACTGGGGCACACCGTTGCCTATCTGGCGAAACCGCGACACCCGCGAGGAAATCTGCATTGGTTCGCTCGAAGAACTTTTCAAAGAAATCGACAAATCAGTTGCCGCCGGATTTATGAAGAGCAATCCTTACAAAGACAAAGGATTTGTTCCCGGCAATATGAGCAAGGATAATTACGAAAAAATCGACCTCCACCGTCCCTACGTCGACGACATTATACTTGTGTCGCCCTCAGGCAAGCCTATGAAACGCGAAACCGACCTTATCGACGTTTGGTTCGATTCGGGTGCAATGCCTTACGCTCAATATCACTATCCGTTTGAGCACAAAGACGACCTGCCTTTCCCTGCCGACTTTATAGCCGAGGGTGTGGATCAGACTCGTGGTTGGTTCTACACACTTCACGCCATTGCCACTATGTGCTTCGATAGCGTTTCGTTTAAGAATGTTATCTCAAACGGACTTGTGCTCGACAAAAACGGCTTGAAAATGTCGAAACGTCTCGGCAACGCTATCAATCCTTTTGATGTAATTGAAAAATACGGAGCCGATGCAGTACGCTGGTATATGATTACCAACTCGTCGCCGTGGGACAACCTTAAATTTGATGTTGACGGTGTTGACGAAGTAAAACGCAAGTTCTTCGGCACACTTTATAATACATACTCATTCTTTGCTCTCTACGCAAATGTTGACGGATTTACCAACAGCGAACCTCAAATTGCAATAGAGAAACGTCCCGAAATCGACCGCTGGATACTCTCGCTGCTCAACTCGTTGATTAAGAAAGTAGACGAATGTTTTGCCGCATACGATATGACTCCCGCAGGACGTATGATTCAGGATTTTGTTACCGAAAACCTCTCTAACTGGTACGTTCGACTCAACCGCAAACGTTTCTGGGGTGGCGGAATGACCGAAGACAAACTTTCGGCATATCAGACACTTTACACCTGTATCGAAAAAGTGGCTCAACTGATGGCTCCCATCGCGCCGTTCTATGCCGACAAGATTTATCGCGACCTGAACGACATCACTGGCAAAGAGTCAGTTTCGGTTCACATCGCTGATTATCCCAAATACGACCAAAGCGTTATAGATCAAGATCTTGAAGACCGTATGGAGATGGCGCAGAAAATATCATCGATGGTTCTCGCCCTCCGTCGCAAAGCCGCTATCAAGGTTCGTCAACCGCTGCAAAAAATTATGATTCCTATCCTCAGCGCTGATATGGAACATAAGATTGAGGCTGTTAAACGATTGATACTCACTGAAGTTAACGTAAAAGAACTTGAATATCTCCATCAAACCGCCGGTATTCTTACCAAAAAAGTGAAAGCCGACTTTAAGAAACTCGGCAAAAAACTCGGCAAGAATATGAAAGCCGTGGCTAACTACCTTGCAGAAATGTCGCAGGAGCAGATTTCAGACTTTGAACAAAAAGGCTCTATCGATATTGATGTAAACGGCGAAAAAGTTAACGTGCTTACCACTGAGGTAGAAATCACCTCTGAGGATATTCCCGGACGCCTTGTAGCAAGCGAAGGCCGCATCACCGTGGCACTCGACATCAACATCACTACCGAACTCAAAGACGAAGGCTACGCCCGCGAACTTATCAACCGCATTCAGAATATGCGCAAAGACAGCGGATTCGACGTTACCGACAAAATCAAGATTGAGATTGCACAAATTCCCGAGATAAGCGGCGCATTAAGTAACTTTAAGGAATACATTAGTTCTCAAACACTTACCGATAGCCTCCAAATTTTAGGCAAAGAAAATATGCCTTCGGATGCAATTAATATCGAAATTGACGAACAAACCACAACATTGATACGTATATCGAAAATATAATTTTTAACCATATTGTGGTAGAGACGTGATTAATCACGTCTCTACGATAACAATAATAGATTAGTATTAATTTTTAACAACTAAAAAATTCCTAATTATGGCAGAAGAAAAAGTTAGATATTCAGACGAGGAATTAGCCGAATTCAAGGCATTGATAATGGACAAGTTAGAGCAGGCTCGTAAACTTTATAAATCGTATCACGAGATAATAACCCAACAAGACGGCAACGACACAGTAGACACAAGTCCCACGTTTAAATCATACGAGGAGGGTTCGTCGCTATTGTCGAAAGAGCAGGCAGGCTCTATGGCTGAGCGTCAGTTGAAATTTATCAAAGCCCTTGAAAACGCTCTTATCCGCATCGAGAACAAGACCTACGGTATCGACCGCAACACAGGTAAGCTTATTCCCAAAGAACGACTTATGGCTGTTCCTCACGCCACATTGAGCGTAGAGAGCAAGAAAGATGAGAGGAAGTAGAGCGTAATGAACCCATTAGTAAAAAAAGGATTAATAATAGGTTTGCTTGTGCTTATAGCAGACCAAGCGTTGAAAATTTGGGTTAAAACCCACATGTACATCGGCGAA
Organism: Bacteroidales bacterium; assembly: GCA_017651345.1. Classification (GTDB taxonomy): domain Bacteria; phylum Bacteroidota; class Bacteroidia; order Bacteroidales; family UBA3824; genus UBA3824. The sequence goes on along the minus strand of JAGCDD010000128.1, from coordinate 7,702 downwards.
AGCAGTTTCCTTAATTGGGATTGGAGTTTCAGTTGGTTTCAAATCACCTTTACCGAAAATCCGGGAATGGCTTTTGGGTGGAAACTCGAAGGAATGGCTGGTAAATATATCCTGAGTATATTTAGGATAATTGCCATAATTGGTCTGTTTATCTTTATTGGTTATACCATTAAGAAGAAAAATCCTACATCGGGTTTTATTGTCTGCCTCTCGTTGATAACTGCCGGAGCAATAGGAAACATATTAGACAGTATGTTTTACGGATTGTTTTTTGGACCTTCGGGCTACAGTGCCAATCAGGTTGCGGAATTTATGCCCGAGGGTGGAGGTTATGCGCCTTTTTTGCAAGGCAAGGTGGTGGATATGCTCTATTTTCCGATAATTGACACCACTCTGCCTGAGTGGATGCCGTTTAAAGGCGGCGAGCATTTTGTGTTTTTCAGTCCCATTTTTAATATTGCTGATGCAGCGGTAACAGTGGGAGTGTTTGCAATGATACTCTTTCAGAAACGCATATTTCCGAGGGACGCTGAGAACGAATCTCTACAAGCAAAAGAAAAGGAGATATAATTAATATTAGATATAATATTGTCAATAAAAAGGAATCGCCACTCAAAAGGTGGCGATTTTTTTTGTTTATGTTTTTTATGACAGTCCGTTGTTCTTAAATAGGGTGATATATTTTTCGTCGTGGAGCGGAATGTAATACTGAATCCACGATTTGATGTAAGTAAGCAGCTTGATAAGCGCTACAGTTTCGCCTTCGTTATACAGTGTTCTAAATGCTTTTACCGAACTTAAAAACTGATCGTGGATATTTTTGTATTCGTCGAATTTGCCGTACGAGAAATCTTTTAAGTATTTTTCTTCAAAGCCAAAGTGGTATCCAGTGTAGTCGATAAGTTCGTCGATAGCTGCAAGTATTGTCTTTTTAGATTCGTGGCGTTTGAATACGCCGTAAATCTTGTTGGCAATGTCGAACCATTTTTTAAGCTGTGAATCAATAATATTCAATCCTATTCGGAAATTTTCGAAATTCACAAAGGTGTATTCTGATTCAAAACCGGGCAGTTCGATATGGTTTTTGTGCAATAGGTTTTCAAGAATTTGAGAGCGGTTTTCAAGCTCAAATTTGCTTATAAGGCTATCTTCCTCAAATTTTTTGCTTCGGTTGCGTTCTTCTGATAGGCTGCTGAGGTCGCTAAGAATAATAGTATAAACCACAGTGCCTTCAAAAATGTTGGCGGTTATCGACAGCCAAACCGAAATACTGTTGCCTTCTTTGTCGTTGAATTTCACCTCGTGACCTTTGGTGTTGATAATGTTGCCAAATTCGGCTTGAAGCACTTTTGCCATTTCGGTTTCGGTGGTTTTAAATCCGAGTATATCATAAAGGCTACGACCGAGAGCTTCTGCGCTTTTGTATCCAAACAGGTTGACAAACTGTTCGTTAACGTAAGTTATCACACCTTCGTCGGTGGTGGTGATTACCGCACCTGTGATTATATTAAAGATGTTGGTTTCGTAACTTTCGCGTTCTTTTATAAGTTTTGAAAGTGTTACCGAACGACCTTTGAGTTTTTCTATTTCACTATCTTGTAATGAGTTCTGCTGTTCAAGAGTCTTGTTAACAGCCTCCATTTCTTTAAGTTCTTGATAATAATCGTTTTCGCGGCGCATCGAATCTTCTTGGGTTGCTTTCATCTCCTCGATGGTCTGTTTCATTTCCTCTTCTTGATCTTTCATGAACTTGGTCTGACTATTCGACTGTTCAAGGAGTTCTGCAGTACGTGTATTGATACGTGCGGTTGAAAGCGTTGATGCGATACTTTCGGCAATCTTTTCTACAAGCTCTATCTCGTAGTCTTTCAGCTCGTTAAACGATGCCATCTCTATAACGCCGAGTATTTCGTTTTCGATTTTTAGCGGAACGATCAATAGCGATTTCGGGTTTGCGCTACCTGTACCAGATTCAATCTCGATGTAGTCGTCGGGAATGTCGGTAAGATATATAGTGTATTTTTCTTCGGCGCAAGCTCCTACAAGACCTTCGCCAACATTTATCTTCTTGTCTAAGAATTTTTTGCGGTTGTAAGCGTATGCCGAAAGAAGCTCCAAAAATGGATGTTCAGGGTCAGAATCTTGGTAAATAAAGATACCTCCTTGATTGGCTTTCAAATACTTAACAAGATTTACTATAATATCATCCGAAAGTTCGTTGATGTTTTCGGTATGGTGACGGAGAATTTCGGCAAAAAGTGCAAGACCCTCAGTGGTCCAGTTTCGCTGAATATCTTCGCGTTGACGTTTTGACTGTTCTTCTTGCGCCTGTTGGAGTGATTTACGCATGTTGAGCAGCGAGTTACCAAGCACGTCTTTATCCGAAAGTGGCTGATAATTACTACTAAAATCACCTTGACCAATAGCGTGGGCAAATTCTGAAGTTTTTTGCAGACCTATTGTTAATTGCGAAATTGAATTGGCTGTTTCACCAATCTCGTCGTTAGAAATCTGCTCGTTAAATTCGGGAAGTTCGCCTTCTGAAAGTCGCTCGGCATATTTCATAAGTTTTTCGAGCGGGTTAACTATCATATTAGCAGTAAGTAATGCAAGAATTACCGACAATGCAATGGCAATCAGCATAAAAATAATAAAGTTTTTTATGTTTTTGCGACCTGCAAATACTGCATCGTCTACCGCCTTGTTGCTTATGCCTGTAGCTTTTAATTCTACAATTGATAGCATTTTGTCGATGTCCGCTATGTGGCGGGTAATTTTTTGATAGTGCTTACGCTGTTCGTATTTTTGTTCGTTGAGGTAATCTTGAGTGAGTTCTTCGATACTTGCTGCAGAGCGTCCGCCTCTAAACACTTTTCTACCTGTAGAGTCTACCTCTTCGGCAGTGGTTTCTGTGTGTTCTAACTCTTTCTGCATTATAGCGTTGCGCAATTCGTTTGGTGTAATTATTAATTTTTGCGCAAGATGTATCTCTTTGTACGAAACAGAGTATTCGTTGGTGTAAATTTGCTCGATGGCGAGAATTGTGTCGCGGAAGTTGCGCAAAATAGAATTATCTAACGATTTGACTTCTTGCAATTTGGCAACCGACTGAAAAATATCGTTGAGTTTTTCTTGATACTCTAAATGGTCTTTGTGAAGCGATTTTAACTCTTTCTCGTTTTTTACATTGCTGAAATTGCGGAGTATAAGCACATCTTTGGCAAGCAGATATTTTATCTGTGCCGATGTGGTGTTCATATCCTTAGCAAATGAAATTGCTTGGTTAGACGTATTTACCTTTTCTAATGCATTGTATTGGTAAATACCTAACGCAAAGTATATTGCAGCCAATATAAAGAAGCCGAGCAAAATCTTGCTCTTGATGCTCAGATTGTTCAATAGTTGTCTCATCGTAATATAATTTTTTGCGCTATAAATTTAAGGAAAATATATATAAGGTGTATCTATTTTCCTTAAATTTTTTCGGCAAAATTTGTACCGTTTTTAAAATACCGCTTTGGCTATCTCACGGACGTTTTCGGTGCGGCCTACGCTGAAATAATGAAGGGCTGGAACTCCGTGTTTCATCAGTTCTCGGCTCTGATTGATAGCCCATTCGATACCGATTTGATAAACTGCGGCATCGTCTTTTGCGTTTTGAACGGCATTGGCAAGGTCGGCGGGAATATCAAGGTGGAATGTCAGAGGAATTACATCAAGGTCGCGTTTTTTGCCTATCGGTTTGATACCCGGAATAATAGGTACATTAATGCCAGCCTCGCGACAACGGCGTTCCCACTCAAAAAACTTGGCATTATCAAAAAACATCTGAGTAACAATATAGTCGGCTCCGGCGTCAACCTTGGCTTTAAGATAATGCATATCGGTTTCAAAATTGGGAGCCTCAGCGTGCTTTTCGGGGTAACCTGCCACGCCTACCGAAAAATTTGTGGCTTCGGTATTTTTAAGGTCTTGATCAAGATAAATGCCTTTGTTTAAGTTCATTATCTGCTTTACCATCTCATCGGTGTGAGCATATCCGCCCGGCTCGGGAATAAAATAGCGTTCGCCTTTGGGAGCATCACCACGAAGAAGAAGTATGTTTTCGATTTCCAAGAAGTTAAGGTCGATGAGGATATTTTCGATGTCTTGCTTGGTCATTCCGCCACAGATGAGGTGCGGCACTGTGGTAACGCTTGGAAACCTATTGCGTATAGCTGCGGCGAGTGCTACTGTGCCCGGACGCTTGCGCACAAGTTTTTTTGACATCACATCGTTTTCTATCTGCTTGTAAACAGTTTCGTCTTGATGGTATGTGATGTTGATATTCAACGGGTTAAACTCGGTTAGGAGTTCAATTTTTTCATAAAGGCTCTTGGCGCTGTGACCCACGAGCGGCGGCACAATCTCAAACGAGAAATGCGTTTTCTTTGTGTTTTTTAGAATTTCGGCTATTTTCATAGTGTGTTTAATTATGACTACAAAGGTGAAAAAAATTTTTTTTTAAAAAAAATTGAATTATTCATTTGCTTTGCGTATATTTACGCATAATTTTTGCGAGGTTTCCTTGTATATAAATTAAAGTATTAAAAATGGACAAAAAAGTTTTTCTTGGCGGCACGTGCAATGGTTCACTTTGGCGCGACATATTGAAACCGAAACTTAAAATAAATTATTACGATCCGGTGGTTCCCCATTGGAGTGAGGAAGCCTATCAGCGCGAACTTATCGAGCGTGAAGAATGTGATTATTGCCTTTATGTGATTACTCCAAAAATGACAGGTTTCTATTCTATTGCCGAAGTAATCGACGACAGCAACAAGCGTCCAAATAAAACTGTCTTTTGTACTATCGACAAGGATGACGATTTGATATTTTCAAAAAAACAGGTTAATTCGCTTTTGGCAGTTGGTAGAATGGTACATAATAATGGTGGACATTGGCTAATTAATCTTGACGATGTGGCTTTGTTTCTTAATGAGGGAATAGAAAAAGTACCCGATGACCAAATTATTGGGGAATAATAAAATATATATTATTATTTAAAACTTTGAATTAAACACATTATCATTATAAAATATGGCAGAAGAAGCACCGAAAATCATTTTCTCGATGTCGAGGGTGTGCAAAACTTTCCCTCCGGCAAAAAAAGTATTAAATAATATCAGCCTTTCGTTTTTTTACGGGGCAAAAATCGGCGTAATTGGTCTCAACGGCTCTGGTAAGTCGTCGCTACTGAAAATTATCGCCGGAGTTGACAAGAATTTCGAGGGCGACCTTGCATTCGCAGCCAACGAATATTCTGTGGGTTACTTAGAGCAGGAACCCAAATTAGACAACTCTAAAACCGTTAAAGAAGTGGTTCAGGAGGGTGTACAGCCTATTGTTGACCTTCTTAACGAATACGAGGCTATCAACCAAAAGTTTGCCGAGCCTATGGACGATGACGAGATGAACAAACTCATCGAACGTCAGGGCGAACTTACCGAACTTCTTGACCATCACGATGCTTGGGAACTCGACAACAAACTTGAACGTGCTATGGGTGCTCTCAACTGTCCGCCCGACGATCAAAAGGTGGAAACTCTTTCGGGTGGTGAACGCCGCCGTGTGGCTCTCTGCCGTCTGCTTTTGCAAGAGCCTGACGTATTGCTACTTGACGAGCCCACCAACCACCTTGATGCCGAAAGTATCGATTGGCTTCAACAACATCTTCAACAATATAAAGGTACGGTTATCGCCGTTACCCACGACCGTTACTTCCTCGATAGTGTTGCAGGATGGATTCTCGAACTCGATAGGGGAGAGGGTATTCCGTGGAAGGGCAACTACTCATCGTGGCTCGACCAAAAGGCAAAACGCCTTGCTATGGAGGAGAAAACAGCATCTAAACGCCGCAAAACTCTTGAACGCGAGTTAGAATGGGTAAATATGAGTCCTAAGGCTCGTCAGGCAAAAGGCAAGGCACGTCTTAATGCTTACGAAAAACTCTTGAACGAGGATGTTAAAGAGCGTGAGGAAAAACTCGAAATTGTTATCCCCAACGGTCCTCGTCTTGGCGACAAAGTTATTGAGGCTCACGGAGTTTCTAAGGCTTACGGCGACAAGTTGCTTTACGAAAATCTTGAATTTACCCTTCCGCCCAACGGCATTGTGGGTGTTATTGGTCCAAACGGTGCGGGCAAAACCACACTTTTCCGCCTGATTATGGGCTTAGAAAAACCCGACAGCGGCACATTCACCGTTGGCGACACTGTTAAAATTGCATACGTAGACCAACAGCACGCCTCTATCGACCCTGAAAAAACTGTTTATCAGGTAATTTCGGGTGGCACAGATGATATTCGCCTTGGCAACAAAACCGTTAATGCTCGTGCATACGTTTCTAAATTTAATTTCTCCGGCAGCGATCAAGAAAAGAAATGTGGAGTGCTTTCGGGCGGTGAACGCAACCGTCTGCACCTTGCACTAGCGCTTAAAGAGCATGCCAACGTTATTCTCTTGGACGAACCTACCAACGATATCGACGTTAACACCCTTCGTGCATTAGAAGAAGGTCTCGAAAATTTTGCGGGCTGTGCCGTAGTTGTTAGCCACGACCGTTGGTTCCTCGACCGTATAGCCACACATATCCTTGCATTTGAAGGCGATTCGCAGGTAAAATTCTTTGAAGGCAGTTATTCCGAATATCAAGAAAACTACCGCAAACGCATGGGCGACGCAATACCTACAAGGTTTAAGTATAAGAAACTGATGGCGTAGTAATTACACCATTTCTTAAAGCATCTTTTACCTGTGCCGCATTACTTGTAGCACAGGTTTTTTTATCACCAATCGAAAAACTTATAAAGTAACTTCCCAACTGTAAAATTTTTTTACACCACTGTAAAATAATTTTACACTTTTGTCCTATGCTCTATTGCTAACTTGCTTATTTATAACAAAAAAACATTTTGGTACGTATGATGTGTGTTTTATGCAATTACATTTAATAAAGAATAAATAAAATGAATATCAGAAACGAACAACCTAACGATTACCGCGAGGTAGAAAACCTCACCCGCGAAGCATTTTGGAACGTATACCGTCCCGGCTGCACCGAACATTTTGTGCTACACAAATACAGAACTAATCCCGACTTTATTCCCGAACTCGATTTTGTAATGGTTGAAGACGGCAAAATTATCGGACACATTATGTTTTCTACGGCAGAACTTGTAAAAAACGACGGCACTAAGATTCCGAGTTGGACTTTTGGTCCAATCAGCATTCTCCCCAGCTATAAACGCAAAGGTTATGGGTTAAAGTTATTGAATTTTGCGCTCGAAAAGGCTAAGACAATGGGCGTTGCGTTTCTCTGCATGGAAGGCAATATTGAATTTTACAAACACGCAGGTTTCGACCTTGCCAGCAAACTAAAAATTCATTACCACGCCGAACCCAAAGATAGCGACGTGCCGTATTTTCTTGCTCAGGAACTTATTCCCGGATTTTTAAATGGAATAGAAGCAACATATTGTCCGCCAAAAGGTTACTTTGTAGCCGACGAGTTTCCCGAAGAGTTTGCAGCATACGAGGCAACATTCCCACCAAAGGAGAAAAAAGTTTTGCCCGGACAATTACAGTAAATAATTTAATCAAAACAATATGAACACCACAGCACTCGTAGTAATAGACCTACAAAACGATATATCAAAGCATT
>JAGCDD010000127.1 GCA_017651345.1 Bacteroidales bacterium | reverse complement strand
TCCGTGCATTTCCTCATCTATTCCGCCAAGTATGACGAGATAGCAACGGCCATCAACACGACTGTCAATCGGGGTGTCACGGTGCTCAACGGAACAGGCTGGTACTCGAAGCAGCCTGTCAAGGTCATTTCTGTCCTTGTGCGCAAGCCCGAGAGCTCGCAGGTGTTGGCTATCGTACATGCTATCGATCCCGATGCACTCGTCTCGATAGCCGATGTGAGGGGTGTCTTTGGCTCAGGATTTGACAAAATTAAGGCAAAATAACTCGAAAAGTACGTTTTTTTGTCAAAATATTTGCACAATTCAAAAAAAAGCAGTACTTTTGCACCCGCTTTTCGCAAGAAGAGTGGTTTTAGCGCGGAGCTTGCGCTCCGGAGAGTTGTCTGAGTGGTCGAAAGAGCCGCACTCGAAATGCGGTGTACGCATTACGTCGTACCGGGGGTTCGAATCCCTCACTCTCCGCAGGGTAAATGAAAAGGATGTCCATAAACGGGCATCCTTCTTCATTTATTTGGAGATGAGGGCCTTCTCAACCCCCGGTCGGGAGTTCTCCGCCGCTACGCTCTGTCGATTATTGCAAGCAATTTTCTTATCTCGGGATAAACCCTCGAACGATTATTGCCTTCGGCAATTTTCGAATCCCTTGAGCAAGGTGCCCTCGAATCCCTTAGATACTTATTTTGCCAAGTAACTGAGCAATAATACTGCGAGTATGACTAAGATTATTGTCAAAACATTTGTTATCTCCAATGGGTCTGGTTTGATCAATGACGGCTGTTTTGCTATGCCATTCTTGCGTGCATAGAAATAATTGATACTATCTTTAACCTTGTTAATGGGGAATGCTGACAAGTCTAATTGATATATTGAATTTTCAATCTCTTTCTCAGTTATATCGGTATCCGCTAATTCCGCAAAATCTACCATATCATCAGGAATTTTAGTCCCTTTTTTAAAGAATGTAACTAAATATCCATCCATTTGTGCCCGCTTGATTTGCTCCCATGAGATATGTATCTCCTTAAAATCCATTTTGAGATTCAGCCGTTCGGTATTTGCAACATATCCACGAATCCCTTTTTCATCTATGACCAAGTAACTTCGTAATAGTTTACAACTATTTACAAATGCAAGGATAAATAATACAGAAATGCCACCAAAAAATATCAAAATAACAAGCAATTTTCCGATTGGGGGCGTGCTAATAAATGTTTTGTATAATATTATACCAAACATCGAAATAATGGCAAGGCAAATTATCGGTATAAAATAGTTTTTGGGTTGCTTGACCGCTTCAAACCGCACTCCTTCTGCGTCAAATGTACCCGGGTCATAGTTAGAATAAATAGCTTTATGCCCTTGTTTGTGTTTTTCATTACGAGTCAGTAACCGGGGAATAATGGTCGGCAAAGCCATAATTGCCACTACGATGATGATACATATTAGGATACCCAATAACATATTCCCTCCGGTAACCTTCCTTACCCATCTCCCCAATTTGCCGGGCTCGCCTCTGTGTTGTTTTGCGGACTGCTGAACATGTGTTTTTTCAAAGTCTTTTGTTCGGATAACTATTACACCATAGGCAGCGCGTTCTCCATACAAGTCTGTTGCTTCTTCAGCATTTATAATGGTGACTGAGGCTATTTCGGAACTTTCGGGAACATCGGATGGCGGTACACCGATTTTACCATCTACAATATACAATGGCATATGTACAAAACCGACTGTGTCCGTTCTGCCATTCCCTGTTGCCGCGACTGCCAGCGGAAGTAATAGTAATATTAGGAGAATATGTATTTTACGCATATAATAGCGATTTAAAGTCACGCCCACGTTTGCACGCGAGCGTTCGCTGACTTATCCAACTGCAAAGACCAAAACTTCCTACATTCCGGGTTGCTGAATAATTGCAAACGCTTTTAATAAATATGTTCGCGCACGCTTGCGCGATCTCCTGTTTTACGTCGTGGAGAGGGACGATATCATTATTTTACCTGATTTATCTTGTTACAAACTGCTTGCACATGATCAAGACCGTAGAGTAGCGCGTGGCTATCTATTCCCATCCATGCAAAAAGAGTTTGTATCTTTTGATACTCATTGATGATATACGAGGTATCGACCGTTTGTGAAGAGTGTGTAAAACATATTGGCTCATGGTGCGCAATTCGATTGCGTAATGTGTTCACCTTATCCAACTCATTAAAGATATATGTGTTGTTACAATTGAACTCTGCAGATGACCTTGGTTTGTTCGGAAATACCTTCAACAAACATTTGCCGCTAGCTCGATACTGCACATTGGCGAACATATACTTCCATGTACCCATATTGAGCGCCGATAGGAGTTTTGAGTGCTTATATGTGCCATCGTGTAGCAATTTATTATATGCTTTCTGTATTTGTGTGCGCGACTCTGCCATCTTTGGATCATCAAATATACCGCCAGGCATAATCGCATCACGCAGCCAATCGTTGTCGAATAACGCAACCATTCGTTTGTCGATAGCATTGCGGAGCGCAACTTCAAAGCAACTGACAACTGTGAAAACTTCTTGTGAAAGGTGTAAGTTGTTACGATACAGTGTCATGGCCTTGTTTGTATCGCCGTTGCACGCATCGAGGTATCTTCCCATCCTTTCTGCTGACATGATATCCTCAAAATCGGTATATTTCATAAAAAATGTAATTTTATTTGATAAAAATTTCTTTTTTTTGAATAAAAAACGATTTTTTTTGTCAAAAATTTGCACAATTCAAAAAAATGTAGTACTTTTGCATCGGAATTCCCGGTAGTCCCTGACGCAAGTCAAACTATCGGGTGTCGTTTTTATAGTACCCTTGCGTTCAAAATCGGTCGCAAAGGTACTACTTTTTTACAACATACACAAGTTTTCAAGTAAGAATCTTCAGAATTTGTTAAATTTTCATTCAAAATCCTCTATTTTGGAAATAGTATAGGTTTTCTAAATGTTGGAATAATTTTGGAAAAAGTTTGGAAATGGTGTGTACTGATTAAAAATGAAATTGTTTTGAAGAAAAGTGTTGAAATATTTGCATATATCAAAAATTTTTAGAAATTTTGCATAGTTTTTCCAAAGTGAAAAAATCGTGTAAACATCGGGTAAAACCCGTGTGAACGAAAGTGAAAATTTGAAATTTTAGCCCGCTGTTCAAGAGCAGAAAACAGCCCCCGGTCGGAAGTTCTTAACTCGCTTCGCTCGTACGATTATTACTCATCTGCGTTATGCTACGTTCCATTGCCGCTTGTGGCGTCAATGGGTAGCATATACGCATCTTTCGTAATTTTCGAATCCCTCACTCTCACGCGTCCGAATCCATCAATTACTCTTCAGGC
>JAGCDD010000010.1 GCA_017651345.1 Bacteroidales bacterium | reverse complement strand
TTGCCGAGCTGCTCCACAAGGTAATCGGGAGCAAAGAGTTTACCGTCTTTAAGTGCGTTTTAAAACAGAATACTGTATTTGCGGTTTTGTGTAATAATCTTCAACCGCTGTACTGTGGGATGAAAATATAGATAATCGGTGCCTTTAACCTCCAAACTGCGCTCTTCTGGCTGTAGCAACACAGTTTTAAAACCCATTTCGTAAGCCGCCACACCAATAGAATCGGTATACATCAAGTCGGTATTTTGCATGGTTTCGGGCGTAACATTAAACAGCCGCTGAATTTCTGATACCGAAATACCCACTTGCTTTTTAAATTCTGAAATATCGTTAACACCTGCAAGCGAATGATTATAAGGCGATGCCACAAACTCTACGGCATTTGTATGCGCAAGTTGTTTTAGCAGTTCAAGGGTATTTGGACAATACTGCTCAATAAGTTGCAAGGCAAATCCCGAAATTGTAATCGAAAACTTAAACCTCCGTTTGTAGCGATGAGCGAGAGCCAAAAGCATCTCTAATGCAGGTTTGAGACAGTTACGCTCAGAGGCTTCTACAGCCGAACATGTTGACTGTTCGTCAAAATAAAAATTGTCGTTGCCAATGTCGAAAAAGCGGTATTTTTTCAACAAAAAATATTTATGGATATTGATATTAAAAGCTAATGTTTTCATATTTCGGTATTTTGATTGTTGCACAATGCTTTGTAAACTGCTGAAATCTGTTTTGCGCTCTCTTGCCATTTTAGACTGCGCAACTCTCTTTGGGCGGCTTTTACAATATGTTTTGATATGGCGGGATATTCTATTAATGCGTGAATGGCATCTGCAATAGCGTCTACATCGTTGTAATCCACTTTGATAGCGTGTTTTAACACTTCTGCCACACCGCTCTGTTTTGATATAATTACAGGAACATTGCATCTAACTGCCTCTAATGGAGCTATACCAAAGGGTTCTTGCACCGATGGCATCACATATATGTCGCTAACGGCAAGCAGATGACGCACCTCGTCGTGATTGAGGAAATCGGTAAAATGAAACCTATCTGATATGCCAAGTCTTGCAGCAGCCGTTACCATTTGGTTAAACATGTCGCCACCGCCTGCCATCACAAAACGCACATTGCGCAACTGTTTGAGCACCTTGAATGCCGCCTCGATAAAATATCGTGGACCCTTTTGATAGGTGATACGTCCGAGAAAAGTAACAAGTTTTTCGCCTGCGGGTTTCTTGTATTTGTGACGGTCGGGCTTAAAGTCTACGCCGTTGTAGATAGCAAACACCTTGTCGGGGTCGATGCCATATTTGTCGATAACAATGTCGCGGGTAAGGTTGCTCACAGTGATAACTGCGTCGGCTTGCTCCATACCGTCTTTTTCGATTGCAAACACCTGAGGATTAGGACGATTGCCTGTGCGGTCGTATTCCGTTGCGTGAACATGCACCACAAGAGGTTTGCCGGTGGCTTTTTTGGCAGCAATGCCTGCTTCGTAGGTGAGCCAATCGTGAGCGTGAATCACATCAAAATTATGTTGATTGGCAATTTTGCCTCCAATGCGTGCAAACATTCCCGTTTCGGTGAAAATATCAGATGTGTAGCCGCCTGTAAATTCAAACTTTGCAGGTTTTTGTGTATTGCTGTCAACCGTATCTCCTATCGACACCGAAATTGGCTTTTTGCGACCGTTTTCGATGGTAACAAGGCGACCGTCGGGGTCAACATATACTTTTTCGGGCGGAATATTTTTGCGCATAAGTATACGCTCAATCTGTCCGGGCTGAAGATAAGGGTGCAAATACGAGGCTGTTTCGATATAAATCAGCTTATCCGAAGCTTCAACATATTTTACAAGTTCGTCCTGATTAGTAATTTTCTGTTCGGGCGAAGGCTGTGGCAGCACTATCCGTATATTGCGGTCTAATATTTTTTTGTGAGTTTTGGCATATCTATCGGCTCCGGCAAACACTGTGTTAACCGATTGCTCGTCGCCAAAGATTTTGGGAGCTACAAACACCAAAGAGGTATCGCCACGCATACCAAGAGCATCAACAATACCCTTGCAGGCAGTGCCAAGACCTCCCGATATATGCGGAGGAAATTCCCAACCAAACATTAAAACTCTCATGTCGTTTTGTTATATCTCTTTTTTTAATTGTTAATTATAAATTATGCATTATGCATTGTTAATACTGATCAATAAGCATCTTTATTCTATTAACGGCAGCCACCGATGCGGCACAAAGTGGCGAACCAAAACCTTCGTGCGGAGCATCTGGAAGAAACTTTTGATAAAAGCAAGGTGAAGATGGCAACGAATCGTCTTGGTTGTGAGCGTAATACATTTGTTTTGCCATTTTCATACCCTCATCGCCGATGCGTAGTTTTAAATATAATTCTGCCACAAAATCGTTAAATTCGGGCATTACATACACACTTTCGTTAGAAACATTCTGCTGAGGAGGAATATTCAACAGTCCACGTGGTGTAAGAAGGTGCTGCTGAAGCGATAGCAAGATTTTTTCTGCCATATTGTTGTCTACCACCGAATAGGGCAAAGCTGCGGCTAATATCTGTGCAGGACGGCAAGTATGATCTACCGAACCGTTTTCGGATACGCTGTCGGGCAGGTAGAGCATGTTAGGCAACACAAACATTTTTGTAAATTCTGACTTAACCTTATGAGCCATTTGCGATGCTGTAGCCGAAGCTTCTATTTCGCCGTTAAACTCGTTGATTTCGGCAGCAAAGCACAATGCGTTGTACCATAAAGCATTAGTTTCAACAAAATAACGGTCTTCGGTAGAAAGGCTTCGTGCCAAAAGTCCGCTATCATCGGTTACAAGTCCCGACAGGCTGTTATCAATTCCTGCTTTTATAATTTTGTTGATGTCTTTGCCAAATTGCTTGTAAGTGAGGCGGATGTCCCCTTTTTGAAAAAAGTATTGCTGCACAGCCCATACAAACCACAACGGAGCTTCGGGCAAAAGCCTATATCCGCTCACACGTCCCATCAGTGTATTACCCAGCATTTTTGATAGCGAGGTTACCACTTTTTCAAACAAATTGGGTTCGCTGGACTGCAATGTTAATCCGGGCAATGCCATGAAAACCTCTTTGGGAATATTAGCGGTTTCGGGCAGTGAATTTACTATAAAAGTTTGTCCTTTGCGGGTGCGTATAAGTTGTTTAACGGCATAATTTACATCATCTTGATACGATTCGCGATTGGTGCGCGAGGCAACTTCGGTATCGAATAAAGATTCAAATTGGCTCGGCTGTCCTTTGCGGTCGGATGTGGCAAAGATCACACTTTCGCCTTCGTTTAATACTGTTTCAAAAAAGCCGGGCATAAAGAGGTCTTCTTGATACGGGAGACCAGCCAGACGGTCTTCAGAATATTCAATATTATAGTTCCAATCGGGAGCGGTAACAAAACTGCATTGTTTCGACATCTGCATATAAATCATTGGGTCGCGGTCGGTAGATGAATACATTATGCCGTTTTCGATTGGTTTGTTGCCGGTGTTGATGTTCCCGGTTTTGCGTATCAGGCTGCTCGCATACCGCAAACCAAGCAACGGACGCACCTGCAATGTTACCACGCCGGGCGCACTGAGCACTTTGTAACGCACCATCACAGTATTTTGCTGCGATAGCAAAAGAACCTCTTTTTGCAAAACAGTGTCGGCTAAATTATAAATCAATGAAGGCATCGGATTTAGCGAAACGCTGTCGATATATTGGTGTCCGAGCGGAAAATAAACATTGGGATATTTTCGGGTTGAAAGGTAAAAAGATCGGTCGTTGGTGATTACCGAATCGTCTAATGCCGACAGCAACACAAACTGACAACCTGCCTGTTCGCGAAAAACTGATAGCAGCGAATGCCATTTTTTTGTGTTGCACATTATGATTGAAGACGCGGTACACGCCCCTCCCCTGTTGCATTTGACATATTCGCGTTTGAGCGAATAACTGAGATCTGATATCAAGTTTTTGTCAATAGGTTGTGGTTTCATAACGTTACATTATTGATTTATAAACATTTGCCCTTTCAACAAAAATACAAATTAAGGGTTTACTAAGATAATAAAAATTTTCGTTTGTCCAAACAAAAAAATCAAGAAAAATAATAACAAAAAAAGGGTACGTTATCGCAACGCACCCTAAAACAAATTGTAATGAAAAGAATTAATGCGAAACCCCATAATGAATGTTTATGGGTTTTTAGTCATAGATAAAACAATTAAATAAATAAATTAATCAAATACTCATTTTTAGCCTAATATAAGTAAGATATTACACATTAAATCTAAAATGCATAATATCACCATCCTGCACCACGTAGTCTTTGCCTTCGATATGTATTTTTCCAGCTTCGCGGCAGGCTGCTTCAGAACCAAGACTGATATAATCTTCCATCTTGATAACCTCGGCTTTGATAAATCCTTTTTCAAAATCGCTGTGGATAACGCCGGCACACTGTGGAGCGAGCGAACCTTTGCGGTAGGTCCAAGCTTTTGATTCTTTTGGACCTGAGGTAAAGAATGTTTCGAGGTTGAGCAGTTTGTAAGCCGAGCGGATAAGTTTTACCACGCCCGATTCGTCGAGACCAAGGTCGTCGAGAAACATCTTGCGGTCGTCGTACGATTCCATTTCGGCAATCTCTTCTTCGGTTTTGGCTGCGATGATAAGTATTTCGGCGTCCTCATCTTTTACGGCGGCTTTTACAGCCTCGGTGTATTGGTTGCCGGTGAGCACCGATTTTTCGTCAACGTTGCACACATACATCACAGGTTTGTTGGTAAGGAGGAATAGCTGTTTGGCCACCTCTTTTTCGTTGTCGTCGAGCTGAACGGTGCGTGCCGAACGACCTTGCTCAAGAGCGGCTTTAAACTTATCCATCACCACAAGCAGTTGAGCTGCGTCTTTGTCTTTTGCGGTTTTGGCGATTTTCTCTGTTTTGGAGTATCGCTGCTCAATGGTTTCAAGGTCTTTGATTTGGAGCTCGGTATCGATAATCTCTTTGTCGCGCACGGGGTTTACGCTTCCGTCAACGTGAGTAACGTTTTCGTCGTCGAAACAGCGGAGCACGTGTATAATGGCATCGGTTTCGCGGATGTTGGCAAGGAATTTATTACCAAGACCCTCGCCTTTGCTTGCGCCCTTTACCAATCCGGCAATGTCCACAATCTCTACTGTGGCGGGCACCACTTGTGCCGGGTGATCAATTTTTTCTAACTGTACAAGCCTGTCGTCGGGCACAGAAACCACGCCCACATTAGGCTCAATGGTGCAGAAAGGGAAGTTGGCTGCCTGTGCTTTTGCGCTCGAAAGGCAGTTAAAAAGGGTTGACTTGCCTACATTTGGAAGTCCTACTATACCACATTGAAGTCCCATTTTCTAATTATCTGATTATGTTATGATTCTTTTTCTTTAATATCGGCAACGGCGGGTTGCGATTTTTTGTTTAAATACCACTTAACTATCAGCGCAAGAGCCGCAAGTATCACAATAATAGAGGCTATTGCGGCAATCACCTTGCTAACACGTACCGACGAGGGGTCGAATTTAAACTCAATAGTGTGTTGTCCGGCGGGTATCACCATTGCGCGGAGAATATAGTCGGCGCACACATGGTCGGCGGGTTTGCCATCGATATATGCCTGCCATCCTTTGGGATAATAAATTTCGGAGAATACAGTAAGACGGTCGCGGAATGTCAAGCTGTTGTATTTAAGATAATTTGGCTTGTATTCTGCAAGGGCAATTACGCTGCTGTCTTCGGCAAATATCTGCTCTGAAGGCAATTGCGAAATAAAGCTTTCAAACTGTTTTTTGTTGATAACGGCAGTTTTGCGGGGATCGCTGCGTTTTAGGCTCTCGATTTCTTTGTCGGCACTCTCCACAAGTTCGTAACGGTTTACAAACCAAGCATTACCGTAGGTATCAAGGTTTACAAGTGGGAATGCATTGGGGTCGGTGATAACAAATTTGGTGTTGAGCATATTGAGCGCAGGATTTGTGCGGATATAATCGCTAAGTTTGTCGGGAGTGTTGCGTGCCACATAGAGCGCACCGTTTACTGCCGGAGCCAACACGGTATCGATAAATTCTTGATAGCGACGGAGTTTTGCACCGTGATATCCGCCAATTGTTTTATGGAAATAAGGTGTTACACCATCGTTAAACACATTGCGGGTAAGGTCTAACACGCGGAAATCGGGGTCGGTGTCTTTTTTGATAAATGTATCTGCCACCGAGGGGTTAAACACATTTGCCTCCGAAGCGTATTTGTAATCCTTAGGACCAAGGTAACTATAGTCTACAAGCCAAAGGTCGGCAACAATCAAAATGCCTACTATAATATAAAGTGTGCTCTCTTTCCATTTCATAATCGAAAACAGAGCCATAACTGCTACAGCTACCAATATAAAGCCTAACGAACGCAATGCCGACGAACTGAGTATCGACGAGCGTGCCGATTCTAATCCGTCTTTAAACTGCTGATAAAGAGCGGCATCGTCGCCACCTTTTTGAATGGTATCGTTGATTACAGCAGATTCTTGTGCCGAAAGTAGCGATGTGATTGAGGGAGCAATCCAAAACAGCAAGCACAATCCTGCGGTAAGACCAAGCGAAATGTATATATCTTTTTTGCGTGTTTTAAGATAATCGGGATTTTCGGCAAACTCTTTTAATGCCATTACAGCAAGGAAAGGAATGCACACTTGAGCAATCACCAAGGTCATCGACACCGCGCGGAATTTGTTGTAAAGCGGCACATAATTGAATATAAAGTCGGTGAAGCCGCCAAGATGATAGCCCCACGAAAGTATCAGCGACACTGCCGTGGCTCCAAACAGCCACCATTTTGCGGGACTTTTTACAATAAACATTCCCAAAACAAAGAGGAAGAATATTATAGCACCCACATAAACGGGACCCGAGGTAAAGGGTTGGTCGCCCCAATAGTGGTTTTGATTTGCAATTTGCTGAGCAAGTTGATTGCCCTGAATGGCTTTCATCGCGTCGGGGTCGTTGCCAAGAGCGTCGGACGCACCGCCTTTAAATTCAGGAATAAAGAGTGCAAAACTTTCGCTCACACCATTGCTCCATGCAAGAGCGTAATCCTTGTCGAGACCGCTGCTCTCTTGTTTGGTGGTGAGCTCGCTTTGGCTACGGGTAGAATATTTGCCGTATTCCCAAGTGGTCCAAAGGTTGGTGATATTGGGCAGCACAGCAAACACACATGCCACAGCCACCACAGCGGCAGCTTTGCCAAAATCGGGCAGGGCTTTTTCTTTGTATGCCACCACAAAACGGTAAACGGCATAGAAGAAACAGAGAATTGCTAAATAATAAAGTATCTGCGGATGGTTGCACGAAATTTCGATACCCAAAGCCAAGGTCATCAGCAATCCGCCAAGAAGGTATTTTTTCTTAAATACATAGATAACACCTGCCAACACCGGCGCCATATAGGCTATTGCATAACATTTGGTGATGTGTCCCGCGGCTATGATAATAATATTATAGGTGCTGAGCGCGAAGGCAAACGCGCCAACTATGGCAATGCCGCGCTTAAAGTCGAGACTTGTGAGCAAAAAGTAAAAGCCCAACAGATAAACAAAGAAAATAGCCATTGTGGAATATGGCAAAAACAATCGTAGAGCCTTTTGCATAAGGGCGTGAATATTAAACGACGAAGGACTCTTGATTTGATAAGCCGGCATACCGCCAAACATCGAACCCGTCCAAGCCGACTCGTCGCCGGTGGCTTGCTCGTATTCTACGAGTTCTTGAGCCATTCCTTTTGAATGAACATAATCGCCCTGAATGAGCTCCTGTCCGTCCATAACAGGATAAAAATATATAGCACTTGCTACAATAAACACCGCCACAACGGCAATGTGAAGCAGGATTTCCTGCAAAGTTTTATTTTTCATACTAAAATTATGTTACACAATAAATGCGCACGCCAACGCGTCCGCCACAAAAAACAGTGCGAAAATAGAAAAAAAAAAGCAAAAACAATATTCCTGACTTTATTTTTGAGTTTTTTTCAAGATTAATGTTTTTAAATGATCCTATTGTTTTTTTCAATATTTTTTGTTAACTTTGCAATGTAGATAACTTAATTAACCCAGAAAAAAACTATACCTCTATGAACCAAAAAGTAGCACTCTTGGCAATCGACAGGTTTGGCGACGACACTTTGGCAAATCTTTCTACCTATCCATCTATTTATGGTCTTTATATGGTTAATGCCGAACTGCCGCAAACCAAAGTGCCAACCAAGGTGGCTATCGAAACCGATCCACTTGCCAAACTATTAGATGGTTACAAAATTTTGATTATAGTGGCTCAATGCATTACGCCAAAATTAATGTCGCTATTAACCAACCAAATAAAACCGCTCGAAATCCTCACACATCTTTTTGTAGACTGCGACAGCGGCGTATCTCCATCGGGCGATTTAATTCATTATCCGATTTGCGACAATGTTAACGTCGTTACCATCGACGCCCGTTTTGAAGCTATTGCGGCTTACATTGTATCGATAAACAATATGATGCAAGATAATATTGACCTGAATGTAGATTTTGCCGATTTGCACAACGTCATGCTCAATGCCAAGGTGGCAAAATTGGCAAGCGGCATTGCTTTTGGCGACAAACGTGCTATTGATGCTGTTAGGTCGGCATTTAATTTTTTCAACCTAAACCACGCCAAAGATTATCTCATAAACATTTACACTTCTGAGCAAAAGCCTGTTACCATAAAAGAGGTAAGCATTATCACCGGCTATATACAAAAATATAATCCGCAGAGCAATTTGCTATGGCAAGTGCACACACTCGATATTTTTAAAGAAGACCTCATGGTAAATATCCTTGCCTCAGGGTTTCTTCCGCAAGATATGCCAAAATGCGAGCGCATCGCCCAGCCCGAAACCCCTCCCCATAATAAAAAACTATCGCTTTGGCAATGGATAAAGGGGAGATTTAGATATCCGTCTTTTTAGCGGTTTTGATTTTGCTCTTGGCTATCACTTGGTTCCAGTTTTTAACAAAATCGGCACCCACGTAGGCTTCTCCTTTTTTGAGGATAATCTTGTCGGTGATAGTCTTGAGGTCTACATACGCGGTGATGAGCTTTTCGGAAATGCGCTCAACGGTGCCGCGCTCAATTTTAGCAATGTTTTCGTTGTTGGCCTTACGCTGTTCGGTGATGTCGGCGAGGTTTTGGCAAAACTTAGCTCAGCGTACGCAGGTTGTAGGCGGTAATGGAGGTTCTTGCCATAAGTGAGTTTAGTTTTATAATATAAAGTTCAATTTTAAATTTACAAATGCAAAGTAAAGTATTTATTTTGTAAACTTCAAAACATTTTAAGATATTTTTTCAATTATTTTGTAAAATTTTTTATTTTTTTTCACCGCCCATATTTGTTCTCATCAGCAGATTGTTAGATAATTACATTTTTATCTTTATTATCGGCAAAAATTAGTAGAATTATTTA
The DNA here is from genome assembly GCA_017651345.1 of Bacteroidales bacterium. Classification (GTDB taxonomy): domain Bacteria; phylum Bacteroidota; class Bacteroidia; order Bacteroidales; family UBA3824; genus UBA3824. The sequence continues at coordinate 277 of JAGCDD010000010.1, read as the reverse complement.
TTGTTTATCGTTATTGTTATTATATTTTTTTATATTCAACATAAAAAAATAAAATTAAACAGTCATAGAAAATATATTCTAACGCTTATTAACATTATTATTAATAGTTTTTATAATTTTTAAGATATTAGGATATATGTATTAAGATATAAAAATAATTTTCAAGTGGTTAGTAATTATATTTTATGCATATAATTATAACAAAAACTATCAATAAACATTATCCCAAGCCATAAAACATAAAAATTACAGCCAAGGAAGATGTTTCTTAGTAGTT
>JAGCDD010000126.1 GCA_017651345.1 Bacteroidales bacterium | reverse complement strand
TTATTTTACTTACTCATCTCCATCATCCTCTCGATGCACACCTTCGCCTTCCTCGACAACTCCTCCGGCAAATCAACTTCCGGAAACTCGTATTTGAGCGTCAAGTAAATCTTTTTCAGCGAGTTGCGCTTCATATTGACGCAGACATTGAGCGGGTGGCCGTTCTCGTTGGGCACGGGGATGAAGGTCTTGTTGGGGCTGCGCTTGGTCATTTCGTAGAAAATGCCCGGCTCGGTGGCAACGATAAACTCGGTTTCGGGCAGTTCATAAGACGCCTTCAACAACGCCGATGTCGCGCCGATGACGTCAGCCTGCGCCAAAATCGACTCATTACACTCCGGATGTGCGAGAACCTTTGCCGAAGGGTGCTGCTTTTTAAGTTCGGCGAGCCTCTTCGCATCGAAATGGTCGTGCACGTGGCAGCCGCCGTCCCATATCACCATATTTTCGCGACCCGTTACCTTCTTCACGTAGTTGCCGAGATTGCGGTCAGGACCAAAAATGATTGGCTCGTCCTTGGGCAACTGCGAAACAATCTTCACCGCGTTTGAAGACGTTACAACGATGTCAGTGAGCGCCTTCACCTCCGCAGTGGTGTTCACATAGGAGATTACGGTGTGGTTCGGGTACTTCTTTATGAACTCCGCGAGCGACTTCTCGTTCACCGAATCCGCAAGAGAGCAACTCGTCGCAAGGTCGGGGATGAGCACTTTTTTGTTAGGCGACAATACCTTCGCGGTCTCCGCCATAAAATGCACGCCCGCAAACACAATAATATCTGCGTCTGTCTTGGCGGCTTGTTGGCTCAGGCCAAGGCTGTCGCCGGTGTAGTCGGCGATTTCCTGCACCTCTGCGGTGGTATAGTAATGCGCCAAAATCACGGCGTTCTTCTCCTTCTTCATACGGGCGATCTCCGCCCTCAAATCAATGCCCTCGGGGACATCCATATCGATATGTCCGTTGCGGAGGGTTGGTTTTTGCTGTCCTTCCATTTCGTCGTCGGTTTGAATTATTATTATTTTTTTTTTATTTTTTTAAATATATTATGATTTTTATTGCCTGTTGATATTGTTGAAAACTCAATTTTCTGTAATTTTGTATTGAAGTTTTCAACATCGTAACTTTTTTCGCAAAAAGTTTTCCACCGTTGCAACTGAGTTTGCGTTAACGGCTTACGAATGTTATCAACAATGGGCGAAAAAAAGTTACACAAATTTTACACTTCGTAACTGTTTTCGGTTTCTAAGTTACAAATTTGTGGAAAAACGGTGAATATTTTGTGGAAAAAAAGTTGTTTTTGTTGATAATTTTTAACTTTGTCGCCGATTTCGCGAGTTGTCAACTAACAACCCACACTTTTCCACACCGTTGTTAACACTCATTGTTGAAAACCTCGCCGAAATCCTGACTTATAGCGCGTTACAGCGGTTTTTGTGATATTTTTATATAACGCTAATACGCTTAATTTCAGTATTTTGGTTAACTTTGCTGTATAAAAGTTATCAACACTGTGAATTTTAGTAAACATTTTAAATACTTTTTTATAGTTAATATTATGAAAATCAGCAAATTATTCATAGCCTCCGACCACGCGGGCTACGAGTTGAAACTTTTCGTCAAGGATTACCTTGCTAAGAAAGGTTTCGATGTAACTGACCTCGGCACCAACTCCGCCGAGAGTTGCGACTATGCCGACTACGCTCATCCCCTTGCAGTGGAGGTTGAGAAGTCGCCCGACTACTACGGCATCACCATCTGTGGCAGCGGCAACGGCATTGCAATGACTGCAAACAAGCATCAGGGAATCCGCGCTGCATTGTGTTGGAACGAGGAAATCTCGCGCCTTGCACGCTCTCACAACAACGCCAACGTGCTTTCGATGCCCGCCCGCTTCATCTCGAAGGAGGAGGCAATCAAGATTCTCGAAATGTTCCTCAATACCGAGTTTGAGGGCGGCCGCCATCAGCGTCGCATCGAGAAAATGCCCGTCAAGTAGCGTTATTTGCGGCTTTTGGCAAAACTAATCAGCCATTTGCCCACCAATATTCCTGCCAACGCGCCGAGGGTGTCGGCGAGCATATCAGCCCACTCAAAACTCCGCCACGGCAGGAATGATTGTATTACCTCTATCGCCGCGCCGAATGCCGCGCACAATGCGAGTGTGAGCAGGTCTGCGCGGCGTTTTTCGTAGGTAATCAGGAATCCCAACACGCCAAAAATGCCAAAATGCACAATTTTGTCCATATATGGGATTTCGATTTTGGGCATTTCGTCGCCCGGCTTCATTGTGGTAGCGAGGAGCATTATCAACGCCCAAATGATGCTCAGTTTGTATTTTTTTAAAAAGTTCATTTTTATAATACTCTGTATGTCAGGTCTTTATGTACATATCCCGTTTTGTGAGAGCAAATGCGGCTATTGCGATTTTTACTCCATAAAACGCTACAAAGATAGTGATTTTGCGGCAGATTTCATAACCTCTGTGGTCGATGAAATCACGCAGAAGGCGTATTTGTTTAAGAATCAGATAGTTGACACCATTTATTTTGGCGGTGGAACTCCGTCCATACTGCCCTTGAAGCATTTGGAGCGCATATATAAGGCAATTGCCGACAATTACAATCTTTCCTCGTTCCTCTCTCCTCGCTCCTCGTTCCTCGCTCCTCATTCCTCTTTCCTCTCTCCTTGTTCCTCGTTTGAATGTACATTGGAAATCAATCCTGAACACGCGACTGACGAGTATTTCTCTGATTTACAACGACTTGGCTTTGTCAATCGCCTTAGTACGGGCTTTCAGGCTATGACTGACGAAGGCCTCAAATACCTTGGGCGTAGGCATACGGTTGAGGACAATTATAGATACTTAAAACTCTGTCAAAAATACGGCTTTTCCAATTATTCTGTTGATTATATCTTTGGATATGAGATACTTACGGCTGACGAAATTGAACGCGCTTTCCGTTTTCTGATAGGGGAGGGCGTGCCGCACATTTCGGCGTATAGTCTTGGTATTGAGGAAAATACGCCTTTTATGCTCAAACTCCGCAAAGGCTTGATACACAAGATGGACGATGATTTTTACCTCTCGCAATTCTTGCAAATCCACAATCTTTTGGAGTCCAACGGCTACAATCATTACGAAATCTCCAATTATTCGTTGCCCGGATGTCATTCACGACACAATTCAAACTATTGGGAATCAGTGCCTTACCTTGGTTTTGGACCTTCGGCGCACTCGTATTATGATGGTACGCGCAGTTGGAACGCCCGCAAACTCTCTGATTATCAGCATCAAATCGCCAATCACGAACTATATGCCGAACACGAAATTCTCTCCGAAGACGACCTTTTCAACGAGTACATAATGCTCCGTCTGCGGACTCGCCAAGGTATCGACATTGAGTATTTGACGTTGCATTTCGCCAAATATGTTTCACATTTCTACAAAATCCTCCGTCGTAAAGAAATGCTTGGATATTTTAACGTTACCGACCGTTATGTGAACCTCAATTTGAATGGCATTTTCATCTCCGACCACATAATATCAGAATTTTTCGTCTAAAATTTCAGTTTAAGCGTCAGTTCTGTTACAGAATCGTAATGACGGTACTTGTCGCTTGGGATTTCGGAGCGAAATTCATAGTTGTAATGCAGGTCGATATAGAAATGTTTGCTAAGTTTGTTTTCCAAATGGAATGTTACATTGAGAATGTAATCGTCAAAATTCTTGATTGCTGGTTGGTAAAATGCTATTAATGAGAATGTTAGATTTGGACTGAGTCGTTGATAAATCTTTGGACGCACGGAGATACGCCACACCTCTTTATTAAGATATGTGTCTTCGTCGGTGTAATTAACATTGTCATAGACGATTGCGCCGCTGAGAGAGTATTCGCAAGTGTCGGGTTTGTAAATGAAATTGTACTTAGAGCCGGTGAGCGCACTCATCTTGCAATCGTAACCTTTATAATGATTGCTCACCATCTCCAACGCCACGAAGACAGACCATTTGCCAAACTTGTAGAAGTCGTAATTAAAAATTCCGTTGAAACCCTTGTTGCTTTCGTGTCCGTTTTCGAGTTGGTAAATGAACTTGTATTTGGTTGCAAAGCACATTGTTGAATCCTCGTAAACTACTGAGCCAGTGTTTTTTAGGGCGAAGTTGTCAACATTGCCGGAGTTGTCGGTCGCGCCGAGTCCGAGTTCCGAGTTCCACTTCTTTTGTGCCGTTGATATTGTCGTTGTCATCAGCAATGCAACGAGCAATATGATTTGATTTGTTTTCATATTTTTTGTATCTTTGTATTTTGTTTTACAATATGCTATAAATGTTATACTCTAACTTTATAACATAAACTTTTAACTATAAACTTTACACTTTTAACTTTAAACTAAACTTGCAATGGGCAAACTCAAACAACTTGCAGGCCAAACATTTATCTATGGGCTGAGTTCGATAGTTGGGCGCATACTCAACTACTTTCTCGTGCCCTTATATACCCACTGTTTCCCGTCGGAGGAGTATGGTGTGGTTGTCGAAATGTACACTTACGTTACATTCCTGTTAATCATACTTACCTACGGTATGGAAACAGGCTTTTTCAATTTCTCCAAGTCGGAGAATAATCCTGAACTTGTGTTCACCACGAGCATAACTTCCTTGTTCACAACGAGTTCGCTCTTTATTTTGCTTGGTTTGTGGTTTGCGCCAAATGTTGCCCATTATCTTGGATACGACAATCACGTCGATTTTGTGTCGTATGTTGTCATCATCCTTGGACTCGATGCGCTTACGTCGATACCATTTGCTCGTCTCCGCCAACAAAACAAGGTAATCAAGTTTGCTGTATTTAAGTTGATTGGCATCTTTGTCAACATTGGTCTCAACCTTTTCTTCATACTTTGGTTGCCAAAGTTAGCGCAAAATTATGAAATTTTCGCATCAATTTACTCAAAAGATTTTGGTGTGGGTTATGTTTTTGTGGCAAATTTGGTATCGAGCGTTTTGACATTGTTGCTCTTTGTGCCTGATTTTCTGAAAGTTAAGTATAGTTTTGACGGCAAGTTGCTCCGTCGGATGTTGATTTATTCTCTGCCGCTCGTTATTTCGGGATTGGCGGGTATGATTAACGACTTTTTTGATCGTATTGCAATTAAATTTTTCTATACAGTTCCTGATGGGGTAGAGGACGCTAATAAGTTCATACTCAGCGAGATGGGCATTTATGGTGCTAATGCAAAAATCGCCGTGCTGATGACACTGTTCGTGCAATGTTTCCGCTACGCTGCCGACCCGTTCTTCTTCTCGCAGAAGGGCAGCAAGGATTTCAATCAGTTGTTTGCAAACGTCAATAAGTACTTGATTCTTTTTGGGTTGTTCATCTTCCTCGGCATTATGGGCTATATGGACATCGTAAAACACTTTATAGCAGCGTCTTATTGGGACGGATTGAATGTAGTGCCGTTGTTGCTGATAGGACATTGGCTCGTCGGGATGGTTTATTTGCAGTCGTTTTGGTACAAGTTGGACAATAAGACGGTCTATGGCATTTATATCTTCTTGGTAGGCAGCGTGTTAACTATTGTTTTGGACTATCTTCTCGTGCCGAGGATGGGCTACATCGCCTGTGCGTGGACCAATGCGATTAGTTCGTTTGTGATGCTTGTTATAACATTCGTGTGGGGCAGGAAGTATCTGCCGTGCGATTACGATTTCCGTAACATCATCATTTTCTTCACGTTAGCCTGCTTGTCATATTTCGTGATAACTCTCGTTGAAGATTTTGACTTTTGGATTAAACTCTCGATTAACACATTGATTATCATTGCTTTTGCGTCAATTGTTATAAAAGTTGAAAATCTGTGGCAACCGCTAAAAAACTTTGCCAATAAATTGTTAAAGCGGTGAATTTTGATTAATTTTGTCAGATAATTTATAAATTGGATATATTATGTTGGTAAAGATTATAAATAAGAGCAACAATCCTCTGCCGAAGTATTCCACAGAATTTTCGGCGGGTATGGACATTTGTGCGAACCTCTCTGACGACTTGATTATCAAGCCGTTGCAGCGTGTTTTGGTTCCAACGGGTTTGTTCATCGAACTCCCTGTTGGCTATGAGGCGCAGATACGGCCGCGCTCGGGGCTTGCCATCAAGAGCGGAATCACCGTCCTCAATACGCCTGGCACGATTGATTGTGATTACCGTGGCGAGGTCAAAGTGATTCTCATCAACTTGTCTGTCCAAGATTTTACGGTTCACAATGGCGACAGGATTTGCCAAATGGTGATTGCTAAGTACGAACAGGCTGAGTTGCAGCAAGTTGAAATCTTATCTGATTCTGTAAGAGC
>JAGCDD010000125.1 GCA_017651345.1 Bacteroidales bacterium | reverse complement strand
GTCTACATTGTCGCGTTGCTGCTGAATCATTTCATTTTGAGCAGCCAATTCGTTTTGCTGTTCAAGCAGTTTGCGGTTGTGTTTTTCGAGTTTGCCGTAGAGAATATTGAGTTTGCGGGTGAGAGTTTTGTTGTGACGCAAAAACAAATATAAAACAGGTAAAGCACCCAAAAGCACAAGCAAAACTATAAACACCCAAAATGATATCAACCTAACATTGAGTAGGCGTTGATTGTTGGCATATTCTACAAGTTCTTTTTCGCGTTGGTGGATACTAATTTCGTTGTCCGACATGAGTTTTGCCTGAAATTCAAATCCAGCCAAAACATTGTATTCGTTTACGGTATGGCTTTGATACTCAATCGATTTTTGTTTGTAAAAAATAGCATCAGAAAGGTTGCCAAGTTTTTGCGACGCAATGCTAAGGTTGTTGTACAAATCGCCAAGGTCAGAATTAGTAAGAGGTAGTGTAGCAGTAAGTTTTTCAATCTCTTTCATTCTAAACAAAGCATCACGATCGTTGTTTTTTACAATCATTACACCAGCTTCGAGAATATACGACCGCATAAGTGTAATACCCTGAAAACCCATAGTTTTACGTATACGCTCAACATATTTTTGAGCACTGTCGGCATATACGGTGTTGTTTTCGATTCGAGATTTAAGAATATAAGCCGAAGCAAGATTCATAAAACAATTGATGATATTTTGACGGTGCAAATGATCAATAGAATCGCCAAGAATTGCATTGCTAAAAAACTCCATCTTTTGGATAATGTTTTTTAGTTTTTGGCTGATAAACGTTGAATCCGATTCAGTTTCTAAATCGCGCAAAGTGTATTTACACAGAGAGTTATATCCACGAGATTCTTCGTAAAAGTTGTTACAGTCGCCAGCAATTTTAATCGAACGGTAAAACAAATCGGTAGCATTTTGATACATTCTAAGCTCGCCGAGAGCGTCACCAATGTAGCGGTATGTAGATGCAATGCGAACTGTATCGTCCAATTCTTTGTAAATATTGAGGGCTTTATAAAGGTTTTCGAGCGATTCGTCAACGTGCCCAGTATGATCGCTATAAAGTGATGCAAATGTGTATGCAGCAGCCAGATACCGTTGGTCGCCTGTGCGATTTGCCTCTTCGATCATAATTTGTGTGCGGCGGTAAGCACTTTCAAAATTACCACTGTAATAATCGCGGTAGGCAGCTTGATAATTGGCATCGAAACTGATCTTGCCCGCACCGGTTTGAGCATCCACACCAGCAGCGCACATCAACAATATCAATATGGTTATTAAATATCTCATAATCAAATTCTAAATCCGGCAACGGTGATGTCGTCGATTTGCGGCATATCACCACGCCAAAGGTCTATTGCTGTATCAATTTCTATTCTTTGTCTAAGTCCTGTCTGAGTTACAATTTTTGCCAATATTGCTTCAAATCCTCTGATAAGCAATTTTTTATCCAAAGGACCACCGAGCAAATCTTGAATACCGTCAGAAAACATATACACCATATCGCCATGATTAAGGTTGAATATCTGATCGGTAAAATGTGCAAAATTCTTAACATATCGTCCCACAGGCATTTTGTCGCCTTTTAAACGGGTGAGCTTTCCATCATGATAGATAAACACGCTTTGGTTGCCAGCTGCAAAATGCAATGTATTGTCGCGGGTGTCGAGAGCGCAGATTGTCATATCCATGCCGTCGTAAATATCCAAACCGCTTTTACCTTCAAACACGTTTATAATAAAATCGCGCATACGGTCGAGCACCTTGGCAGGCGAAAAACTATCATCGTCGGGCAAATTACGCAAAATATCATTCAGAGCCGAAATGCCAAGCATCGAAAGCAATCCTCCCGGAACGCCGTGACCTGTGCAATCAGCCACCACAAATATTTTAAAAACTCCTTTTTGGGTGATGGTGTAAAAGTCGCCACTAACAATATCTTTTGGTCGGAAAAGCACAAAACTATCATTAAATAAGCGTTTTACATCGCTATCGGATGGAATGGCGGCACGTTGAATTTTGCCAGCATACTTGATGTTTGACGTAATGGTTTCGTTAAAATTTTCCACCATATCAAACTGCATAGTAATGGTATCGCGTCGTTTGGCAATCTCTTTTTTCTGACTGATAATGTTGCCGTTGAGTTTGGTGATTTCATCGTTTTTTTGACGTAATTGCAAGTTGGTACGGCGACGCTTGTTTAATGTATTAAGAATCAACGTAGCAAACACCAAAACCAACAGTGCAATCAACACAAGGAATGTGGTGATATAATTTTGACGCTTAATTTCACCTTGATTTTTAATGGTGTCTTTGCGTTTGCCGGTTTCAATTAATTCCACTTGTTTTTGCGAAATCATCTTGGTTTTAAAATCGGCATATTGTTTACTTGCGGCTTCGCGATTGGCAAGTTTTTCGTAAAAACCGGCTTTGTTGATAAACTCTAATGTTTTAGGCAAATTGCCAAGTTTAGAATAACATTGCGACAACAACGAACAAGCCTGCTTGCGCAAATGTGTAGTGTGCAAAACTTCGGTTTGCTCCACTTTCAAAAGCACATCCACAGCTTTGCGGTATTGACCATTAAACATAAGCCATCCGCCTTCTACCAATGCATCTTGATAAAATAATGTCTGATTATCAATATCAATTTTTTTGTTTCGATTAAGATAAACAGCACAACTATCTGCCAAAGGTTTTGAATTTAAGATTTCAGCAGATTTGAGAAAAGCCTGTGCTTTAGTAACTTGAGATAGATACAAAATTTGTCGGTCAAAATATGTATTACGTTTTGCCGAATCGTACACGCGAGTGGCTGCGCTACAATAACTTATAATCTTTTTAAATTTGCCAATACGCACTTCGGGCGAATAATAAACGTTGTCGAATTGTCGCAACATAGTGGCAGCATAAAACACCAAGGCATCGGCTGTATATGTGCTATGTTGCGAAACGTTGCTCAGCAAAATAGACCTTACAAGATATTCGTAAGCGGTTTTAAACATATTCATAGTGCCACACGACTGGGCATACATCATATAAATATCCAAAATATGCACAGTATCACGCAGTTGACGATATATTTCGAGCGATTTGTTGCCATAATCTACCATGCCCGCAATATTGTCGGCATCTTCGCAATAAAACGAGTAGAGATAATATGCCTTTGCCAATGCCTGTTTATTGTTGGATTGATTTGCCAAATCGACTACTGCAATTAAGTGTTTTTCAGCATCTTTAAATCTGTTGTTATTTAAATAAGCGTATGCCGATGATAGTTGGCAATTAATCATTAAAGCAGTATCATTCAGCCTAATAGCTTTTTCCATAAACTCTTCTGCATAACGAATCGAAACGTCTAAATCGCCAAAATAATTGTAAATAGAATTGTACACTGCTATTTTGGCAGAATCACCTTGCGCCGACGATAGCAAATTTTCCAAACTATCGAGCAAAGTGTTTTTCTTGCCTCCATTCTGAGCCGAAACTCCCAGAGATGCAGTTATTAACAATACTACCAATATGTATTTTAAAATACGCACGAGCTTAAGAATACAATGCCTAACTAATTACAAAATTTTGACAAAAATAGACAAAATTTTAAATTTTTTGCAGAGTTTCTGGAAAAACTTGATTTTTTTGAAACAATATTACGTATTTTCGCACCCGATATGGTCAAGGAGATTCTTTCAACGGTAAAAAAACAGCTCCGCTCCAAAATGGCGGGTGATGTAATGTGGACTTTTGTAGGTCAGGTGCTGGTACTTTTGGCGGCGTTTGCGCTCAACAAGGTGCTGAGCGTTAGGCTTGATGTGGATACTTTTGGCGAATATAACCTTATAAAACGCAGTGTAACAGTGGTTTCGTTTGTTATGCTCGCTGGCACTGGAATTGCTCTTCCCCGCTACCTTGCCATCTACATCGGGCAAAACAACCTCGCTCGTGCCAAGGCGTTTGTTAGGGCGGCTATTTTGTTTGTTATCACCGCCACTGTTGTTGTATGCGTTGTGGCAATTATCTTTAAATCAAAACTTTATCCCTTAGTAACGGGACGCGATGACATTGCATTATATATTATTGCATTTGCATACTCTGCTGTGCTCACCGCCTCCACCATTGTGTATGTATATTTTCGTGGCAAAAACGATTTTAAACGGTTTTCGATTTCTAACGTATTGATACAGTTACTTTTACCTATTTCGGCACTGATAATTCCCGGAATCAATCCATTCAACATATTTTTCTGGTGGACTATTATCACAGCTGCCATTACCATTTTTTTTGCTCTTGGCGAAACTATTCGCGGAGGTTTGGGATGCAAAGAAAAGGTATCAAAATCAGATGTAAAAGCTGAGTACAAAACTGTGGCAAAATACGCTCTGCCAAGACTTTGGGGTGATTTTTTCTTGTTTGCTTTTCAGGCGTTTCCGCTGGTGTTTATCAGCCAACATTTTGATTACAAGTCGGTTTCGTATTATTCGGTGGGCATTACAATTATCACTCTTGGCACTGCATTTTATTCGTTTCTTGGATATGTGCTCCTCCCCTACGTTTCTAAATGCCTCGCCAACGGAAAAATCAACGACGCCGTGCGCAAGGTTAACATTTTTACCATAATATATGTGCTGAGCGCATTAGCGTTGATGGCGGTATTCTATTTTTTAACGGGCTTTATGATTAAACTGCTTTTTACCGACGAATATCTTGCAGCCGAACACATTACGCAGATTATGATACTAGCAATACTTCCTCAGGCGCTCTACCTGCTTTACCGCAACCCTGTGGATGCCATATCGGTTTTTCCGTTCAACACTATTATATTAGGTGTGTCGTTTGGCGGTTTGGTTGGAGCATTTTACATGGCAAATTCTATCGAAGGGTTAGCGTGGGGCTACGTGGCTGTATCGTGGCTGCAAGGCGTATTGTCGTGTGGCGTATGGAATGTGCTGAAAAAGAAAAGTTTGCTATCAGGCAACAAAGAAACAAACAAATATATTTGATAAACAAGTATTTAACAATAACAAAAACAGCGATGTTGAATTCTTCAACATCGCTGTTTTTGTTTATGTGTTTAATCCTTCAATTTCTTCACGCACTCTTTTAAACTCTCGTACCAATGAGGAATAGTGATTCCAAATGTGGTTTTGATTTTTGTTTTATCTAACACGCTGTAAGCTGGACGGTTGGCTGGTGTGGGATATTCGTCGGTGTGGAGAGGTTTGATGCAACAATTGAGATTGTATAAACCCATAATGGCAACGGTGAAATCGTACCACGAGCAAACTCCTTCGTCAGAAAAATGGTAAATGCCATTCACAAAAGCGGCGGGGTCTTGTGCTGTTTTGGTAATAATGGTGGCAATGGCATTAGCAAGGTCGGCGGCGTAAGTGGGTGTGCCCACTTGGTCGAAAACTACTCCAAGTTCGTTTTTGGTGGCACCGAGGTTTGCCATAGTTTTTACGAAGTTTTTGCCAAACGACGAGTAGAGCCAACAGGTGCGGATAATAACATAATCGCAACCCGAAGCCACTATATTTTGCTCGCCATGATATTTGGTTGTGCCGTAAGCAGATACGGGATTTTCTTTGTCGGTTTCTTTGTAAGGCAAATGAGCCGTTCCATCAAAAACATAATCGGTAGAAACGTGTATAAACTTAGCACCAAATTCTTTGCAGCAGTCTGCCAAAATTTTAGGCGCGGTGGCGTTGATAAGTTCTGCCCTTTCTAAATCAGATTCTGCGCGGTTAACATCGGTATAAGCGGCGCAGTTAACCACAAAATCTATTTTATTTTGTTGAAAAAACTGATTTACAGCAGCTTGGTTTGTAATATCAAGTTCGGCAACATCAGTAAATATAAAGGTGTGTTTTTGGAGATTGGCAGAGGCAACGCGCATTTCGTTGCCCAACTGTCCGTTAGAACCTGTTACTAAAATATTCATTTTCAATTATTTTCTTTCAGTTTGTAATTTATGTAATCCATTATAAGATAATTGTCGCCCTTAACATCATCTTCGCCATAGGGGCGATAGTCGTTGTTGAGCGAATCTTCCAAGTTTTTCATATCAAAACCTTTGAAACTAAACGCCTTGACATAATAATCCAAAGCCTTATCTAATTGTTTCATACTTCGCACAACATTGCCTGCAAGCACATAATCTTCTGCCTCGGGAGCAGTGTTGAGCAGTTTGGCGATGTATTTTTCGGCTTGTTCGTAACGCTCGGTCATATAGCAGCACCAGCATATTGGACGCAGCACTTTGGAATTTTTCGGGTCGAGATATTCTACTTTGAAATAGTATTTGAGAGCCTCTTCGTAGTGGTCTAATTCAAGATGGCAACGTCCTATGGCAATGGCAATTGAAAGGTTGTCAGGGTCGAGAGTTTCGGCTTTTAGATAATATTCCAATGCCTTGTCGGGTTGTTTTAGGCGGCGATAGCACCAACCAATTTTTTTGAGATTCCACAACTGCGAATCGTTGAAGAGTTGCGCATGAAGATAGTTTTCGAGAGCACCTTCGATGTCGCCGTTTTTTTGCAAAGCGTATCCAATTTTTTGAAATACCTCAAAATCAGGAGCTTCTTGCGACATTTTCTTAAATATGCCTGCCGCTTGATTGTAATTTTCGTTGGCAAAAAAGAACTCTGCCACCTTGCGCATTTCACCTGCGTTTGGGAAAGCCGCACCATACATCACAGTTTCGGCAGGATAGAACTCTTTTTCAAACACTTCGGGGAAATCTTTGCCCGTTTCGTTTATCTTAAAAAATCTATAAAGATCTTGAATATACTGAGTTATGGCTTTGTAACTATACTCCGGCTTGTGCAGCAGCATATCTTCTTGCGAAAGTTCGTTCATTTGGTCTACCTCGGCAAAAAAGTATTTGCCCATAAGGTTGAGCTGCTCTTGCGGCATTTTGCTAACACTCAGGCAGAGCGAATATTTGTCGGAATTGCACATAAACGGAGCGTTTTCGAGACCCGCGGCAAATGGCTTGATTTTAAACTTTTCGTCGTTGGTGCTCAATCCTGTCAATGCGGTATTGTTGCGGTAAAAAGGCACAAACCAATTGACCAAGGGTTTAAAAAAGTCGTCGTTTTTGAGCATTGCAAACGAATTGAGAAAAACATCGCCACCTTCTAATTGAAGTTTTGAAATTTGTTCCAATTTATTCAAAAGGTTCTGATTTTTAGCAAAATAGTCGCCCCAATCGGGATTTTTATCTTCAAAACCTTTGTCGTCGTTGCTGAGCGAATCGGCTTTCATTTTGTCGCGAATGCCAGGCATCATTTTGGTAACTTCAGGAATAATTTCGTCTTTGATGCGCTGCGTTATTTTGTCGGTATTGATTGAGCGGATAAACTGAATGATAATGGTTTCGTATCGCTCGGTAAACTTTTTGTCGGCTTTTAGATGGTTGAGAATTTCTTTAACTTCTTTGTAAAGTGTTATTCTGCTGTTATATACATAAAAAACCACAAATAATCCCACCAACGCGCGTTGCCATACCTGCTCTTGATTGTTGGCATAAAATTTATAAAGAAGCTGCACTTTGGCAATGTCGAAAAATAGCAGCAGGCTCATTGTCATAGCACTAACAATCAACGATTTTGAATACCAAGTAATCTTATCGTCGGTGATAAAGCTTTCTAATGTGTTGCAGAGGTCGCCCGAAGCATTTTCGTCTTGCAAAATAAATGTAAACCATTGAGGCAGATTGGTTTTGTCGGGTTTGGTATCAGGGCAGACCGGCCGTCCCGAATACACCGGCGAAGATGTGTATTTTCGCAAGAAACGGTTTTTGTACGAATCGGCCATCATCAACAGCGAAATTTGCAATTGACAAAGAATTGCGGCGCGGTTTGGGTCGGCGGCTCCGTGCATATTGTAGTCGAGCATAAGGCGGTAAGTTTGCTCGGCAATGGTAATATCATTGTTGGCAGACGAAATTCCCGACTGCTCGGCAAGTTGCTTTATGAGGTCTATAGCATTGAAAATACGCTTGTTAATAACATGCGAAACAGCCTGACCATGTATAGTGAAAATCTCAAATTTGTTCATTTTAGTAAAAGATTTGCTGCAAATTTACAAAAAAGTTTTGCTGTCTCACTCTATTTACCGCATATATAATTGCTATTTTGGCAAAAAAAATAATGTCTATGCATTTTTTTTATAAAAAAAGTGTTGCATTTATCAATAATTCCTTACTTTTGTTAAATCAAATTTTCAAACTTATGGCAACAGAAGAAACTACAACAAGCACCACAGGGAAAAGCTCGTCGAAATTCTGGGTCTGGATTTTGGCGGCCGCTCTGCTTATACTCGCAGGGCTGTTTATTTGGGACAAAATCAGAAGCAACAAACGTTACAAAGACCTTAATAACTTGCATCAACAAACCGCTGAGGAATACGCAAAGTATAAATCGCAAAACGAATCGATGGAGGCTAATTATGCCGACCTTCAGAAACGTTACAATACGCTCAACAGCCAAATTGGAGGATTGAAAGATTCTTCGTCGAACAAGCAAGCCGAAATTGAGCGTATGCGTGTACAACTTGCCCGTCAAGATTCGCTCGTAAGGGTTATCAACAAACTCGTTACCGGAGCAATGAACGGATTCAAGAGCGACGAACTTAAAGTGCAGGTTCGCGACGGCAAAGTATACGTTACTATGCTTGATAAACTGCTCTTTAAATCAGGTAGCGCCGAGGTGGAATCTAAGGGTCAAAACGCTATCAAAAAACTTTCAAAAGTATTGCTCAATAATCCTGACATAGGTATTATGGTTGAGGGTCACACCGACAACCTGCCTATCAAAACTTCGCAATACAAAGACAACTGGGATCTTAGCGCAGCACGTGCTACCAATATTGTACGTCTTTTGAGCGCCGACGGTCTTCCGCAAAAACGCCTCACAGCTTCGGGTCGTGGAGAGTTTGCTCCCGTGGCAAGCAACAACACTGAGGCTGGTCGTGCAATGAACCGCCGCACAGAAATTATTCTAACTCCCAATCTTGATGAGATTTATAAACTCACCACTAAATAAGAAAGATCATTTTTCATAAGCTAATGACACCGTATCAATTAATGTTGATGCGGTGTTTTTTTACATGACCTCAAATATCCGCTGAACCGAATTACCATGCCTATCTACAATGGTAAGAGTATGCGAACCTTTGTCAGCGAAGATTGCAAGTTTATGAATATCTGATGTTTCGCCAATAAAACTACCATCTAAATGCCAATAGAGAGTTTCGCCACTATTGCGGCACGAAACCTCCACCACCATTTTTTCGGGAGTACCGTCTAAACCTTTGGGTATAAACACCTTGGCATAATTTTCGGGATACACTATTTGAAAAGGTGTGTGATTGTCGCCGCCTGCGTGTTGCAGACAATCGCTGCGCATTGGCGGAAGTATCTTATAATCAGAATTTTTAATGCGGTAATAATACTCCATGGCAGGCGGAAGCACAAACCATTTTTGATGAATAATGTTGGCAGAATTTTCACAATCGGTGGTAACGCGATATTTTCCACTTGCATCTAAATGCTCCAAATGGCAATATGGACAGGTCTTGAAATCAACACCCACGGCAGGTATTTGGCGTTCTTCTACAAATACGCAGTTTTCACCAGCAATGCAACCACTTTTTACACAGATATTTGCAGTGGCGAGATCATCGTATGGAGTAGGAAATGTTCCGCTGCTTTTGGGCAAAAGTTTTAAAATATCAAACAATATGGGCGCAGCTGCTTGTATGCCCACAATTCCCGGTCGACCTTCGCCATCGGCATTGCCTACCCAAACACCTATTACATATTGAGTTGTGGCACCTATTGCCCATGCATCGCGAAAACCGAAACTTGTGCCTGTTTTCCATGCTACCAACTGGCTCGATTCAAAAAATTCTGCTCCTGACTCGGCATCTGGTTTTTCTACTTGGGTTAATGCATTGAGTGTAAAATATATAGCCGATGCCGACATAAAACTTTCGGTATGGAGGTCGGTGACTTTATAATTGCGCTTAACAGAACGGTTGTAGAATAAGTTTGGAGCATGCCAATCAGCTGAATTATAGGTGTTTTGGTTTGCTATATAACCATTTAAAGAACGCACCATTGATGCATACGCTCCACACAAATCCCAAAGTGTAGCCTCACAACCGCCAAGAATCAGCGAAAGACCGTAATAATCAGCACTTTTGTTAACAGTAGTAAGTCCCACTTTGCGCAAAAATGGTATAAATTTTTCACCGCCGTAGGTTTGCAGCATTTTAACAGCTGGCACATTGAGCGACCGCGCCAAAGCTCGGTTGGCAGGCACAGCGCCATCGTAGGTATGTCGGTAGTTTTGAGGCATATAGCCCGAAATCTGCGTTGGAATATCAGGAACAAGAGTGTTTGGAAGTAACTGTCCTTCGGTAAGCATAGCAGCATAAAGAAATGGTTTTAAGATACTTCCTGTGCTTCGTGAGGCGGTAATGCAGTCTACATAATTGCCGTTGTCTTCGTTGTCAAACTCATGAGAATTAGCCACGTAAGCAAGCGCATCGCCAGAGGCTATATCCAACACTAACACAGCACCGTTGTTGATGCCCGATTCGTGAAGTTTTTTGATATGGCGGTTGAGCACATCGTCGGCATGTTTTTGCAGAGTGTAATCTAATGTAGTGCGCACTGCACCAAGTTTTGCGCTCGATTTTACACGGTCTAAAAGTTGAGGCGCAAGGTTTGCATACGGCTGAGGAATATCCACAAGTGGTTCTTCTTTTGCAAGTTCGCAAGTTTCGGCATCTATCACACCTTTATTATATAGACGATCCAAAAGTCGGTTGCGTTTTTCCAAGAGCAGATGACGGTTGCGACCCATATTGATAAGGGCAGGACTATTTGGCAGCACCGCCAACATTGCAGCCTCTGCCCACGAAAGATTCGATGCAGTACGTCCAAAATACCTTGTAGCGGCAGTTTCCAAGCCAACAGTATTACCTCCAAACGGTGCGTGGGCGGCATAAAGCGAAAGAATCTCTTTTTTTGAAAGACGCATTTCTAACCGCATGGCAAGCAGCATCTCGATAAATTTTTCGGCAAAAGTTCTATCTTCGCGCCGCCACAAACGTACTGTCTGCATGGTAAGTGTGCTTGCGCCGCTAACTATATGCCCGCTCGAAATATCGCTCACCACCGCCCTCGCCAATGCAAGAGGGTCAACTCCAAAATGGTAGTAAAACCTTGAATCTTCAAAAGCTATAATGCATTGTTCAAATTTGTACGGCACCGAATCGGCAGGAGGAAAACGCCATTGCCCGTCGTCGGAGATATGTGCCGAAAGAATTTTTCCGCTACTATCGGTAACTACCGTAGAATAAGGCACTTGAAAAGGATTCTTAGGACAAGTAAAAATCCAAACCATCAATGCCGCTATCACTAATACAGCAGCCAACAATACAATATAACGCCGCTCAACTTTCACAGTATCAGTTGAATATAACTGTCTTGTTTTTATACGAAAGAATTTTGCGCTCTATGTGTTTTTGCACAGCGACCGACAGCACAATTTTTTCCAAATCCTTACCCTTGTTGATAAGGTCTTGAATGGTATCTTTGTGAGTGATACGTGTAACGTCTTGTTCGATAATGGGTCCTGCATCCAAATCTTGCGTTACATAGTGGCTTGTGGCACCGATAAGTTTTACGCCACGGGTGTATGCTGCGTGATAAGGCTTAGCACCCACAAACGCAGGCAAAAACGAGTGATGAATATTGATAATCTTATTTGGATATGCGGCAATCATTTCGGGCGAAATAATCTGCATATAACGTGCAAGAACGATAAAATCTATATCATTGTCTTTCAGCAATTGCATCTCTTGCGGTTCGAGTTCTGCCTTGTTGTCTTTGGTGATGGGGAAAATGTGGTAAGGAATGCCAAACCTGTCGGCAGCGGGTTTAAGATCGGGATGGTTGCTGATAATGAGCGGAATATCCACATTCCATTCTCCGGCAGTGTAACGTGCAAGCATATCGTAGAGGCAATGCGACATTTTAGAAACAAAAATTGCCATACGGGGCTTTTTGTCAGAAAAATAAATACGGAAATCCATATTATGTTTTTGAGCGTAAAGCGTTGTAAAATAGTCTTCTATCTTGTCGGTGGGAATTAAAAATTTACCCAAATCCCACTCCATACGCATAAAGAAAATACCTTCGGTATGGTCTACATATTGGTCTAAGTATACAATATTTCCGTTGTTAACGGTAACAAAATTAGTAAGTTCTGCAATTAATCCCGGTTTGTCGGGGCAGTGCAACAAAAGTATTGCTGTGTTCATGATACCTTATTTATTATGTTTTAAATAATCTTCAAAATATGCAATTGTTTTGGCGAGACCCTGTTCTAAGTTTACCATAGGTTGCCAATCAAGATTTTTTTGAGCCAACGAGATGTCGGGACGTCTGCGCACAGGGTCGTCGCTTGGCAAGGGTTTGTAAATAATTTCAGATCGAGAACCAGTCATGCCGATAATTTTTTCGGCTAACTGCTTGATAGTAAACTCGCCCGGATTACCAATATTAACCGGACCTGTAAAATCGTCGGGAGTAGCCATTGTGCGAACCATACCCTCTATTAAATCGTCAACGTATTGAAAGCTACGAGTTTGCGAACCATCTCCATAAATAGTAATAGGTTTATTGCTCAATGCCTGCACAATAAAATTCGACACCACTCTCCCATCGTCGGGCTGCATACGTGGACCGTAGGTGTTAAAAATGCGTATTATCTTGATTTTAACGTGGTTTTGACGATGGTAACTCATAAATAGAGTTTCGGCAATACGCTTGCCCTCGTCGTAGCAGGCACGTTCGCCAATAGGATTAACATTGCCCCAATACGATTCTTCTTGGGGATGCACAGAAGGGTCGCCGTAAACTTCGCTTGTGGATGCTTGTAAAATTTTGGCGTTCAGGCGTTTGGCAAGACCCAGCATATTGATTGCGCCCATCACCGAAGTTTTTACGGTTTTGATGGCATTATATTGATAATGTATGGGCGAAGCGGGGCATGCAAGATTGTAAATCTCGTCTACCTCAGCTTTGTAAGGGTCTATTACATCGTGTCTTACAAGTTCAAAATAACGGCTATCAAGCAAGTGCAAAATATTCTGTTTGCTGCCTGTAAAAAAATTATCCAAGCAGATAACATCGTTGCCATCGTTTAATAGTCGTTCGCAAAGGTGGCTGCCAATAAATCCAGCACCGCCGGTTACCAAAATTTTTTTCATCTTTCGCAAAAATTTCTGCAAAAGTAGAAAAAAAAAACAAAATTAACTTGCTTATTGAAAAATAAATACTACTTTTGCAGCCGGTAATTTAGGGATTACCTCTATAAATAAAGTCTAACACAATAAGTTATTTAATTAAATTTTATCAATGACACCCAAAAAAAACAACAATGATTTCGATGCAGAAATCGAAAATGACGACCTAAAACAGGCAAAAGCAGAAACTGAAATTCAGGATGCTGAAGAAGAAGTAATTGTAAAGCCCAGAAGCAGCTACAAAAACAACGCTTCAACTATGGATTTTGACTGGGACAGCGTTTCTAACAAAGGTACTGGCTATTCAGCCGAAAAACGCAAAGAACTTGAATCAGAGTATGACAAAACATTATCGTCAATTACTGAAAATCAAGTAATTGACGGAACAGTTATAGCCATCACCAACCGTGAAGTAGTTATCAACATTGGCTACAAATCGGAAGGCATCGTAAGCCTCAACGAGTTCCGTTACAACCCCGAACTCAAAGTTGGCGACAAAGTAGAAGTTTACGTTGAGAACCAAGAAGATAAGAACGGTCAACTCGTTCTCTCGCACAAAAAAGCCCGCGCTCTCCGCAGCTGGGACCGTGTCAACGAAGCTCTCAACAACGACGAAATTATCAAAGGTTACATCAAATGCCGTACAAAAGGCGGCATGATTGTAGACGTATTTGGTATCGAAGCATTCCTTCC
>JAGCDD010000124.1 GCA_017651345.1 Bacteroidales bacterium | reverse complement strand
GCTATGTCATCGAACTCAAATATTGCAACCATTCATCCACCCCCGCCGAAGTGAAAGCATTGTTGGAACAGGCTCGCGTTCAGTTGCCCAAATATATTGCCGCCAAGGATTTGACAACCAAGGCAAAAGACCACAATTGGACATTGCATCCAATAATCTTGGTCTTCAAAGGCTGGGAATTGGCGGAATATGAGGTGATGGGGTGAATACTAAATTTATAATTCACACTAAAATACAACGACTATTAATCAACAATCACACACCACCATTATGAAAAATACATTCACATTTGCCGCTATTGCTGCGTTTTTGCTGGTATCGTGCGCGGGCGGCAGCAATCAAAACCAAAACAACGACGCTGATTCTTCCGTCGCTGCAACACAAGATACCACAACCGTTGTAGAACCATCTACCGAGTCTGACGTGTATGCCGACACTGTTTTTGCCGAAGATGTGGCTCTAAAAGTGTATCAACTCAAAAAACTCAAAGGCTACAACTACGAAAAAAATCGAACCCAAAACCAATACGCCTCGCTTTCGGCTTGGTGCGACCGTGAAGACGCCTGCGCCGAAATAGAGTGCTTTAAACGTAAAGACGGCGCAGTTTGTGCATACGTAACCATCTACCAAGAGGCTGAGGGAGACAGAACTACCATCGAAAACAATTGGTACTTGATAAAAGACAATCAGTTGACCAAAATGGAAAGTGCCGTCACCGGTCATCCGCTCGATTGGTATTGCGACGAACTTGGCAAACTCGATTTCATCAACAACGAGCATTTTATGGACGGCAACGAAAAAATATGGAACGAGTTTTCTGACAGAGCCACCAAAGAAGAGTTCCAAATAAGCCGAGCAGGAGCAAACACATTAGTTGTCAAGGCGTTTGACAACTGTCGCGGCATCAGTCCCGTAGTACTTGATTGGAACGGCGAAGAGTTCGTAAAGCGCACTCCGCAAATCAAATACTACATCCACGACGACAGTTTTGGTCCGATATACTGTGCCGACAAGTTTCCCGACCTGTCGTCGCTCCGAGAATACAAGACCACCGAAAAAGACGGCAAAATCCAACTCTTGAAAAACAACGAAATGGTTGCTGAATTTACCCTCAAAAACAACCTCGTAAAGGATTTCGATGTTTTCTCGCCCGAATATCAGTTTTGGCAGGGATGGGGACCCGGAATGTCGGCGGAAGATATTTACAAACATTTCAACAAGATTGAAAAAGACGAAAAAGGCCACTACTATGTACCTTGGTTTGAGAGTGTTAGGTTTTATTTCAACAGCGCCGACCTCCAAAATTCCGACCTTAAAAATCCGCAATTCGTACCCGGTGCCAAAGTTACCAAAGTGCGTGTTATCGGCGAAGAACCTGCCAAAGCCACTTTTGCCCTGATGCCCAAGAAGATAACCGTTGAAAACTACAACGACCCCGATTCGTGGGACAAGACCACCACTGTATATACCTTCCAATACGACGACCAACACCGCCTTACCGATGTCGCTATCGACAACAACCCCTACATCCGCATCAAATATACCGAAAATCAAATCGACTTAGTAAGAGGCGAGACACATACTGAGGGTGAGGTAGAAGGCGAGGTTTACACCATCAACGGCTCAAACATCCACATCAATTATTACGGCGAAGATGGCGATGCTCCCATCAATTTTGAAAACGGACACATAAAATCCATCTCCAACGAGGTGGACGACTGGTGCAAATACACTTGGGAAGACGATTTGATAAAGTCCATCGAATACAATATGGAGAATCTCATCGTAAGTTTTGAGTACGAGCGTGGCGACGTTTTGCTCGACCACCAAGTCATCGACCTTGAATACCTTATCCGCGAGGGCAGTTTGGACATAAACCAATCGACGTTTTTCACCGCAACGCCCATCCGTTGCCGCAGTGAGAAATTACCCAAGAAAATCATCTACGACGGCTCTAACGTCAAGGCAGAAATCTCCATTGGATACATCTTCGGCAGCGACAACAAAATAGAGCGTATCAATTGCAGCGATTATAAATACGGCAACCGTATGTTTAACAGGTCGATAGTGATTGAGTATTAACGGTGTGATTATACCAAATACTACCCGAACCAAGCATAAAAAAACGCAGGCTTTGAGGTCTGCGTTTTTTTATGTCTTATCATCAAATAAGTACTCCGCAATAATATAATAATATCTCACGAAGAGCCCTATTCGCAAACAATACTTAAAAAAATATTTCTTTAATGTGGTTTATGACGCAAAATTATTATATATTTGTGTCATTATTGATGGGTTGATTTTTTTGCTGGGTGGCAAGGGGGTCAACATTGTCTGTAACACATTTATAATGAAAGCAAAAAAACTAATAGAAGTTGCTCTTCCTATAAAAGAGATTTCTGCCGAAAGCGTCCGCGACAAGAGCATTCGGCACGGACATATTTCTACGCTGCATCTTTGGTGGGCGAGGCGGCCGCTGCCTGTGTGCAGGGCGGTGGTCTTTGCTAGCCTTGTGCCCGATCCGCTCGATGTCAACTGCCCGCAGGCTTTTAAGGATGCGGTAAAAAACATCCTCGACCCCGACGACGACAAGGTGGCTAAACATCTGTACAGCACATATCCCGACATTCCGTACACCGCTGTCTTCGACCCTATGGAAGACAACTTGCGTAACCGTCTGATGATGTTTATTGGCAAGTTTGACGACGCCTGTCAAAAAAATATGATTGCTGGCAAGCCTACTTCGCCCAAGGAACAACTCAGCGACGGTTCGCTCATCAAATGGGAAAACAAAAACAACCCAAAAATCTTGCGTATGGCAAGGGAGTTGATTTGGGTGGCATACAACTCGGGAAAAAATCCGGCTGCGGAATACAGCACTCTGCATAAAAACTTCAACGAGGCTTTCAACGCTATCACCGCTGCCGAAAAGGCGCTTTATGAGGTGGTGGACCGTCATTTGGAATCGGCAAAAGTGGCTGATTTTGAATACAATCTGCAAAAAGCCATCGATAATTTTCAAAATCAGATGCCGTCGGTGTTTGACCCGTTTGCCGGTGGCGGCGCCATACCTTTGGAAGCCGCAAGGCTGGGTTGCCGCAGTTTTGGCAACGACATCAACCCCGTGGCTCACATCATTGAAAAAGGCTCGGCAGAATTTCCTCAAAAATACGGCAAACCAATCGTTTACAGCAAAGCCGAATTTGAAAGAATATATGGCAAAGAGGGTATTAATATGGCGCAGCAAACCGAACGTAACATCACTTACGATGGCAATTCGTATACCATACCCAACCGTCTGGCTTTCGATGTGGAGTTTTACGCCAAGAAGATTTTGAGAGAAACCGAAGAGGAGGTGGGTTACCTGTACCCTGCCGACGAAAATGGGAACAAGCCCGTGGCTTTTTTATGGGCGAATGAAGCCATATGTATTAATCCATCTTGCAATGCCAAAATTCCTCTATTGAGACAATTTTATTTGGCTAATACCAATAATAAAAAACAATATCTTGAACCAATAATTAATGACAAGAATATTTCTTTTAAGATATCAGAAGGAGGCTGTTCCACAAAAGCGTGGTTTTATAAAGGTGATGTAACGTGTCCGTGCTGTGGGGCTGTTACGGATTCTAATCATATAAAAAAACAATCGCGTGAAAAAACATTAACAAGGCGACTCGTTGCAATAGTTAGCGAAACTGATTACGGCAAAAAATATTCTATTCCAACAGAATCTTTGATAAATATAATTGATTCTCCGGTAAAAGCAATTATTCGACCGGAAGGCAAATTAGCCGTTGAGTATAAAAAAGCCTTACCTGGATGTGCGTGGGGTTTTGATACGTGGGAATCATTGTTTTCTGAACGTCAATTAGTGGTTTTTGAGTACATATTAAAGGCACTTAACTCCATCAAAGTTTGTTTACCCAAAAACGACTATTCAAATGCTGTATTAACATATTTATCAATTTTAATTGACAAAGAGACAGATTATTTTAATGCTTGCTGTACGTGGCATACTGCACGCGAAACATTAGGGCATTTATTTTCTCGTCAAGCAATTCCCATTGTTTTTGACCACGCAGAAGCAAATCCGTTTTCTAATTCGACGGGAAGTCTAAACAATATGATAGAATGGATTGTCAGATATATTAACTCAGAATCTGTCAATTCATTTTATTCAATATTTATTAATTCTTCTAGTGGTGAAAAAAAACAGTTTAACTACAAAGAGAATACAGCAGTAGTCACAGATCCACCTTATTATGATGCGATAGCCTATGCTGACATTTCAGATTTCTTTTATGCGTGGTTAAAATTATCATTAGGGGACGTATTCCCTATTAATTTTGCAACACCATTAACTCCGAAACAGAATGAATGTACTGCATTATCACATTATTATAATAATAGTATTGAAAATGCCAAAAAACATTTTGAAACAAAATTGACACAGATTTTTGATGCAGTAGAATATCAAACATCCGATATTGTAAGCATAATGTTTGCGCATCAAAGTACAGAGGCGTGGACTACACTCTGTAATTCTATTCTTGGAGCAAGAATGAATATTACAGGCTCGTGGCCAATGGATACTGAGATGTCGAATCGTAGTGTTGGTTTAGCCGGTGCAGCGCTTGAATCTTCCGTAACCGTTGCTTGCCGTCCCTCAGAACGTCAGGGATTTGGCGATTTCAAGAGCGTTAAAAAAGACATTGAACGAAAGGTGTCGGAAGAAGTGGAGTCGCTTTATGAACTCGGATTCAGGGGCGCCGACTTGCTTACGGCTTGTTTTGGTCAGGCTGTGAGCGAATTTGGCAAATACAAGTCGGTAGAAAAATCAGACGGCAGCGAGGTAACAGTGGCAGAACTTTTGGAAATGGCACGCAATGCGGCGTTTGAATCGCTGTTGAAAGGCGTTCAAGGCGACGACTTTACGCGATTCTATATCGGCTGGCTGCAACTCAACGGCACTGGCGAAACCGATTTTGACGACGCCACCAAGTTTACCCGTGTGGGCGTAAACGTCAACATCAAAGACATTCTTCAAGAGCGTCTGATGATACTCGAAGGCAAAAAAATACACATCGCTATGGCTCAGGAGCATATCGGCAGTTCGTCGTTTGACGGCGCCAACCCAAGCGATTCGCCCATAAAACAGGCTCACCGCCTGATACTACTTTACAAAGAGGGCGAGAGGGCGCGGATATTGCGTTTTGTGCGCGACATTTGTCCCAAACCTTCGTCACCGCTTTGGCGACTACTTGCCACTCTCAAAGAGTTGCTACCCGCCTGCGACGACCAAAAACAGGTGAGCGGCATACTTCAAAATGCCGAAGACCTTCGTCAGCACTGCGAAGACATCATAGAACCCAAACAGGGCGTATTAGAATTATAACCCAAAAATTGTGTGGAAATGAACAACGACAAAGTATTTCAGGCATTAGGGATTTTTCTCGACACGATGCGACCGTTTCTTGTTAATATGTTGAAAAACCATTTTCCGAGCGAGCCTTGGGAGGGAGTTTTTTTTCGCAGGCTCACCGCCAACAAACAAGAACAATGGAATCAGGCGCAGCGTCAGGGCATAGAGCCGATGCTCTGCATCGACTACCACAACCTTACGTTTTTAGCGTCGAAATTTCGCGACGAACTAACCGAAGAGTTGGGCAACGACCGCAACAAAACATATCAGTTTGAGAGCGCACTCACCGAATTGCGCGACGCACGCAACAAGTGTCAGCATTTTACAACGCTCGATAATTACGAGGTAGACCGCACATTCAGCAATATGATTCATATTGCCAATATGCTAAATATGAACGACCTCTGCAAAGAGATAGAGCGCATACAAAAAAAAGACTCATTTGCACCCGTAACCATAAGCGCACCCGCGCCAAGCCCGACAAACTATGCATCCGAATCTTCCGCCACATACGAAGACAGTTCGCCGTTGGCATCGTGGTACGACAACTGTCTGCCGCACTACGACATACGCAGCGGAAAACTCGACGAGTCGGTGTTTGCCGCCAATCTCAACGATGTGGCGCTTGACGCGGGTTCCGAAGTTTACAACAATCCGTCCACATTCTTTGCCAAAACATACGTAACCACCGGATTGCGCGATATTGCTAACCGTGTGGTAAAGGCGTTGAACGGCGAAGAAACCGAAAACCGTGTAATATCATTGCAGACAGGCTTTGGCGGCGGCAAAACCCACACCCTTATATCCATCTACCACATAGTAAAAAGCGGAGCGCGTCTTTTGGAGATGGAAAGTTGCAAGCACATACTTCAAGAGGGCGTTACGCCCAACTTTGAAAACGCCAAAGTGGCTGTATTCACCAACAACACCACCGACGTGTCGCAGGGACGCACCACCACCGAGGGTTTTACCATCCACACGCTTTGGGGCGAACTCGCTTACCAACTTGGCGGCGCAGAGGCTTACGAAAAAATAAAGCAAAACGACATAGACCTTACAGCGCCCACATCGGCCATATTGAAACCCATAATTCAAAATGCCGGCACATCGCTGATACTAATCGACGAGTTGGCCGACTACTGCGTAAAGGCAACATCAAAGAGCGTTGGGGCAGGCAACCTGTTTAGCCAAACCAACAGTTTTATGCAGACACTCACCGAAGTGGTTTCGTCGGTGCCCAAATGCGTATTGATAGCCACACTGCCTGCAAGCGCCACCGAAGTGGCCGACACTCAGATAGGACAGACCATACTCGACTCGTTGCAGACGCGCATAGTGCGCATAGGCACGAGCGTAAAACCTGTTGACGACGAAGAGATATTTGAGGTGGTGCGACGCCGTCTGTTTGAGCAAATATTCGACTCATCGCTTGTTGACCTTGTGGCCAAGCGTTACAAGGATATGTATCACAACCGTTACCGCGATTTGCCCGAATACTGCGACAAGATGGAATATGCCAACAAGATAAAGAAATCATATCCGTTCCATCCCGAACTCATAGAGATGTTTCGTCAGCGTTGGGGCAGCGACCCGCGTTTTCAGCGCACACGAGGCGTGTTGCGCCTGTTGGCGTCGATAGTGCAAGACCTTTGGCGCAGAAAAGAGACCCTCACGGGTTCGCAGGCGTTGATACACACTTCCGACGTCAACCTTGAAAACGTAGGCTCACTCACCGGCACCATCACCAACCTTATGGGCAGCAACTGGGAAACTGTGATGCTTGCCGATGTTTACGGCTCGTCGAGCAACGCCCGCAAAATAGACGACTCCGACCCGTCGGGCAACATTGGGCAATACCACCTTACCCAAGGCATAGCCACCACATTGCTGATGGCGTCGGTAGGGGCCAACCAAAACAAAGGTCTGGACATCAAACAGTTGAAACTGTGTATGCTACGCCCAAAAGCCTTCAACCACAACGACATCGACGGCGCTCTCAACAAGTTGGAACAAGTGGCTCATTACCTGTATTCGAGCAAGGTGGGCAACTCAACATATTGGTTTCATTCCAAGGCCAACATCAACATTCTGATAGCGCAGGCAAAATCAGAAGTGAAAAAAGACGACATAGAATCGGCGATAGTAAAACGCCTAAAAAATACGTCATCGCAGATACACGACTTCAATTTGCTTGTGTGTCCGTCGACAGATGTGGCAGAACAAAAACAGTTGACACTGGTGGTGATGCCGCCAAGCGTAACCGCGCCCACAGGCGGCGGTGAGTCTCCGGCTCTCGCCAACGCAATCAAAAACATCGCATTGAAACGCGGCAACAGCGACCGACTGATGCGAAACACCATATTGTATCTTGTATGTTCGGAAGCCGGATTGGGAGCATTGGGCGACAAGTTGAGAGACTATTTGGCTTGCGACAAGATAATATCTGAATACAACGACCGCCTGGAACGCGACCAAAGCACCGAAGTATTTAACCGCAAACGCGAATACGAGCACAGCATCGAAGAGGCGCTTGTACGCGCATACAACACTGTGATAAAATACTCAGCCAAAAACGGCATTGAAAGATACGAACTGAAAAACTATGCAAGCGATTTTGCAACGCAAATAGGTAAAAACTTGCTCAACGAAGTTTTGGAAGAGGAATGGGTGATTAAGAAGATAGGGCGCAACCTTCTGGACAGAATCAATATGCTGCCCGACGAAAACCATCCCGTGCAGGTGAAGGAACTCTACGAAACATTTCTCCGTTTCGACGACAAGCCTATGATAATAGGCGCACAAGCCATTGTGGATACTGTAAACACTTATTGCAACAACGGTGTGTTTAATGTGGCATTTGGTTCGCCCGACAAGTGGACCAAAATAATCCAAAACAACTCAATAGCGTTTTTAGACGTTACGAGCGACGACTATTGGCTTGTGGCTCCATCGGTAGTGCTTGCCCCGCCTACCACCGGCACAAGCACCGGCTCTAATACTGGCACCAAAACCGGCGTTAATACAGGCACTAACACTGGCAAGCCCACAAGCACCGGCAACAATTCCAAAACTGGCGACGAGCCAAGCGTATACAGGAGTATAACAATAAGCGGCACTGTCGACGCCGAAAATTTCAATCAGTTGTATACAAGTTTTGTACAGACCTTGCGCAACAACAATCTGAAAATCAGCGTCAATTTCACAGCCCAAAGCACCGAAGCCAACCCTCTTGCCGAAAACTCTGCAACTGTAAAAAGCGTCAAGGAATCGGCATCGCAACTTGACCTCACCTTTTTTGCAGAAAAATAGCATTTTATTGTTTGCTACGCAGAAAGACTGCATAGCAAACATTTAACTTTGCAAGCGACAATTAAACCTAAACACAGTCAAATGAACTACTTTGAATCACTATTAAACAAACATCTCGAAGGCCGACCACCGAAATACCTGTGGGAATTGAAGGTTTCGGACGACGAGTACGCCGAACTAAAACGGATAATAACCGACAAGGCGCGGCTATTGAGCCGCAACTGCAACCGTTTTATGTCGATATGCAAGGAGTGCACCCTTTTTGTTGCCGAATATTGGCGCAGGGAATACAACGAAGGTGCGCATAGCAAAGAAATGATTTTCAATGCCATAGGTACAGGCATCAAGGATATCGACATCAAAAAAGATTTTTTTGACGCGGCAAGGAGAGGAGCGGAAGCCCTCAAAATCGAAATTTTCAAAGGCGGCAAAACCGAATATCTTGATTCGATGCTCTATCAGGGCGGACTGCCGATGAAACTTGTAACGGGCAGCAACACAGGAGTATGGGACAGGTTTACACGTGGGCTTGTAAACCGCAAAATCAATTTTGAAGAACTCAATCTTGGAGTGGTTGCCTCCAATTCCAATTGCCTCAAAGAATACTGCAACCGACTTATACTTGGCATAGAATCAGAGCAATATATGCTTATGCCCTTTTATTGCGAAAACGAAAACGACCCTTGGTTCGTGTATCTCAAAGAACTCGCAAAGGAGGAAATAAGCCGTAGCCGTCAGACTCATCCGTTTTCGTTGGCTTGGGAATTCCGCATCGATACCATTGAACATCAAATATATACAAAATACGAACTCAAAGGATTGCAGCGTCTGCCTGAATCATTTGTTTCGGAACAAAACCTGCAAGATACCAATTTCTTTACGGTTCAGGTAAGGAAAAACGGGCAGGCTGTCGACACCTTTGATTATGTAAACAATTTTTGCCGCTACCGCGTTATCAGCAAACACCCCTACAAAGAAGGTGATTATATATCGTTATACATACACCACAACGACGAACCATATATCGCCGAAGAACTTGATATGAGAGTGCCTCATCTACTGTATCAAAACAAAGACGGTATGTATGAAATAGGCAATTGTCTGGGCTCAATGCAGTCGTTTTTGCTCATACCCGAAGGCTGGGAAGTGGGAAACGCTTCAATTTATGACATCAACGAGTATTTATGGAGCGGCATCACAATCAAAGGCATAAAAATACCTGCCGACCATACCGACGACATAATAATAAAAGGTGAGGACGGCAACATTACCTTTGGTATCAACTCGCCATTGTACTGGACAGAATTGTTGTCGTATCCAAAATACAATCCCAACATTATAGAGCCGTTGTACGATGCACAACGAAGCACATACGCCCTTTGCTCCGACTTTGGCAATGGCACGAAGGCAAAATCCTATGCAATAAAATACCGCAACAAATGGCAAGACAGTTGGACTGACACACCGTCGTATGGTGAGATATTTGCAAGAGCCACCGACCCAAATGGCAACTTCGTGGCGCCAATGCGTTTTATCAACATTGGCGACGGCCTCAAAATAGACCTGTGCAGCGCCGACAAAGATTCTTGTCAGATAAAAGTGGTGTGGCCTCACGGTCACGTATCCACCACCGAAGGCGAGCGAAAAGCCAACGATGTTTGGGAAATAAAAAAAGCAAACTGCAAAGACCCAAGGATAATTC
>JAGCDD010000009.1 GCA_017651345.1 Bacteroidales bacterium | reverse complement strand
TGACTTTCCATAGCGTTAAATATTCTTTGCAATATTAACAACTATTTCTCAAATTTTCAAAACTATTTTATTTTTCCATCATTTTGATAATGTCAACGTTAAGTTGCTTCAAAAAAAATTTGCACAAAACAACAGAAAATTATATTTTTGTGCAAAATTAAAAATTAAAAAGTTATGCAATTCAAAGAAGGACTTGGATGGAAGGCCTGTTACGATGAGGAGCGAAACCTCTATACGGCGGAGCGTAGTTGGCGAGGGTATTACCAACTTTGTGAGATTGACAAGGCTACATACGACGCACTTGGAGCCGAACCAATTGACGGCGAAAGAGACGACAAATTAATTGCATCGGGGCGGTGTCTCTTTGAGGCCGACGACGATTATTACACTTCGCCATATTGCATCGTAAAAGACGACAACTATAATACACTTGCGCCTTGGTCACGGGCTCAGGCAAGGTATGACAGGACATATAATCATAAAGAATAATTGTATTGCCGCTGTTTGGATAGCGGACTTTTTTCTTTTATTTCCAAATTTTTATCCTAATTATACACAAATATTCCTGAATTTCCCACATTTTTAGCAAATTATTCCAAACATTTGATTCTTCTTGGTGAAAATATCCACTCACCCTACCTTTGCAGTGTAAATAATCAAAACAGACATCAAATGGCAAACAGAATTAATTTGAATATGACCACCGTCGAAAACCGCGAGTTGAGGCTCGGTACTATCATCGGTTGGGACGGTTCGGCTAAGGAACTTATCCGTCAGTCGGCTTACGACGAACGAAGCATCAAGAAGCACGGCGGATGCAAGGGCGCAGGTCAGGGGTGCAGACTTTGTGAACTTCAAAGTCCTCTCAATCAAGAAACTATGTGCTCAAACGCAATTGTGCAGTGTCAAATCGGCAACCTCACCGACTGTGTGCTTATCAACCACGCGCCAATCGGTTGCAGTAGCGAGGACGCAAAATTCAACCTCACTATGCATATGGGTCTCGCACGTCGTGGCAAACCGCAACAAAACACGCTCTGTATCAGCACAAACCTTCAAGAAAAAGATATGGTTTTTGGCGGAAGTGCTAAACTCCGTGATGCTATCCGCATAGCCAAAGAGCGTTACAATCCGAAAGCAATTTTTATCGCAATGGCTTGTGCCACAGCCATTACCGGCGAAGATATCGACAGCGTGGCAGAAGAGTTGGAACCCGAAGTTGGCGTTCCTGTGATTCCGCTTCACTGCGAAGGTTTCAGAAGCAAACATTGGAGCACGGGATTCGACGTTGCATTCCACGGCGTATTGCGTCAAATCGTTGAAAAACACCCCGTTAAAAAACAGAAAGACCTCATTAACATCATTGCTCTTTGGGGTACTGATTGGTTCACCGACCTATTGAAACCGCTCGGACTGAGGGTCAACTACCTCTTGGACTGCGCATCGTTTGAGGAGATTCGTCAGGCGTCGGAGGCAGTGGCTACAACCACATTCTGCGAAACTCTCGGCGGATATATGGGCGCGGCTCTCGAAGACCAATTCGGCGTTCCGCAAATCGACGCTCCGCAGCCTTACGGTATCAAAGGTACCGACGCTTGGCTGAGGGCTATCGCAAAAGTTGTTGGCAAAGAGGCTGAAACAGAGGCTTTTATCGAAAGCGAACACAAGCGCATCGCACCCAAATTGGCTGAATACCGCGAATATTTCAAGGGCAAACACGGAATGGTGCTCACCGGCTCGGCATACGCTCACGGCTTGATAAGCGTGTTGGCAGAACTCGGCATCAAAAACGAAGGCGCACTTGTTTTCCACCACGACCCCATCTACGACGGCGCAGGCAAAAATCAGGACACATTGAAGGAACTCGTTGAAACATACGGAGATATACCGCATTACACTGTCAGCAAAACCCGTGCGTTCCAACTTCCGCAACTTCTCAACCGCATCAAAACCGACTTCTTGATTATCCGTCACCCGGGTCTTGCGTCAGTTGCGGGACACCTCGGCGTGCCCACATTCGCACTCGGCGACGAACACATTCCTGTTGGCTACGACGGCATTCTCCGCGTTGGTGAAATCCTCAAAGGCGTGCTTGCGCGTACCAAATTCAACAAGACCCTTCAACGCCACGTTCGCTTGCCCTACAACGATTGGTGGTTTGCGCAGACAGACCCCTTCAAACTCACCAACGACAAGGACGTTTTTAAAGAAATTGAAGAAAAACTAAACAATTAATCACAACAACGAATTAAAACGAAACTAAGTAATTGTATTTGTTTAATTCGTAAATTAAAATTCAACTTGTTGATTTTTAATTATTTCGTAAAACAAAAATATTAGTTTAATTCGTTTAATTCGTTGTTAAAAAATATAGAAAAATGACTGAAATTAAAAAGAAAAAACCTTCGGTAATATCCGATGTTAGATATGCCTGTGCGGTGGGCGCAACCAACACCGTTGTAGCCATCAAGGGCGCAGTTCCAATCGCAAACTGTTCGCCGGGCTGCCAATTGAAAACAACCGCGATGCTCACCTTTGAAAACGGTTTTCAAGGCAGTGTGGCAGCGGGTGGTGGCAATATGCCGAGTGCAAACGCCACAGAAAACGACGTGGTTTTCGGCGGTATCAAAACCCTCGATCTCCTTCTCAAATCTTCTTTGAAAATCTACGACGGCGACCTTTTTGTGGTGCTCACGGGCTGCACGGGCGAACTCATCGGCGACAACGTTCCCGACCTTGTAAGTAAGTATCAGCAAGCCGGTTACCCTGTGGTTTACGCAAGCACGGCGGTTTCAAGGGCAACAATCTTTACGGTCACGAGGTGGTGGTTGATGCCATTATCGATCAATTTGTTGGCGATTACAACGGCGAAAAACAAAAAGGTTTGGTAAATCTTTGGTTTGAAACTCCATACTACAATCAAAATTGGCGCGGTGATTATCAGGAACTTGCACGTATTCTCCGTGGCGCAGGTTTGGAGGTGAACGTATTGTTCGGTCCTGAAAATCCGGGCGTTTCGGCGTGGAAAAAGATTCCGCAGGCGCAGTTCAACCTTGTGGTTTCGCCGTGGGTTGGTGTCAAGAATGCCGAACATCTCCAAAAGAAATACAATCAGCCCTTCCTCCACATTCCCGAAATCCCCGTTGGCGAAGAAGCCACTGCAAAATTCATTCGTCAAGTGGTTGATTATGCGGGCATTGACAAGCAAAAATCCGAAGAGTTCATCAAACAAGAAGCCGAAATTTACTACTATTATTTGGAGCATTTTTCGGAATTTTTTGCCGAATATTGGTACGGAATGCCGAGCGAATTTGCAGTGGTGGCAGATGCCTCTTATGCCTTGGCTTACAGCAAGTTCCTTGCCGACCAAATCGGTCTGATTCCCAAGCGAGTAGTGATTGTGGACAACACTCCCGCCAAGTTCCGTCCCGCCATTTCCGACTATTTCAAAAACAACATTTCCGAAGGCGTAAGCATCGATGTTGATTTTGTGGAAGACGGTTACGAAGCCGAAAAACTCATTGACAGTGTGGAATTTACAGCGGGCAAACCCCTCATTCTCGGCACCTCGTGGGAACTCAACCTCGCCGACAAAAAAGGCGCGTTGTTCTTTGAAATCTCCACCCCCTCGTCCGAAACTCTCATCGTCAACCGCTCGCACATCGGCTACAAAGGCGCATTGCAGTTTTTGGAGCGAATTTACAGCGCAAGCGTGGGAGGCAAATAAATTGACAATTCACAATTGAGAATTCATAATTTCGCCGTCCGAAGGGGATTCGGGCGGCGAATTTTTGTTATGAAAATTGATATTTATTTGTCGAATTTTTATTATTTTTGCAATGTGATATTAATAAGAATTGGCAACAATGGAGGAATCAATAGTTTACGATAAAAAGTCACTCAAAACGGTTCAGGGTAGAACCGCTGATTTTGCAGAATTGGCAAAAGACTGCGTGGCATTTGCTAACGCAAAAGGTGGTTCTTTACATATTGGAATTGAGGATAGCAACGAATTACCTCCTGAAAATCAGAGAATTTCTCCAACTTTGCCTGAAAAAATCGTAAAACGTATTAACGAACTCACTATCAATGTTGCCATACAACCGAACATCGTTACTTCAAAAAATGGTGGAGAGTATATTGATTTAAAGGTATTTCCGTCGAAAATCAACATCGCAAGTACCACAAAAGGACAATTTTATTACCGAGACAGCGACAATTCAAGGCCGTTACTACCCGATGAACTTTCGCGACTTATGACAGATAAACCTGCATATTGTTGGGAGACAACTGTTTCTATGTCAATCAATTGGAAAATGGCTGACGATTCAAAACTTCAAACATTTGTGCAGCAAATTCGCCAATCAGACCGTGTATCGCCATTTATAAAAAACAAGAGTGAAGAGGAATTGTTGTCATACTATCAGATGACCGACGACAATGGCAATCTTACCAACCTTGGCGTTCTATGGATTGGCAAGTCTGAGCAACGAGCGCGATTGATGTATTCGCCTATTATTCAGTATATTAAATACGATATTGAAGATAATAAAGTGTTAAAGTTCACTTGGGACGACTACCGTTTTAACCCACAAGAACTTATTGAAGACATTTGGCAAAAGATTCCCGATTGGAAAGAATCCAATGAAATTGCCAACGGTCTTTGGCGCAAAAATATCCCCGCGTATAACGAAAAAGTTGTACGAGAATTACTATGTAACTCCCTCGTTCACCGTCCATATACAACACGCGGCGACATTTTTATAAAACTATATCCCGACAGAATGGAAATAACAAATCCTGGACTTTTGCCTTTTGGTGTTACTTGCAACAATATTTTGCAAAAAACTGTAAAGCGCAACGTACATTTAGCGAAAATTTTTTACGATTTGCACCTTATGGAGGCTGAGGGTTCAGGTTATGATCTTATGTACGAACTGCAACTATCTGTGGGCAAGCAAGTTCCTACTGTAAAAGAGGGCGACGATTATGTAGAGGTTACAGTAAACAGAAAAATTGTTGATAAAGAAAACCTAAAACTGTTAGAGTATGTAAATCAATTTTATACACTTACGCAAAAAAATAGAATCGCTTTCGGTATAGTGGCAGCACAACAGAAAATTCTTTCGACCGAACTTGCAGCCGCGCTTCAACTTCAAGACGGAGAACGGATGCGTTCCTACGTTGATAATCTTGTTAATCAAGGTATTTTGGTTACACGCGGACAAAAGAAAGGAACTGCATTTCTTATAAATCCAAAATTGATTAATAATGCTGATTTTACGCGTGCGACAACTCTAAAAACGATAGAACCGCATATTTTGCGGACACTTATCGAAGAAGATTTACGTATACATCCCGATAGCAAAATCTCCGACATTGCTGAACGTATTTCTGATGTTGACATTCGAGATGTCAGAAAGATTGTATATAAAATGTTGTCCGACGGTGTATTAGAATCATTTGGCGCGAATAAAAACAAAACATATCAAGTGGTAAAAAAAAAATAAACAAAAAATAAAATCAGAAATAAACAATGATAAACAACTGTTTATCAGTTGTTTAATTTATTTTTTTTATAAATCGTGGTTGGGAACTGAATTATAAACAAATCGACTTTGAGGTGTTGTATTTTGTTGTGGATAATTGCTTTACAATCAGTTTATTATGATTTTTTTGCAAAAAAGTTGGGGAAAGATTTTGCTGAAATGTAAGATTTTTGTAATTTGCAAAGCGTTTTGTAAGTGTAACTTACTAAAACTTTAGAGATAATATCAAAGAATCAAAAACAAATTATAATGAACAAATATATTAATAATGAAGCCCCTATATATATATCTTACTCAAGAAAAGACGGTAAGGTTGTATCTGAACTACTCAATTTATTGCGTGACAATGGTATTGTTGTTTATGGAGATTGGGGTGATATAAAACATGGATCTTCTATCACAGATTTTGAGAGAGAGTTATGCAATGCAAAAATGGTAGTAATGGTGGTCTCTGAATCATATTTTAAATCAATGCATTGTATGTATGAATATGCTTGTATTAGACAGAATCACCATTTAGAAAAATTGTGGATTGTTAAATGCGGCGTTTTTTCTTATTCGGATAGCAACTTCCGAAGAGATTTAATGATGTATTGGGGAGGTAAATATGCATGTTTGGAAAATGAATCTTATGAAATGTTGACACCAATTGAACATGCAACCCTTGAGAATGGATGTTATATTGGTAAAGATACGGTTTTCAATATTCGTTATTTACCTCAGTTCTTAGATGAAAGAGTGTATTTTAGAGATACTGATGATTTATATCACCTTGTTGATTCAATCGTCGATTCAATAAAAAACATATCTAATCCTAATGCCCAATTGCCTACTCTGAGTTTTATTCCAAGCAATGATAAACTGACAGAAAGAGATGACAAAGTCGATTGTATTTATCAGTTGCTTCAGAGAAATCAGATAGTTAATATTATCGGATTAGGTGGCTGTGGTAAAACATCTCTTACAGAGTTGCTTGTTTTGAAATACAAAGATATGTTCGACCAAATAACAAGGGTTTTTGTCAATGATGATTTTTGTAAGACAGTTTTAGATTCTTACTCTGACATATTTAAGGTTGATAATTATTATGATGTTATTAGATGTTTCGAAAACTACTCAGTTTTTAAAGATAAGTATAACCTTTTTATAATAGATATTAATGAAAAGGCTATCTATCATCAGATTGAAAACGAATTAATGCGTTTGATAAAAAATAAGCGTCTCGTAACATGGAAAATTCTTATTGCTTCAAGAGAGAACATATTGCGGAATGCTATTCCTGTTGTTCATGCTGATGATTTTACGAACAAAGACAATTTTGTTTTTGCAAAAGAATTGTTTTTTGCATATTTAAGAGAAGATAAACATAATTTGTATAGTGATGAAGAATTAAAAAATTTGTTTTTATCCTTGTATTATGTGCCTATGTTAATTATGCATCTTGCTTATTTTTTGAATAAGAATGAGAATTTGACGTATAAAGATATTAGTAATATACTTGAAATAGATGATAATACCAATTTTATGCATAAGAATTTCATAGTGAGAGCATCTGACTATGAAACTATTGGCACCTATTTAGCAAAATTGTCGTATTTTAAGGGTTTGGACGAATTGCATAAGAGCGGCAACACACTTAGAAATATTATTAGGCATCTTATGATTTGGCCTTCTGACTATTATAGCGCACAGTTCATAATTGATTTTATTGTCGATAAAGATAATACATCAAAACAAGAAGAGGAGAACATTAAAACAGGATTGGACACTCTCTCCAATGCTCTATACCTTAGTTTTAAAACAGACTACAATGGCGATTTATCATATAAATTGCATGGATTATTAGCCCATACTTTCAGAGAGCAAGTTTTTGAAGACGACGATAATAAAGACTTCCGTGACTATTCCACATATTTGAAAAATGTGGATGCGTTTGATAGTAATTACGAACATCATCCAAATGAAACAACTAGAAGTATTATTACATACAGTTTGGCAAATTTTGTTTCGTATGATGCAGATTATCTGTTGGGAAAAGCAAGATTGTATGGAAATGGAGAGATATTCAATCGTGCTATGAAAATAAAGGTATTAAAACTAAAATTCAAGGATATTTCAGATGATAATATCTATAATAAATTGAAACCTTATAAAAACGTTACTCCTGACAAGATGTATTATCAATGGCGTAATAATGCGCCAAGCAATGCAGTCTTGTCAAAGCCAAAAGGTGAAAAAGTTTCTTTTGCTGTTAATGGTATCAATTTGAATTTTGTGTATGTTGAAGGCTGTACCTTTTATATGGGTTCATTAGAAGAGGATGATGAAAAACCTGTGCATTCTGTTACATTATCTGATTTTTACATTAGTGATTGTCCTGTAACCCAAAAATTGTGGATGTCAATAATGGGCTGTAATCCAAGTAATTTTAAAAATGAGGATTATCCAGTAGAAAATGTGTCATGGAATGATAGTTTAGATTTTATAGTCAAATTGAGTGAGATGACGGGAAAGAAATTCCGTTTGCCCACAGAAGCCGAGTGGGAATACGCTGCAAAGGGAGGACAAAAACAATGTGGGTATAAATACAGTGGCAGTAACAATATTGATGAAGTCGCTTGGTATGCCTTCAATGCGGATTGTAGAACATTTCCCGTTGGAATGAAAAAAAGTAATGAACTTGGTATTTATGATATGACGGGGAATGTTTGGGAATGGTGTCAAGATTGGTATGGTGACTACTCACAGGATGCGATATTGAACCCTATGGGCCAGTCCTCTGGTTCTTGTCGTGTCTTACGAGGTGGTAGTTGGGCAGATACGGCGAATTGGTGTCGTATGTCAGCGCGCCATTATATGTCTCCAGAATGTCGAAGCAACAACGTCGGTTTTCGTTTAGTAATATCGGCTATTGATAAAAAGGAGGTATAAAATGGATAATTCAAATAAATATATAAATCCAGATAATCCGGTTTATATTTCCTATTCGCATGCTGACCCTGATTATCCAGATCTAGAAGAAGATGTTAAAGCATTGTGTGAACTATTGGATAAACATCAAATCAATTATTCAATTGATAAGAAAGATTGTCCTTATAAGGGAAATATTAATGAATATGAGCAAGCAATAGGTGGTGGTAAAGCCGTTATAGTTGTAGCCAGTGATAAATATTATAGATCTCCTCATACCATGACCGAGTGGCATTATATGCTTGATTGTAATGGTATCGAAAAAAGGGTTTTTATGA
This sequence comes from Bacteroidales bacterium, assembly GCA_017651345.1. Lineage (GTDB taxonomy): Bacteria > Bacteroidota > Bacteroidia > Bacteroidales > UBA3824 > UBA3824. The sequence continues at coordinate 11,263 of JAGCDD010000009.1, read as the reverse complement.
TATTGTTAGACAACAACATTAAGGACACGAAAAAACGCGACGAATATAGAAATCTTTTAAGTGAACGCTTTCAAGATTCCCTGCAACAACATGACAATTGTGTGAAAGAACATAGAGACCCCGGTTCGTTAGGTACTGTAACTCGTAACGTTATCAATTTTAGTGGTTTTATTGATGATTTTGATAAACTATGCAAATATACTGAAGATTATAACCGAGGTAATGGTATTGAGGCAATAAGAGACAATAATTACAATGATATTATCGAGCCCCTGAAAAAGTACTTAATGGAGTTGTCGGAACCTAATAGGTTACGACAAGAAAATATTGAACTAAAAAGTCGTATAAAAGTTCTTGTGAATGAAAGGCAATGTTTTAATAATCAAATTGAATTATTAAAATGCAGAAATAAAGTTTTTTCCCTTAATGGTTTACCAATTAAGTTGATTAGGATAGGCGGTGGTTCCCTAAAAACAGATATGGGATGTGAACAAATTAAAGATTATTTTATGAGCGAAACACCTATTACACAGAGTTTATGGGAAAATGTCATGGGTTACAACGATAGCCTATCAAACATAGGTGACAATCATCCTGTAGATAATGTTACTTTTTTTGATGCTGTTCTTTTTTGTAACAAACTTAGTAGTTTGCTTAATAAACAGGAAGTTTATTGTATAAAAGATGTAGTTTACGACAAATCTCACATTGTTAAAGCGACTGTCACCTATCATGACTTTTCTTGTGATGGATTTCGTTTGCCGTCACCAGAAGAATGGATTTTTGCAGCACAATGTGGAGATGTTAAACATTTTAAATATAGCGGCAGTGATAATATTGATTATGTAGCATGGTATCTAGACAATTCTACAGGAATAACCCATGCCGTAAAAACTAAATGTTGTAATGAATTAGGGTTATATGATATGTCGGGCAATGTTAGTGAATGGTGTCATACTGAAAAACTACGCAGTATGTACTTTGGTGGTAGTTGTATTTCGGAGAAAGTTTGTTGTGAAATACCAGATGCAGATAACTATTCTTGTGAAAAACCAGGTATTCGCGCAAAGGATATAGGTTTTAGGATTGTATTTGGTTGTCACCTTTAATTCGCTTTCTGATTTGATTTTTTTTATTTGTGTTCAAAAACTCATACCAGATTGCTGTGTAAAATAAGTTTTTCTATACCATTTCAATCTTGCTTATTTCGCACTCGTGGTTTTTGTGTCTTTGTCGTAATTGATGCCGACGAAGAGGATTTTGCCGTGGTAAAAATCAAATGCGTGGAAATATTCTTTGCTTATTTCTTACCACATCACCCCACTCATCACCATATAATGCGGCAGCGTCAGAATCCCTCCCGTTTCGCCGATGTTGTAGTTGCTGACTTTTATGGCTTTTGTTACGAGGTATTTGTCGAAATTTTTCAAAATAGTCTTTGCACTTTTGGTATTGCCAGTTGCGGCTTTTACTTCGAGGAGGACGCACTCGTTATTTTGACGGATTACAAAATCAATATTTGTTTTTCCAATCCAAAAGCCTCTGTTCTATCTTTCTTTGTAACATATTATTAATAAAATATATGACATTTTTTCAAGGGACTTTTTGTCTTGAATTTACATTTTTTCAAGGGACTTTTCGAGGTATAGTTACATTTTTTCAAGGGACTTTGCAAATGATTCATTAAAAATGTTGTTGCAAAACAAAAATTCTATGTTTCCAAATAATGTATAATTGTATTTCAAAAAAATATTTTTTTATGAGATTTCATTTTTTACTTCTCCACATCTTTTATTTCGCACTCGTGGGTTTTGGTGTCTTTGTCGTAATTGATGCCGACGAAGAGGATTTTGCCGTTGTAGAAATCAAATGCGTGGAAATATTCTTTGCTTTCGATTTGAGCCAAAGCGTTTGAGGGTGTGGAGTTTTGTTTCAATTCGATAATCATCGGCGGAAATTCGCCATCAGGGTGGATTGGCACAAAAACTAAATCTGCAAATCCTTTGCCTGTGGTGAGTTCTTTGTAAACATTATAATGGTTAAGTGCGTGAATATAAGCCAAATAAATCGCAGCGGCAAGGGCGTTTTCGTTGTTGTAATTGCGGTTTGAGGTTACGTGGATGTGGCTGTTGTTCAATGCATTTGCAACGGCTTCGGAATTTTTGAGGATGGTCTGTTCCAAAAGTTCTTCCGAGGCTTTGATGATTTGGTCGGTGGCCGAATAATCATCGAGACTTTCTATGGCGTTAAACCACTCTTGGCGGACTTCGTTGTTGGGGATACGGCAGGTCTTAGTTGGCTCATTATAAACCAAATAGCCGAGGTGAATTAGATAAGTGAACACGTCGTCTTTGGTGATAAAATCTGTCATCGTATTCATATATCGAGTAACATTCACCTTGATATTTTCACCCGCCAAAAGCCTGATTATGTCGTCTTTAATGCCTTGATAATTGTGGTTTAGACGGTCGGTAATCACTTTGTATGTGGATGTCCTGCCCCAAAAGTTTCCCAACTTTTTGGTTTTCATAGATTTAACAACCGATTCGGGATTATAAATCTCAAAACCGTTTTGTGCGTAACCGTCGTATTCGCGTTTACATTCGAGAAAATCCATACCGTATTTTTCGCAAAGCGGTTTTACTTCTTCCTCTGTAAATCCAACATATTCAGCAAGTTGTAAAGCATCGAGCATTGTGTATTCGTCAAAATTATTGAGTTTGCTCTGCACCCTGTCGCGCACAACCGGCAGAATACCCGTAATGTAGGCGAGCGAAATCGCGTTGCTGAGGGTGTCGCTTTTAAACAGTCCGTTCAAAAATTCCAAATATTCTGAGAATAAATCCGTGCCGAATTGGTTGCGCACAAGGCTGTCGTATTCGTCAAGAATTATTACAAAAGTCTCCTTGGTCTTGGCATAAACTGTCAAAATGCAATCCGCAAGCGATTCTGCAATAGAAAAATCTATATTTGGAAACTGACTAACAAATTCATTTTTGAGTTTTAAAGTCAGTTGTTTTAACGTAAAATTTTTATCAGCGGCATTATGATATTCACTTGCAACATCTATTGAAATGAAATTCAGTTTGTTAAGATATTTTTCGTAACTATCTGCCTTTGAAATTTTCAAATTCTTGAACATTTCTCTTGAATCGCAGCCTTTGGAATAGTAGGCGCACATCATTTTGGTTGCGAAGGTCTTGCCAAAACGGCGTGGACGAGAAACGCAAACATAATGACTATTGGTGTCGATTAACTTGTTTAATTCATTGATTAACATAGTTTTATCGACATATATTTCTTCGGCTAACACCCTTTTGAAGCCGACATTATCAGGATTCAGATAGATGCCCATAATGCTGTAATTTTTTGTATTCGACGCAAAGTTACTAAAAATCTCCGAACTCTCCAAACGTTTATTTACCATTCAATTCATTTTTTCTATCACCCCGCCATCTGCCTTCCAATCGTAGTAAATTTATTCCAAATCATAGTAGTATTTTAGCAAAAAATTCCAAATTTCATCATTCTCCTTGCAAAATATTTCTCCTGTCTCTACCTTTGCAATCGTAAAACATTTACAAAAATGACAGACTTAACTACATATAATTTTAACTATTGCGTCGCGGCAACCTTCGGGGAGACAGAATGTTCCGAGGGTGGTTTTGGCGTGTATGGACGATGTAGCGGTGTCTGTTGCCTTTTCTAATCGGGGAGTCGTTTCTCTTTTCCCCTGCAATTGAATAATTGCAAAATTTTTCATCAAAATTATTGTGTTTTTTTAACTAACATTGCATCATTATGTCAGTGTATAACAACATTTTGGACACTATCGGCAATACGCCGGTTGTTCAACTTTCGCGATTGGATACGGGCGTTAGTAGCCTGTTCCTCAAATTAGAAAATCAAAATCCGGGCGGCAGCATCAAGGATCGCACAGGATTGAATATGATTGTTCAGGCGGAAAAACGTGGCTCAATCCATCCCGGCGACCTTATTGTGGAGGCTACGGCGGGCAACACAGGGCTCGGTCTCGCGCTTGCAAGTCGTTTGAAGGGCTACAAGTTGCTCCTTGTGATTCCCGACAAGATGAGTACCGAAAAAATCAACCATCTCAAAGCCCTTGGCGTTGAGGTAGTTATCACTCGCAGCGATGTGGGCAAGGGTCATCCCGAATATTACCACGACCTTGCCGAGCGTATCGCCAAGGAGCGCGGAGGCTACTACATCAATCAGTTTGAAAACCCCGACAATCCAAAAACGCACGAACTCACCACCGCTCCCGAAATTTGGGAACAACTTGACCATCAGGTAGATGCAGTGGTTGTTGGCGTTGGTTCGTCGGGAACGTTGAGCGGACTTTCGGCGTTTTTTAAGCGTGTGAGTCCCAAAACCGAGTTCATCCTTGCAGACCCAAAAGGCTCTGTATTAGCCGATTATGTTAATCTCCACAAACTCCGCAACGATGCCGGTTCTTGGTATGTGGAGGGCATTGGCGAAGATTATATTCCTAAACTCGCTGATTTTTCGTTGGTAAAAAAAGCATACGAAATCACCGACGAAGAGAGTTTTTCGGCGGCGCGACTGTTGCTCCGAGAGGAAGGAATTTTGGCGGGATCGTCCACAGGAACGCTCCTTGCCGCCGCCCTCAAATACTGCCGCGAACAGACTGAGCCTAAGCGAGTTGTAACCCTCGCCTGCGACAGCGGAAACAAGTATCTCTCCAAAATGTTCAATGACGAATGGCTCAAAGAGAAAAACTTGACAATTGAATAATTGACAATTCAAAATTCGTAATTCATAATTCGTAATTCATAATTCGTAATTAATATGACAGCATTTTCTACAAGGGCAATTCACAATGGTGAAGAGCCGGATTTCAGAGACGGGGCAAGCGGCGATGTGGCCGTTCCGATTCATTTATCAACAACATTTGCAAGGCTCAGAGCCGACTCACCCACAGCGGGTTACGAGTACACACGCAGCCTCAATCCAACCCGCAAGGCATTGGAGGAAAAACTTGCAGCCTTAGACGGCGCAAAGTATGGTTTGGCGTTTTCGTCTGGCTTGGCGGCAGCGTCCACAGTGATTATTTCGCTCCTGAAAGCGGGCGACAATGTGATTGGTTTCGACGACCTCTACGGCGGCACTCGGAGGCTTTTGAGCAATGTTTTTGTGAATTTTGACATCTCCGCAACCTACGTGGACGCCACCAAACCCGAAAACATCGAAAACGCAATCACGCCAAAATCCAAACTTATTTGGATCGAATCGCCCACCAATCCGCTGATGAAATTGGCAGACATCCGTGCAATTGCGCAAATCGCTCACAAACACGGGCTTATACTCGTGGTTGACAACACATTTTTGTCGCCATATTTTCAGAGACCTTTGGATTTGGGCGCAGACATAGTGGTTTACAGCACCACAAAATATATCGGCGGACATAGTGATGTGCTTGGCGGCTCTGTGGTACTCAACAATGATGATTATTACAAGAAACTCGCTTATAATCAGAACGCTGTGGGCGCGGTGCTTTCGCCGTTTGATAGTTATCTGACCCTCCGTGGTGCCAAAACCCTCGCCGTGCGTATGCAACAGCATCAGAAAAATGCCTTGGCTTTGGCTGAGTTTTTGGAGAGTTCGCCCAAGGTGAAACGTGTGAATTTTCCGCTGTTGAAATCGCATCCGCAACACGCTCTTGCTGAGGCTCAGTCGTCGGGTTCAAGTGGAATTTTCTCGTTTGAACTCGTTGGTACATTGGACGATGCGCAGAATTTTCTCTCAAAACTCAAACTCTTTGCCACGGCGGAAAGTCTCGGCGGCGTTGAGAGTCTCATCGAGATTCCCGCGATAATGACCCACGCCTCCGTGCCCAAGGAAGTCCGCGAACAAAACGGCATTTCCGACACGTTGATTCGCGTTTCGGCAGGCATCGAGGACACCGAAGATTTGATTGAGGATTTCAGGCAGGCGTTGGAGTAAATAGTTTTGTAGGGACGTGGCGCACCACGTCCCTACAATGATTAAAAATGTTGTTGCGAAACATCAAAATCTCCGTTTTCAAATTGTATTTTCAAAAATAATTCTTACCTTTGGCATCGAGTTCTAACACAAAAAACCAAATTGTTATGAAAGACTATCAGAAAAAAAGCGACGATTACCGCAAAGAAGACAATTCATCTTCAATTTTGCTTTACGTGATTTGTGGTGTTGTGGTGATTGCGACTCTTTTGTGGTATTTCAAAGGTCGTAATAAAACCGTTGATCCCGAAACAACACAGGAAGAAGTTGTGGACGAACAGAGTAAGGAGGATTCCGAGGAATGGGAGGTTCAAGTTTGCGAGGTTGACCCTGCATATTTGGAGATTGATGAAGCGTGTGAGGAGGTTGATGTATGTGAGGATGTGTTTGTGGAGGATTTTTCTTCGTCTCAAAATCCCCAAAAATCCAATCATTCCACTTCAATTACAGCAACAAATATGGAGTTTTTGTATATTGGAGTTGAAAATCCAATCGAGATAAAAGTCAAGGACATTCCAGCCGAAAAATTAGGTTTTTCGATTTCTGGTCACGGCTCAATTGCAAGGAAAAGTGCCAACAATTACAGTGTGAAAGTAGGCTCTGTTGGCGAAGTTTCAATTAATGTGTTTGCCGATATTGATGGACAGCGCAAGGAAATCACGAGCAAAACCTACCGAACCAAGCGTGTGCCAGACCCTATCGCAAAGGTTAACAACAAACGTGGCGGCTCAATTGCAAAATCAACACTCCTCAAAAGCCCGGTAAAAGCGGTGATGGAGGATTTTGATTATGATGTCAAGTTTTCCATTGTTGAGTTCACTGTAAGTGCCTGTATTAAAGGCTTTATAGAATCTGCCGACAGCAAATCGGAAAGTTATACCGACGAACAAAAAAAGTTGATTTCCAAAGTATCATCAGGTGGTAAAGTGATAATTAGTAATATCAAAGCAAAAGGCCCTGATGGCTCGTTACGCGACCTTGGTGCATTAAGTTTTATGTTGAACTGATTTAATTTGGTTGATTATGAAAAAAATAACATTTGCTATAATTGCAATGCTAATTGCGTTATTTTCAATGGTTAGCGGTGCGTATGCCCAACTTGACGATGTTGATGTCAATATTTCTTCCGTGAAAATGGATATTTTGTACGTCGGCGTTTCCAATCCAGTTTCAATCAACATAGCGGGGATGAGCCCCGATTCTTTCACCGCCGAAATTTCAAGTGGTGCTATCTTTCGTAAATCTGGTTCCGATTGGATTGCAAACATAAAAGTGCCTGGCACAGCGACCATTTCCTGCATTTCCAAAGAGGATTACAAGGTATTGTTGACCAAAAAATTCCGTGTCAAAAATATTCCAACTCCCAAAGCCTATTTGTCTGTTGGCGACAATTTGATAACAAGTGGCAACATCTCCAAATCAATGTTGAGCAATGCCCGCATTGTAGCAAAGATTGATGATTTTGATTTTGATGTCAAGTTTGGAATCACGGAGTTCACGTTACTCACGTATGTGAAAGGATTTGCGAATAATGCTGAAAGTCGCTCATCAAATTTAACGGCAGATCAAGTCAAAATTGTCCAACAAATATCTCCCGGCGGTGTAGTTGTCATTGAAAACATCAAAGCCAAAGGCCCCGATGGCAAAAACCACGACCTCGGTTCGCTGTGCTTTAAGGTGAGGTGATGGGGTAGGGTAGTCGGGAAGAATCTTAAACTGCAAAACTCCATTTTTTTTAATGTAATATTTCACAGGCTGCTTCGATTGGATTTCGTGGAATATTTAGAATTTTGCAATGTTTAACCAACATTGTTATAAAAATGGAAAACATCATCGAAGAACTCAATAAAAAATTTTCAGGCGAGAGCGCCGAAACTGTCCTAAAATACTTTCTATCAGTATATAAGGGCGAGATTGGTTTGTCTTCATCATTGAGTTATGAAGACCAAATCCTCACGCATATTATATGCTCAATCGACAAATCTGCGAAGATTTTCACTCTTGATACTGGCAGGTTTTTTCCTGAAACGTATTCTCTGATTGACAACACAAATATGCGTTATGGTATAAAAATTCAGGTGTATTTCCCTGATTACCAAAAAGTTGAACAGATGGTCACGGAGAATGGTGTCAATCTTTTTTACGAATCGGTCGAAAAGCGTCATCTCTGTTGTCAAATCCGCAAAATAGAACCTTTGAAACGTGCTTTGAAGGGGCTGAAAGTTTGGGTCACTGGTCTCCGTCGTTCACAGTCCGTCACGCGCAAAAATATGCAACTTGTGGAGTATGACAAGGATGATAACATCATCAAACTCAATCCTTTAATTGATTGGAGCGAGGAAGATGTGAAGCGTTTTGTGAAAGAAAACAATGTGCCATACAACCGCCTTCATGACAAGGGTTTTCCCTCGATTGGATGCCAGCCTTGCACACGCGCAGTCGCTGAAGGAGAGGACATTCGTTCCGGACGTTGGTGGTGGGAAAATCCCGATCACAGGGAATGTGGACTTCATGTCAGAAATTAATTTTATTAAATGAGAAATCCCGTCGTAGAATTTTATTCATGCGGCGGGATTTTTGTTTTATGAACAGGATTTCCTTAAAAATATCCGTTTATTTTCCTGTCTTCCATTGCTGTTTCGCTGCGCTTGTCATCGGCGCGACCGCCACGTTCTGTTACGCGGGTTGCGGCTGTTTCTGCAATGATGTCTTCAATGGAATGAGCTGTGGAAAGCGTTAAGCCTGTGCAAGTTATGTCGCCAATTGTGCGGCAGCGGACTTTCTTTTCTACCACTTCTTCCTCGGGACGGCGTTTGATGCACGGCTCGGCGGCAAGCCACTGCCCGTCGCGGTAGAAACATTTGCGGGTGTGGGTGTAATAGAGGCTCGGAAGCTCGATTTTCTCTTTGTAGATATACTGCCAAACGTCCATTTCAGTCCAATTGGAGATTGGGAACACGCGGAAATGTTCGCCCATGTTTTTCTTGCCGTTGAAGATGTTCCACAGTTCGGGACGTTGGTTTTTAGGGTTCCATTGTCCAAACTCGTCGCGATGTGAAAAGATGCGTTCTTTGGCGCGGGCTTTTTCCTCGTCGCGGCGTGCGCCACCAATGCAAGCGTCAAACTTGTATTCCTCGATTGTGTCGAGCAAAGTGGTGGTTTGCAGGGCGTTGCGCGATGCATTGTAGCCTGTTTCCTCCTTTACGCGGCCAGTGTCGATGCTTTTTTGGACAGAGCCTACGATGAGGTCTGCGCCAAGGCGTTTCACCAAGTTGTCGCGGTAGTCGAGGGTCTCCTGAAAATTGTGTCCCGTGTCGATATGCACAAGCGGGAAAGGTAGTTTTGCGGGATAGAACGCCTTGTAAGCCAGGTGAGTAACCACAATTGAATCCTTTCCGCCCGAAAACAATATCGCGGGACGTTGGAACTGCGCAGCCACTTCGCGCAAGATATAAATTGATTCGGCTTCTAATTCGTTGAGATGTGTCATTTTTGTTGTATTTTTCTTGCGTTTTTAATTCATTCTAACTAAACGCGCCCTCCAAATATTTTTTGGTGAGTTCGTGCTTAGGATTTTTGAAAACCTCTTTTGCGTCGCCTACCTCAATAATTTCGCCCAAATAGATAAAAACAACGTAATCGGCTATTCTCATTGCCTGACGCAGAGTATGTGTTACCATAATGATGGAATATTGTTCTTTGAGTTTTACGAACAGGTCTTCCACTGTGCGGCTCGAAACGGGGTCGAGGGCTGATGTGGCTTCGTCGGCGAGGATAAATTCGGGCTCAACGGCAAGGCTGCGGGCAAGGCAGAGTCGTTGTTGCTGACCGATGGAAAGGCGCACGGCTGGGGCACGCAGACGGTCTTTCACCTCGTCCCAAAGTCCTACCACTTTCAAGTAATGACGGACAATGCGACGGAGTTGTCGTATCTTTTTGATACCGTGAATTTTGCAACCGTAAGCGACGTTGTTCATTATTGACATCGGGAGCGGCGTAGGACGCTGAGGTACAAGTCCAATTTTGCGGCGGAGTTCCACGAGGTCGGATGCCGAACAATTTACAATATCCTCATCGCCGAGTTTTATTGAACCGGTGGTTTTGATGCCTTCAATAGAATCGTTCAAGCGGTTGAATGATTTCAAAAGCGTTGACTTTCCGCAACCCGATGGACCAATTATACAGGTGATTTTGTTGGCGGGAATTGTAACGTTTATATCTTTGAGTATGTGCGCATTTTCAATCCAAAGGTTGAAGTTTTCAACCTTGATTTCCGCCGCTGTTTCGGGGTGTTTGAATTTGGCGTCGGGAACGAAAGCCTCGTTGCTGTCGCTCGCCAAAAATTTGCGCAAAAATAGATTTTTGAACCACATAATTTCCTGTTTAGTTAAGTTTGTGTTTTGAAAAACGGTTTGTGATAAATCGTCCCAAAAGACTTATTATCAACACTATAATGGTTAGTACAAGCGCGGCGGCGTAGGCTCTGTTTTGAACCGCGGCTTGTGGTGCGCTCAGTTGGAAAAATATGCTAAGCGGCAATGTTGCAGCCGGTTGCGAAAGTGTTGAGGGTATCGAATCCGAAAATCCTGCGGTAAACATTACGCCCGCCGCATCGCCAATTGCACGACCAACCGACAATAAAGTTGCAGTTGCAATTCCGGGTGCTATCTGTCTGAGAACCACACCGATAGTTTCCAATCTTGTGGCTCCAAGCGAATACGATGCCTCCAACAAATCGCGTGGAAAATTCTTTGCCACCTCGTCCATCGAGCGCATCAAAATCGGGATTATCAACAGCGTAATTACAATAATACCGCCCAAAAGCGATGTCCTGATTCCCAAATAAATCATCAATGAAAATGCAAACGCACCGTAAACAATTGACGGTATGCCATATAACACGTCAAAAGCAAGCCTCGTCCAATATGCAAGCCGCGATTTTTGCGATTTGAAAACATTGAGGTAAAATACGATTGGGATGCTGATTATCAATCCGATAATCGTTGAAGAAATTACGATATAAAGCGAACCGACGGTTGCGTTCAAGAATCCGCCCTCGCCGCCGATATAGAATCCGCCTTTTGGCAGAGATGAAACCATCTCCCACGTTATGCAGCCGAATCCGCGTTTAAAAATCGTATATATAATGCTCGCCACCATCACAAAAACCACTGCGACGGATGCTATCATAAAGCCTTTGGCGATTTTTTCAAAAACTATACTTGGTTTCATAATTTAT